>NZ_JBIDAK010000046.1:0-48203 GCF_043202455.1 Kitasatospora sp. NPDC048194
GGTGTTGTGGGGGTGCGCACGGCCATTTGGTGGGCCCGTGGGGGGGGGGGGGGGGGGGGGGCGGGCGGCGCCGACGGTGGTGACGCCCGCCGCGTGCCGGGCTGGTCCGCCCGGTCAGGAAACGGGTTCGAGCAGGTCGGCGAAGGCGTCGGGCAGGGCCTTCCAGCCCTGTTCCCCCGCCATCAGCTCGGCGTCGGTGAGCAGGCACGAGTCGAGCAGCTCGACGATCCCGTCGACGTCCAGGCCCTCGGCGGTGAAGGCGAGTTGCTGGACGCGGTCGCCGTGGGCGGGGTGCCAGTCCAGGGCGGCGGCGGCCCGCCGGGCGGGCGGGTAGAGCTCCCAGGCGGCGTCCGGCAGCGAGGCCAGCCAGGGCCCGCACTCCTCGACCGCGAGGTTCGCCCCGGCCGCGTCCCAGGCCAGCATCAGCTCCGGGCGGTTGGCCAGCCAGAACCGGCCGCGGCTGCGCTGGGCGGCCGGGACGAGCAGTTCCAGCGCGGCGTGCAGCCGGACGGGGTGCAGCGGGCGGCGGCGCTCCCACACCAGGGTGGCCACGCCCGCCTCGTCGTGCTCCTGCGGCAGCAGGGCCAGCGCCGGGTTGACCCGGTCGCGGGCGGCCGGCACGTCGAAGCCGCCGAGCGCCGCGCGCAGCAGTTCCCCGGTGCCGAGCAGCACCCGGCGCGCGGTCGGGTGCAGCTGGCGCAGCATCGACAGGCCGCTCTCGCCGCCGCGGGCGACGGCGATCGTGGTGGCGTACTCGATCTGGTGGGCGAGCGCCTCGGCCCGGGTGCGGACGTCGCCCGGGCAGGTGTGCTCGCCGTGCTCGGACAACTCGTCGGAGACGGAGAGTTCGCCGAGCAGCCGGTCCGGGTCGACGGCGGTGACCACGCCGGCGAGCTCGATCAACTCCTCCATGGGGCGGCCGTCCACCTCGCCGCCGGCGATCACCTCGACCGCCGGGTGCGGGTCGCTGCCGCCCCACAGCTCGACGACCGCCAGCCCGTGCTCGCCGGCCTCGGCGATGCCGGCGAGCAGCGGCAGCAGGTCCTCGCGCAGGGCGCAGCAGGGGCAGTCGTTGGTCAGCGGGAGCTCGGCGGTGTCGTACACCCCGTCGGTGTCCCGCAGTTCGCGGTGGACGGTGCCCCGGCCGGCGTCGCGCAGATCGTGGTGGAGGACCACGCCGTTGACGCCGCCGTCGAGCAACTCCTGGACGGCGCGGCGGCGTTCGGCACGGTGCAGGCCGGCCACCACGACGACGGGGAGCCTGAGGTGTGCGGGCACGGTGCTCACCAGCTCGACTTGCGCACGCCCGGCAGCTGTCCGGCGTGGGCCATGGTGCGCAGGTTGATCCGGGACAGGCCGAAGGCGCGCTGGTAGCCGCGCGGGCGGCCGTCCACGGCGTCGCGGTTGCGGACCCGGGTGGCGCTGGCGTCCCGGGGCTGGCCGGCCAGCTCGCGCTGGGCGGCGGCGCGCTCCTCGGGGGTGCTGGTGGGCCGAGCGATGATCTTCTTCAGCTCGGCCCGGCGCTCGGCGTAGCGGGCCACGACGGCACGGCGCTGCTCGTTCTTGGCGATCTTGCTCTGCTTGGCCATCAGACCTTCTCCCCCCGGGCGCGGATCCGGGCCACGGCGGCCTCGATCCCGATGGCGTCGACGGTCTTCAGGCCCTTGGCGCTGAGCGTGAGGCGCACGTAGCGGCCCTCGCTGGGCAGCCAGTAGCGCTTGCGCTGGATGTTCGGGTCGAAGCGGCGCGGGGTGCGGCGGTGCGAGTGCGAGATCGCATGGCCGAAGCCCGGCTTGCGACCGGTCAGTTGGCAGTGGGCGGACATCAGGGGCTCCGTTCTGTCGGGGTCGACACGGGGAGACTCTACATGAACATGGATTTCATTATGCCCTCGGTCCCGACCGCCGGGCCACGCGCGGCGCACGGCGAACCGCCCCCGGGAAGCGCCCGTCTCATCCTCCGGACAACTCATGGGCAAGCCCGGGTAAAAGCTGCGCACCGCTCCTTGAGGGCGCCGACGACCCGTCAGTAACGTCATGGCCGCACCGCTACGGCAACGCCCCTGGGCGGTGCGGCCCTTGATGCGCCCCCTGGCATGTCATGGTCCTGTCACCATCGCTGAGGTGTCCCCCCGTTTTCCGGCCCGGGACGTCCCCCGCCTCACAGTTCAGCGCAAGCACCACGCCGGCCCGCGGCCACCAACCGGGGCCGGCCAGCACATGCCGTGATCCGTCAGCACGGGCCCGAGCCCGTACCGGCGAGCACCCCCATGCCGGCACCGGCCGCGCCCTCACCCCACGGAGGGTCGACTCTTGCGCTTCCACCCCCCCAGCAGCCCGCGCCCGCCACGGGCGCGCAGACTGCTCGCCGCCCTGCCCGCCCTCGCCATGGCCGCCACCGGCCTGCTCGCGGTCACCGCCCCGGCGGCCACCGCGACCCCGGCGGCCACCACGGCCGACGGCTCGGCGCACTCCGCCGCCACCAAGCGGCTCTGTGCCGCCCCCAGCCACCCCGGTGAGATGGCCTGCCTCGCGCTCGCCCGCACCGACATCGTCCAACAGGGCACCCTGGCACCGAACATCCTGCCCTCCGGCTACGGCCCCGGCGACCTCACCGCCGCGTACAACCTCCCCGCCTCGGCCGGCTCCGGCGCCACCGTCGCCATCGTCGACGCCCAGGACGACCCCAACGCCGAGTCCGACCTCGCCACCTACCGCTCCCAGTACGGGCTGCCCGCGTGCACCACCGCCAACGGCTGCTTCAAGAAGGTCGACCAGCGCGGCGGCACCAACTACCCCACCGCCGACAGCGGCTGGGCCGGCGAGATCTCGCTCGACGTCGACATGGTCAGCGCGATCTGCCCCAACTGCCACATCCTGCTCGTCGAGTCCGACGACGCGAACATGGAGAACCTGGGCGCCGCCGTCAACACCGCCGTCTCGATGGGCGCCAAGTACGTCTCCAACAGCTACGGCGGCTCCGAGGACTCCACCGACCCGAGCTCCGACGCCAGCTACTTCAACCACCCCGGCGTCGCCATCACCGTCTCCTCCGGTGACTCCGGCTACGGCGTCGAGTACCCGGCGGCCTCCCAGTACGTCACCGCGGTCGGCGGCACCAGCCTCAGCCGCGCCTCCACCAGCCGCGGCTGGAGCGAGAAGGTCTGGGGCAGCAGCTCCGGCGGCAACGGCGCCGGCTCCGGCTGCTCCGCCTACGACGCCAAGCCGAGCTGGCAGAAGGACACCGGCTGCTCCAAGCGCACCGTCGCCGACGTCTCCGCCGTCGCCGACCCGGCCACCGGCGTCGCCGTCTACCAGACCTACGGCGGCAGCGGCTGGAACGTCTACGGCGGCACCAGCGCCTCCTCCCCCATCATCGCCGCGGTCTACGCCCTCGCCGGCACCCCGGCCGCCGGCACCAACCCGGCGTCCTACCCGTACGCCCACACCTCCTCCCTCTACGACGTGACCAGCGGCGCCAACGGCAGCTGCTCCCCGTCCTACCTGTGCACCGCCGGCGCCGGCTACGACGGCCCGACCGGCCTCGGCACCCCCAACGGCACCGCCGCCTTCACCTCCGGCAGCACCGGCGGCAACACCGTCTCCGTCACCAACCCGGGCAACCAGACCACCGCCCAGGGCGGTTCGGTCAGCCTGCAGATCCACGCCACCGACTCCGCCTCCGGCCAGACCCTCAGGTACGCCGCGAGCGGCCTGCCGAGCGGCCTGTCCATCAGCTCCACCACCGGCCTGATCACCGGCACCGCGAGCGCGGCCGGCACCTACACCACGACGGTGACCGCCACCGACTCCACCGGCGCCAGCGGCTCCACCACCTTCAGCTGGACCGTCACGGGCAGCGGCGGCACCTGCACCGGCACCCAGTTGCTCGGCAACCCCGGCTTCGAGACCGGCAGCGCCGCGCCCTGGACGGCCACCTCCGGCGTCGTCGACAACTCCACCGGTGAGGCCGCCCACGGCGGCAGCTGGAAGGCCTGGCTCGACGGCTACGGCTCCAGCCACACCGACACCCTCGCCCAGACGGTGACCGTCCCCGCCGGCTGCAAGGCCGCCCTCAGCTTCTACCTGCACATCGACACCGCCGAGTCCGGGTCGACCGCCTACGACAAGCTCACCGTCCAGGCCGGCTCGACCACCCTGGCCACCTTCAGCAACGCCAACGCGGGCGCCGGCTACACCCTGCGCAGCTACGACCTCAGCGCGTTCGCCGGCCAGACGGTGACCGTCAAGTTCACCGGCACCGAGGACTCCTCCCTCCAGACCAGCTTCGTCATCGACGACACCGCCCTGACCACCTCCTGATCCCCCCTCACACGGTGGGCCGCGGCATCCGGCCGCGGCCCACCTCGTGGTTGCGCCCGTGGATCTCCGGGATGCCGTAGGGTCGCCCAATGGCGAAGTACTTCGACGTGCACCCAGAGTCCCCGCAGCCGCGCACCATCAGCACCGTGGCCGCCGACCTCCGGTCCGGGGCCCTCATCGCGTACCCGACCGACTCCTGTTTCGCCCTCGGCTGCCGACTGGACAACCGCGACGGGCTGGAGCGGATCAGGTCCATCCGGCGTCTCGACGAACGCCACCACTTCACGCTGATGTGCGAGGACTTCGCCCAGCTGGGGCAGTTCGTCCACATCGACAACAACGTCTTCCGTGCCGTCAAGGCCGCGACGCCCGGCAGCTACACCTTCATCCTCCCGGCCACCAAGGAGGTGCCGCGCCGCCTGATGCACCCGAAGAAGAAGACGGTGGGGGTCCGGATCCCCGACCACGCCGTCACCAGGGCGCTGCTGGCCGAACTCGGTGAGCCGCTGCTCTCCAGCACCCTGTTCCTCCCCGGGGACGACGAGCCGATGACCCAGGGGTGGGAGATCAAGGAGCGGCTGGACCACGTGCTGGACGCCGTGGTGGATTCGGGGGACTGCGGCACGGAACCGACGACCGTCGTCGACTTCTCGGACGGCGAGGCGGAGATCGTCCGCCGCGGCGCCGGCGACCCCGCGCGCTTCGAGTGACGGCGGGGCCGTCCTCCCGGGCGCGGGCCGCCCGGTCGGCGTAGGGGCTCGCCGGCTCACCGGCGCGGCGGGGCGCGCAGGGCGGCGCGGGGATGGTCCCCTGCCCGGGAACAGATCCGACCACCGCGGGGTTGGCCGAGGTCGACGAGCTTGCGGCAGTCCTGAAGCCGGAGCGGACGGAACGGCTGGCACGGCTGGCACGAACGGGCCGGCCGGACCGGCACTCCCGGAGAGAGAGGCTTTCCCATGAAGATCGGCATCATCGGCGCGGGCAACATCGGCGGCAACCTGACCCGGCGCCTCACCGCGCTCGGCCACGAGGTCTCGGTGGCCAACTCGCGCGGCCCGGAGACGCTCAAGGCCCTGGTCGAGGAGACCGGCGCGAAGGCGGTGACGGCCTCCGAGGCGGCGAAGGGCGCGCAGGTCGTGGTGGTGACCGTCCCGCTGAAGAACGTGCCGGACCTGCCCGCCGGCCTGCTGGACGGCGCGGCCGAGGACGTGGCGGTGATCGACACCGGCAACTACTACCCGCAGCAGCGCGACGGCCGGATCGACGCGATCGAGGACGACGGACTGACCGAGAGCCGCTGGACGGAGCAGCACCTCGGCCACCGGGTGGTGAAGGCGTTCAACGGCACCTTCGCGCAGGACCTGCTGGAGCGCCCCCGCCCGGCCGGTGACCCGGAGCGGATCGCCGTACCCGTCGCCTCCGACGACGAGGCGGCCAAGCGCGTCGTGCGGGCCCTGATCGACGAGTTGGGCTTCGACACGGTGGACGCCGGCGGCATCGACGACTCGTGGCGCCAGCAGCCCGGCACCCCGGTGTACGGCCTGCGCGCCGGTGTCGAGGCCGTCACCCGGGCCCTGGCCGAGGCCTCCCCCGAGCGCCCGGCGGCCCACCGGGCCTGAGCACCGAAGGGCTCGCGTGCCCTGAGCCGCGCCGAACCGGCCGGCCCTCCCCGCCCGGGGAGGGCCGGCCTTCTGCTGCACGGCGGGCGGTCCGGCCGCCACCGCCCGGGTGCCGGGGACCGGCCTGGTGGGAGCGTGTACCGACGGTCGGTGGACGGACGTCCGGCCCGCGGCACGGGGGTCGATCCGATTCGGGAGAAGCCATTGAGGCCGGGCCGCCGGCGCCCCTACACTCGCGCCCGTCCGTGACCTCGTGTCACGGAGACCTCACGGACCCGGTGTCGCACGATCCGACCCGCGTCCATCCGCCGATGTCCCCCAACCAACCCTCATGGAGGACGACTTGAAGGCACCAACCATACGCCGGATGCTCCTGGCGGGGGTGAGCAGCCTGGCGCTCGCGGCCTCCGGTGCGCTCGCCGTCCCGACGGCGGGCACCGCCGTGGCCGCCGACTACCCGGCCGTGCACCCCGCGGTGGCCGACTACGCCCAGGTCGCGACCAGCACCACGCCCCCCACCCAGGCGCAGTGCGCGTCGGCGGGCCGCCGCTGCTTCGGCCCGCAGGCGATCCGCGCCGCGTACAACCTCGGCCCGCTCTACGCCGGCGGCTACGACGGCCGGGGCCAGACGATCGCCATCGTCGACTCCTACGGCAGCGACACCATGGCCCACGACCTGCACGTCTTCGACCAGGCCTTCGGCGTCACCGCGATGTGCGGCGAGGAGGGCGTGACCTGCCAGCCGGGCATGCCGACCTTCAGCGAGCTGCACGTCCAGGGCGCGCCGGGCACCACCGCGCCGCCGCCCGGCAGCAAGGGCACCGGCCAGGAGGACAAGGCCGCCTGGGCGCTCGAGGTCGCGCTCGACGTGGAGACCGCGCACGCGATGGCCCCCGGTGCCAACATCCTGCTGGTCAGCACCCCCACGGCGGAGACGCTCGGCGTCCAGGGCTTCCCGGCCATGATGAACGCCGAGCAGTACGTGGTCGACCACCACCTGGCGAACGTCATCTCGCAGTCCTTCGCCTCCGCGGAGGGCGCGTTCGCCAGCGCCCAGTCGATCGAGCCGCTCCGGCACGCCTTCAAGTCGGCGGCCCTGAACGGCGTCACGGTGCTCGGCTCGTCCGGTGACAACGGCTCGGCCGGGTCGAAGAAGACGCCGGTGAAGCAGGGCGGCTCCACCCTCCCGGACCCGTCGGTCGAGTGGCCGGCCTCCGACCCGCTGGTGACCGGCGTCGGCGGCACGAACCTGTGCACCGACCCCGGAGCCACCGCCGGCCGGACCGTCGACAGCACCGACAGCCCGGCCGCCTGCCGGGCCAACCCCGGTGCGGCCGAGGTCGGATGGACCTTCGCGGGCGGCGGGTTCAGCCAGGTCTTCGACAAGCCGGCCTACCAGTCGGCGCTGCCCGCCGGCTCCACGGCCATCGGCGCCAAGCGCGGCGTCCCGGACATCTCCCTCCAGGCCGCCTCCGGCACCGGCGCGCTGGTCTACCTGTCGCTGCCGCCGGACGGCTCCTCCGGCCTCAAGTGCGGTGCCACGCCGTGCAGCACCGGCTGGTACGACATCGGCGGCACCTCGCTCTCCTGCCCGCAGTGGGCGGGCCTGGTCTCGATCGCGGACCAGATCAACGGCGGCGGCCTCGGCCAGATCAACCCGGCCCTGTACAAGCTGGCGGCCGACCCGGCCGCGTACGCCGCCGACTTCAACGACGTGACCCTCGGCAACAACACCGCCGACCCGACGGTCCCGGGCTACCCCGCCAGCACCGGCTGGGACCCGATCACCGGACTCGGCACGCCCAACGCGGCGAAGCTGCTGCCCGACCTGGTCAGCGCCGCCCACACCGGCTGACGCCGGCCGGCCGCACGGGCGGCCGGGGCCCCGCCCGCTTCGCCCCGTCGAGCCACGGCCCGGCGGGGCGAAGCCTGCGCCGGGCCCGTCGCACCGCCAACGTCAACGTCCGTCCGGCATACGGACGATGGGCGTGATCGCCCTTTGCCAGGGTGCCGCCCATGTCAGCGGTCAAGCAGTTCCGGGTCACCTTCGACTGCGCCGAGCCCGAGCGCGTCGGCCGCTTCTGGTGCGAGGTGCTCGGGTACGTCCCGACCCCGCCGCCGAAGGGGTCCGCCACCTGGGAGGAGTACGAGAGCTCCCGGCCGGCCGAGGAGCGCGGTTCCTGGTTCGCCTGCCTCGACCCGACGGGGGTGGGGCCGCGGCTGTACTTCCAGCGCGTTCCCGAGGGCAAGGTCGTCAAGAACCGGGTGCACCTCGACGTCCGGGTCGGCACCGGGCTCGTGGGCGAGGAGCGCCTCGCCGCCCTCCGGGCCGAGAGCGAACGCCTGGTCGCACTCGGCGCGGTGCAGGTGCAGGTGCTGTACGACGGCCACGACGCGTGCATCCCGATGCAGGACATCGAGGGCAACGAGTTCTGCGTCGACTAGGGGTCGTCCTGAGCCCCGCCGGGCCGCTGGCCGCCCTCACCGGCCGACCTCGCGCCGGTGGAAGTCCTCCACCGTCTCCCGGCGGATCAGCAGCCTGGCCCGGCCGTCCTTGACCGCCGCGACGGGCGGGCGGCCGACCAGGTTGTAGCCGGACGCCATGGACAGCTGGTACGCCCCGGCGGCCGGCACCGCCAGCAGGTCGCCCGGGCGCAGGTCGGCGGGCAGCACGGCGTCGCGCACCAGGACGTCGCCGGCCTCGCAGTGGCGGCCGACCACGTCGACCCGGGCGTCGCGCGCCTCCGAGCGGCGGCCCACCAGCCGCACGGTGTACGGCGATCCGTACAGCGCCGGGCGCGGGTTGTCGCTCATCCCGCCGTCGACCGCGGCGAAGCAGCGGCCGTCGGGCCCGTGCTTGACGGACAGCACCCGGTAGACCGCCACGGCGGCCGGGCCGACCACCGCCCGGCCCGGTTCCACCAGCAGACGCGGCACCTCCAGTCCGGCCTCGGCGCAGCGGACCGCCAGGCGGTCCGTCACCCGGACCGCGAACTCGGCGAGGTCCAACTCGGCGTCGCCGGGCACCTGGCGGATGCCGTGCCCGCCGCCGAGGTCCAGTTCGGGCAGTTCCACTCCGTGCCGCTCCCGCACCTCCGCCAGCAGCCGCACCAGCGCGTCCACCGCCCGCAGGTACGGCTCGATCTGGGTGATCTGCGAGCCCACGTGGCAGTGCAGCCCCGACAGTTCCAGCCCCGGCTGGTCGAGGACCCGGGCGATCGCGTCGGCCGCGTCACCGCCCTCGACGGCGAAGCCGAACTTCTGGCCGCTGACGCCGGTCCGCACCGCCGGGTGGTGCCCGGCCGCGATCCCGGGCACCACCCGGACCAGCACCTTCTGCGGGGTGTCGGCGGCCACCAGGGCGGCCAGCCGGGCGATCTCGGCCGGGCCGTCGATCACGATCCGCCCGACCCGCAGCCGCCGCGCCAGCCGCAGCTCCTCGGGGGACTTGGCGTTGCCGTGCAGGAGGATCCGCTGCGCCGGGAAGCCCGCCGAGACGGCCAGCCGCAGTTCGCCCGCCGAGCAGACGTCCAGTCCCAGGCCCTCCGCCTCGACCCATTCGGCGATCGCGCTGCACAGGAAGGCCTTGGCCGCGTACAGCACCTCGGCGTGCGGCAGCGCCCTGCGGTAGGCGCGGGCGCGGGCCCGCACCTCGCCCTCGTCCAGCACGTAGAGCGGGGTGCCGAACCGCTCGGCGGCCTCCGCCAGTCCGACCCCGCCGACCAGCACCTCCCCGCCCGGGCCGGGCCGCGCCGAGGCCGGCCAGGGGCCGCCGAGGGCGTCGGCCGGCGTGGCGGCGGGCGGCGTGGCGGCGGGCGGCATGGCGGCCGGCGGCACGGCGGCCGGCGTGGCCGTGGGCGGAGCGTCGGCGGCAGGGGCCGGGGCGGGTGCAGCGGCGGGGGCGGCTACGGCGGCGAGCTGGCTCATGGTGGCGACTCCTCGGGTCGGTCTGCTCAGTCCTCGAACTGCATCGCGATGCGGCAGTGCGCCGGGCGGCCGCGGTCGTGGGCGGGTGCGGGCTCCGAGGGCCGCGCCGGCGGGTGGGGCTGCTCGGCCGGACGGGCGAGCAGCCGGACCACGCGTCGTGGCGGCGGTTCGGTGGCGGTGGCGGAGTCGTTCATCGTGACGGTCCCTTCGACGGTGGGCCGCGCGGCCCGGTCCCCTCCAGTGGAAGCCCTCCCCCGGCCGCGGGGCGCCGCTCTTGACGCGAGCCGTACGCCCCGGCCGCCGACGTTGACGGCCCCCTGACACCCTCGACGGCGCGGCCTCGGGCCCGGCGCCCACTTCGACAAGCCTGTCGAACTTGGCATGGCCCGGCTATCCTGTCGGCAGGTCCGAAGGTGAATCCCTGCCCCTGTCGACGCCCGCACCAGCCCCGGCGCACCCGACCGGAAGGAGGCGAGACCCGTGGACCGCAGGAGTCCGGGACTCGACCGCACCCGCGTCCGCCCCAGAACCCCGGACTCCGGTTCCGGGGGAACCCGGAGCCCTCGGCCGCGCCCCCGACGGCCCCGACGCCCCTCACGCCCCTGACACGCCCGCGCTCCTGACGCTCCTGAGGCTCCTGGGGCTCCTGACGCTCCGTCAACTCGGCGCCCGGTCGTTCACCGCCCGGTCCGTCCGGGCGCACCCCGGGCCGCCCGCCGCCGTTGTACGGAAGGTGAGTCGCCGCGCCCGCCCCCGACCCCCGGCCCTCCGGCCGAGGAAGAGGTTCCCCATGACGACGTCCCGGCTCTTGCCGCGTCCGCGCGAGGCGGCGGTCCTGCTCTCCGTCCTCGGGCTGCTCGTACTGGAGGAGGTGACCCTCGGCCTGGCGGAGGAGGACGAGCGCCCGGTGATCGGCGGCATCCTCGTCGGCGCCTCCTGCTCCGGACTGCTGCTGGTCGGCGCGGTGCTGTTGAGCCGCTGGCTCGACGCCCGCCGGCCCCTGCCGCTGCCGCCGCTCGGCCCGAACGGCCGCGAGTACAGCGCCCGGGCGCTCGAGGGCTTCCCGATGGAGGCGGTCCGCCCTCTGCTGCTCGCCGAACAGGGGCCCCAGCTGGGCCAGTTGTACTCGGCCTGGACGCTCGTCAGGGCCGGCCGCCCGGCACCGTGGATCGCCCGCCGGCTGGACATCCCGCTGGACACCGTCCGGCTTCTGGTCGACGCCGCCCGCACACCGGGCCTGGATCAGCGCCGCTGACCGGGCGCCACCTTCGCCTGCGCCACCAGATAGGGCACCAGTCCGCGTTCGGCCAGCGAGGACCGCCAGGCATCCCGCGCCCGCGCCAACTCGTCGCCGCCGTCCGCCGCTTCGGCCGCAGCCGGCCCCTGCGGCCGGGCCGCCGCCGCCAACAGGCCCAGCCCGCCGCCCAGCAGGGACACCGCCGCCGCCCCGGCGGACACCCATCCGGCAGTCACCAGCGCCCGGCCCAGCGCGTCCGCGTCCTCGGCCAGTCCCAGCAGCCAGCCGAGCAGCAGGAGCACGGCGGCGGCCGCGCCGGCGACGATCGGCACGACCACCGCCAGCACCCCCCACCACCCGGCCACCCGGCCCGCCTCGGGCAGGTCCGCCGGCGGTCGGGCCGGCGACTCGGAGCCCACCCGCAGCGCCGTGTACCGCTCGTACTCCGGCGCCGCCGCGGCCAGCACGTACGCGGCGTTCTCCCGCGCCGTCCGCCGCAGCCGCTCCACGCCCTGCGCGCCCTCCCCGCTGTCCCGCAGCGCGGCCCGCACCTGCGGCGCCGCCAGGGCCCTGGCGAGTTCGGCCTCGAAGTCGGCCCGGTCCTGCTGCGGCAGCCGAAGCGGCCTGTCCATGCTGTGCCCCCGTCCACTGGTCGTCCGGGCCATATTTCTACAGCAGTGTAGAACCTGGGGCCAGGCAGGGCGGCGCCGCGGAGTGGCACGTCAGCGGACGACGGGGGCCGGACGGCTGGGGACCGGACGGCTGGGGACCGGACGGCTGGGGACCGGACGGCGAGGGGCCGAACGGCGAGGGGCCGAACGGCGAGGAGGCGTCCCGGTGTCAGCCGGCGGCGAGCTTCACCCGGCGGCTGTCCGCGAACGCCGACGGCGTCGCGCCGATGTCGGAGACGGTGGCGATGACGACGGCGTCGGCGCCCGGGATCCAGTTGACGGTCTTGGACTGGACGACCACCTGGCGGTGCTGCCGCGTCCCGTCGCAGATCACGTCGGCCTCGGCGGTGCGGCTGGAGCCGAACGCGATCGACGAGGAGTCCTCCGGGTCCCGCTGTTCGACCGAGACGGTCAGCGAGCGGGTCTCGTCCGCGACGGAGCACAGGTAGTCGACGTCCACCCGGACCCGGCCGGGGAGCCTCGGATCGATCCGGACCTCACCGATGGCGGCGACGGTGGCGGCCGGCGCCGGGTCGCCGGTCGGTGCCGGGGCGTCGGCCACGGCGGGGACGGCGAGGC
Source organism: Kitasatospora sp. NPDC048194 (assembly GCF_043202455.1). Taxonomy (NCBI): domain Bacteria; kingdom Bacillati; phylum Actinomycetota; class Actinomycetes; order Kitasatosporales; family Streptomycetaceae; genus Kitasatospora; species Kitasatospora sp. NPDC048194. The sequence continues at coordinate 12,356 of NZ_JBIDAK010000046.1, forward strand.
CGGTGAGGGCCGAGGTCAGTACCGTCAGGACGATCCACCGCTGCACTGCGACCTCCTGGGGCCGGGAAGGGTTGGGGCCGGGAACGTGTGGCCGACGCTAACCCCCGCCCCCGGACCCCGCGCGCCGGGTCGTCCGAACGTCGTACGGACGACCCGGCGCCGACGGTGACGCGACACCCGGGGCCGCTCACCGCCGCCGGAGCCACACCGCCCAGGTCAGCGCCGAGCAGACCAGGTACGCCACGAGGAACCCCAGGTACGCGGCGTCGCCGTTGTGGCTGGCCTGGAAGGCCTGCCGGAACGCCAGGTTCACCAGCACCCCGCCGAAGGCGCCGACCGCCCCGGCGAGCCCGATCAGCGCCCCGGACCGCCGCCGGGACTCGGCCTCGGCGGCCTCCGGGTCGGCTCCGGCCGCCACGGCCCGCCGGGCGAGCGCCTGGTAGTGGGCCGGAATCAGCTTGTACGTCGAGCCGTTGCCGAGGCCGCTGAGGACGAACAGCGTGATGAACCCGGCCAGGAACAGCGGCAGCGAGCCCGCCCGGGAGGCCGCCAGCACCACCGCCGTCCCGGCCCCCATCGCCGCGAAGGTCGCCAGCGTCACCCGCGCGCCGCCGTACCGGTCGGCGAGCCGCCCGCCGACCGGCCGCAGCAGCGAGCCGAGCAGCGGTCCGAGGAAGGTGAGCGCGGCGGCCTTGACCGGGGTGTCGAAGCGCGCGTGGAACTGCACCTGCAGCACCTGGCCGAACGCGAAGCCGAAGCCGATGAAGGAGCCGAACGTCCCGATGTAGAGGGTGGAGACCGCCCAGCCGTAAGGGTCCCGCGCCACCTCCCGCATCGCCCGGCCCTGCCCCGAACCGGCCCGGGAGGCCGGCAGGTCGTCCATCCGCCACCAGGCCCCGGCCGCCGCCAGCACGATCAGCGGCAGGTAGAGCAGCGGGAGCAGCCGGGGGTGCGCGGCGCCGGCGGTGGCCAGCACCAGCAGCCCGAGCAGTTGGACGGCCGGCACGCCGAGGTTGCCGCCGCCCGCGTTGACGCCGAGCGCCCAGCCCTTGAGCCGGTGCGGGTAGAAGGCGTTGATGTTGGCCATCGAGGAGGCGAAGTTGCCGCCGCCGACCCCGGCCGCGCACGCCACCGCGAGCAGCGTCCCGTAGGAGACCCCGGGCTCCAGCACCACGGCCGCCAGCGCGGTGGGCACCAGCAGCAGCAGCGCGCTGATCACCGTCCAGGTGCGGCCGCCGAAGCGGGCCACGGCGAAGGTGTACGGCAGCCGCAGCAGCGCGCCGAGCGCGGTCGGCAGGGCGGTGAGGGTGAACTTCCCTGCGGTGTCGATGTGGTAGGAGGGGCCGAGGAAGAGCACCAGCACCGACCAGAGGCTCCACACCGAGAAGCCGATGTGCTCGGAGAGGACGGAGAAGACCAGGTTGCGCCGGGCGATCCGGGCGCCGGCGCGGGCCCAGAACTCCTCGTCCTCCGGGTCCCAGCCGCCCGGCGGGAGGGGCGGTCTGGCCTCGACGGCGACGCTCATGCCGCCACCTCCCCGTCGAGGGCCCGCACCGGCCAGCGCCGCAGTACGGCGGGGGCGCCGTCGGGCGTGGTGTCCTCGTCCAGGCAGCGTCCGTCGGTGAGGTCGTACACCTGCTTGTACATCGGCGAGATCAGGGTGGGCCGCTCGCCGCGGCTGCCGATCAGGCCGCGGGAGAGGACGGGGGCGCCGCTGAACGGGTCGAGGTTGTCGACGGCGTACAGCTCCCCGGCGCGGTCGCGGAAGAGGGCGACCTGTCCGGCGTCGGGCAGCAGTACGGCGACGCCGCGGCCGGGTTGGAGGTCGGCGAGGGAGCAGACGGTCCGCCAGCGGGTGCCGTCGTGGATCTGCACGGTCACGGGGTGAGCACCTCCAGTCGGGCCCCGGCGACGAGCACCGGGGCGTTGCGGGGGCGGCCGGCCTCGCCGGGGCGGGCGGGGCGGATCTGGCCGCGTTCGGGGACGAAGGTCACGGCTGGGTCCGGGGTCCCGGGGGCGTTGACGAAGGAGGAGAAGCGCCGCAGCCGCTCGGGGTCGGCCAGCGTCTCGGCCCATTCGTCCCGGTAGCCGGCGACATGACGCTCCATCAGTTCGTCCAGCTCGGCGGCGATGCCGAGGCTGTCGTCGAGCACCACCGCGCGCAGGTGGTCGAGGCCGCCGTCCAGCCGCTCCAGCCATACCGAGGTGCGCTCCAGCCGGTCGGCGGTGCGGATGTAGAACATCAGGAAGCGGTCGATGGTGCGGATGAGGGTGTCGCGGTCGAGGTCGGCGGCGAGCAGGTCGGCGTGCCGGGGCGTCATGCCGCCGTTGCCGCCGACGTAGAGGTTCCAGCCGGCCGAGGTGGCGATGACGCCGAAGTCCTTGCCGCGGGCCTCCGCGCACTCGCGGGCGCAGCCGGAGACGGCGGCCTTGAGCTTGTGCGGGGAGCGCAGCCCCCGGTAGCGCAGCTCCAGTTCGATGGCGAGGGCGGTGGAGTCCTGGACGCCGTAGCGGCACCAGGTCTCACCGACGCAGGACTTCACGGTGCGCAGCGACTTGCCGTAGGCGTGCCCGGACTCGAAGCCGGCGTCGACCAGCTTGCGCCAGATGACCGGGAGCTGGTCGACGGTCGCGCCGAACAGGTCGATCCGCTGGCCACCGGTGATCTTGGTGTAGAGGCCGTGGTCGCGGGCGATCTCGCCGATCGCGACCAGGCCCTCGGGGGTGATCTCGCCGCCGGGCACCCGGGGGACGACCGAGTAGGAGCCGTTGCGCTGGAGGTTGGCGAGGAAGTGGTCGTTGGAGTCCTGGAGGGCGGCCTGTTCGCCGTCCAGGATGTGGCCGTTGCCGAGGCTGGCCAGGATCGAGGCGACGGTCGGCTTGCAGATCTCGCAGCCCTCGCCGCTGCCGTGCCGCGCGAGCAGCTCGGAGAAGGTCGTCAGCCCGGTCACCCGGACGATCTCGTACAGCCCGGCGCGGGTGTGGGCGAAGTGCTCGCACAGACCCGTGCCAGTGGAGACCCCGGCGGCCGCCAGCTCCTCGGTGACGACGGTGCCCACCTGCTTGAGGCAGCTGCCGCAGCCGGTGCCGGCGCGGGTGCACTTCTTGACGGCGGCGACGCTGTCGGCGCCCTGCTCGCGGACGGCGGCCCGGACGGCTCCCTGGGTGACGTTGTGGCAGGAGCAGAGCACCGCGTCGTCGGGCAGTGCGAGCGGTCCGGCGGAGGCGAACCCGGCGGGCAGCACCAGCTGTTCGGGGGCGACGGTGAGCGGCTTGCCGGCCACGGCGAGCGCCCGCAGCGCGCCGTAGCCCTCGGTGTCGCCGACCAGGACGCCGCCGAGCAGCGCGCCGTCGGCGCCGATCACCAGTTTGCGGTGGACACCGCTGCGGCTGTCGCTGTACAGCACGTCGAGCGCGCCCTCGGCGCTGCCGTGCGGATCGCCGAAGCTGGCGACGTCGACGCCGAGCAGCTTGAGCTTGGTGGAGGTGTCGGCGCCGGTGAAGCCCTCGCCGGCCGGTCCGGTGCCGTCGCCGTCCAGCGCGGCCACCGTACGGGCCGCCGTCTCGGCCATCTGGTAGCCGGGGGCGACCAGACCGTAGACCCGGCCGTCGGCGGCCTCGGCGCACTCGCCGATGGCGAGGACCGCCGGGTCCTCGGTGCGGCAGTGCGCGTCGACCACGACGCCGCCGCGCGGGCCGACCGGAAGCCCGCAGTCCCTGGCCAGTTGGTCGCGGGCCCGCACCCCGGCGGAGAAGACCACCAGGTCGGCGGCCAGCTCCCGGCCGTCGGAGAGGGCCAGTGCGCGCACCCGGCCGTCCGGCCCGGTGAGCACGCCGCCGGCGCCGACGCCGGTGTGGACGGTGACGCCCAGCTCCTCGATCCGGCGGCGCAGCGCGGCGCCGCCGCCCTCGTCCACCTGCACGGCCATCAGCCGGGGCGCGAACTCCACCACGTGGGTGGCCAGGCCGCCGGCCCGCAGGGCGCCGGCCGCCTCCAGGCCGAGCAGTCCGCCGCCGACCACCACGCCGGTGGTGGCGCCGGCGGCCCCGGCGCGGATGGCGTCGACGTCCTCGACGGTGCGGTAGACGTGGCAGCCGGGTGCGTCCGTGCCGGGTACGGGGGGCACGAAGGGCACCGAGCCGGTGGCCAGGACCAGGACGTCGTAGCGGACTTCGGCGCCGGACCGGGTGGTGACGGTCCGCCCGGCCCGGTCGATCGCGGTGGCCGGGTCGCCCAGGCGCAGGTCGATGCCGTGTTCGGCGAGGAAGCCGGGCGGGCAGAGCGCGAGGTCCTCCGGGGTGCTGCCGGCGAAGAGCGAGCTGAGGTGGACCCGGTCGTAGGCGGGCCGGGTCTCCTCGGCGAGCACGGTGACCCGCCAGCCGGGCGCGGCCGGCTGCTCGGTCCAGGCCTCCAGGAAGCGCTGGCCGACCATGCCGTGGCCGACCAGGACGAGGTCCCGGAGGGTGCCGGGGCCCCGGGCGGTGCGGTCGTCGAGGGTCATCGCGCTTCTCCAGTCATGGCAGGTCCTCCGGTGAGCAGGTGCAGGGGGTGGCCGGCGAGCGCGCCGCCGTCGGCGAAGGCGCCGGCCAGCGCGTCCACGGTGGCCAGGTCGCCGAGCAGGATCGCGCCGACCAGCCGGTCGCCGCGCAGGACGAGCTTCTTGTAGCTGCCGCGGGTGGCGTCGGTGAGCCGCAGCACGTCCAGGTCCGGCGCGAGGGTCTCGTCCACGGTGCCGAAGGCGGCGTACTCCAGGCCGCCGGTGCTGAGCCGGGCGCGCGGGCCGGTGCCGGGGTAGCGGGCGTCGGGCTCGGCGCCGGAGAGCCGGCGGGCCAGCACGTCGGCCTGCTCCCAGGCGGGGCCGGCCAGGCCGTGGACGGTGCCGCGGTGTTCGGCGCAGTCGCCGATCGCGGACACGTGCGGAGCCGCAGCGAGCTGGTCGTCCACCAGGATGCCGGTGCCGACCGGCAGTCCGGCGCGGTGGGCGAGCGCGGTGCGCGGGCGGGTGCCGCAGGCGAGGACGACGAGGTCGCAGTCCAGCCGGTATCCGCTCGCCAGTTCCACCGCGCCGACCCTCTCCCAGCCTCCGTCCGGGGGGATTGCCGTGCCGCCGTGCACGGCCCGGGCGCGGTTGCCGGTGTAGGACTCCACGCCGAGCCCCCGCAGCCGTTCGCGCAGCACCGCGGCCGCCTCCGGGTCGAGTTGGCGCTCGACCAGGTGCGGTGCCTGGTGGACGATCTCGGTGCGCACGCCGAGCGCGGCCAGCGCCCGGGCGGCGCTCACCCCGAGCACCCCGCCGCCGATCACCACGGCCCGCTTCGCGCCGACGGCGTCCTCGGCCAGCCGGGCGCAGTCCTCCAGGGTGCGCAGGGTGTGGACTCCCCCGGCCAGGCCGTACCCGTCGGCGCGGCGCAGCCCGCGCACCGGCGGCAGCACCGGGTTGGCGCCGGTCGCCAGCACCAGTTCGTCCCAGGGCTCCACGGTGCCCTCGGCCAGCCGCAGCGTGCGGCGGGCGGTGTCGATCTCCACCACCTCGCAGCCCGGCCGGGCCAGCGCCCCGCCGAGCGGCAGCGCGATCGACTCGGCGTCGTAGCGCCCGGTCAGCACGTCGGCGAGCAGCACCCGGTTGTACGGGGCGCGTGGCTCGGCGCCGTACACGGTGACGGTGCCGGGGCCGCCGAGCGCGCCGTAGCGCTCGGCGAAGCGGGCGGCCGCCATGCCGCCGCCGACCACGGCGATCCTCGGGCTCATCCGGCGGCCTCCGTGGTCGCGCGGTCGACCCGCACCGCGCAGAGCTTGAACTCCGGCATCCGGGAGACCGGGTCGAGCGCCGGGTTGGTGAGGCTGTTGGCCCGGCCGGCGCCGGCCCAGTGGAAGGGCATGAAGACGGTGTCCGGCCGGATGGCGTCGGTGATCCGCGCCGGGGCGACGGCCCGGCCGCGCCGGCTGGTGACCGCGACGGGCTCGCCGTCCGCGACGCCCAGGCGTTCGGCCAGCCGCGGGTGCAGCTCCACGAACGGGCCGGGGGCGGCGGCGTTGAGCTCCGCGACCCGGCGGGTCTGCGCGCCGCTCTGGTACTGGGCGAGCACCCGGCCGGTGGTCAGGTACAGCGGGTACTGCGCGCACGGCTCCTCGCCGGCCGGGCGGTGGGTGACGTCCGCGAACCGGGCCCGGCCGTCCGGGGTGGCGAAGCGGTCCAGGAACAGCCGGGGGGTGCCCGGGTGGTCCGGCGCCGGGCACGGCCAGAACACCCCGTCCTCGGCGGCGATCCGCCGGTAGCTGATGCCCGCGTAGTCGGCGTCGCCGCCGGCCGAGGCGCGTCGCAGCTCGTCGAAGGCCTGCTCGGGCTCCACCGGGAAGCCTTCCGGGACGCCCAGCCGGGCGGCGAGTTCGCGCAGCAGCCACAGCTCGCTGCGCACCCCCTCGGGCGGGTCGAGGGCGCGGCGGCGCAGGATCACCCGGCCCTCCAGGTTGGTGGTGGTGCCGTCCTCCTCGGCCCACTGGGTGACCGGCAGGACGACGTCGGCGAGCCGGGCCGTCTCGGAGAGCACCACGTCGGCGACGACCAGCAGGTCCAGTGCGCGCAGCCGCTCGGTGACGTGCCCGGCGTTCGGCGCGGACACCGCCGGGTTGGAGCCGGCCAGCAGCAGCGCCCGGACGCCGCCCGGCCGGCCGAGGCCGTCCAGCAGCTCGTACGCGGACCGACCGGGGCCGGGCAGCCCGGCCGGGTCGACCCCCCAGACGGCGGCGACGTGCGCCCGGGCCGCCGGGTCCTCGATCGAGCGGTAGCCGGGCAGCTGGTCGGCCTTCTGGCCGTGCTCGCGCCCGCCCTGGCCGTTGCCCTGGCCGGTCAGGCAGCCGTAACCGCTGTACGGGCGGCCCGCGTTGCCGGTGGCCAGGCACAGGTTGATCCACGCGCCGACGGTGTCGGTGCCCTTGCTCTGCTGCTCGGGCCCGCGGGCGGTGAGCACCATGCCGGTGCGGGCCTCGCCGAACAGCCGGGCCGCCTCGCGGAGTCGGTGGGCGGGCACGCCGGTGATCCGCTCCACCCGGTCGGGCCAGTGGGCCATCGCCGACTCCCGGGCCCGTTCGAAGCCGGTGGTGCGCCGGTCGACGAACGCGCGGTCCACCAGGCCGTCCGCGATCACCAGGTGGAGCAGGCCGAGGGCGAGCGCGAGGTCACCGCCGGGGCGGACCCGCAGGTGCAGGTCGGCCAGCTCGGCGGTGCGGGTGCGGCGCGGGTCGACGACGATCAGGGTGCCGCCGTTCTCCCGCAGTTCGCGGAGGTAGCGGACGGCGGGCGGCATCGTCTCGGCCGGGTTGCCGCCGACCAGGATCAGGCAGCCGGTGCGCGGGATGTCCTCGAGCGGGAACGGCAGCCCGCGGTCCAGGCCGAACGCCCTGCGGTGCGCGGCCGCCGCCGAGGACATGCAGAACCGGCCGTTGTAGTCGATGTTGGCGGTGCCCAGCACCACCCGGGCGAACTTGCCCAGCAGGTACGCCTTCTCGTTGGTCAGGCCGCCGCCGCCGAACACGCCCACCGCGTCCGGGCCGTGCTCGGCCCGCGTCCCGGCCAGCCCTGCGGCCACCCGGTCCAGCGCCTCCGGCCAGCTCGCGGAGCGCAGCGGTGCGCCGGGCCGGTCGCGCAGCAGCGGGCCGGTCAGCCGGGCGGCCCGGTCCAGCAGCGCGGTCGCCGAGCGGCCCTTGCCGCACAGCGCGCCCCGGTTCACCGGGAAGTCCGGGCGCTCCAGCACCTCGACTGGCGGTACGGCGCCCGGTGCGGTGCCCGGTGCGGCGCCCGTGGACAGCCGCATGCCGCACTGCAACGAGCAGTACGGGCAGTGGGTGTCGGTGGCGGCCGTGGTGGCCGCGGGGCTGGTCGGCGTCATGCCGAGAACGGTCACCGCCCGCTGTTTCGCGACCGGGTCACCCGTGTTGCGGCCGCGGTACACCTCGCTCACGGCCGCCGAGCACCGGGGTGCGCGGCCGGACATCCGGCGTAACCGCGGCGGCACCTTCGCTTACCGGCGGGTGACGGCCGGGCAATGCCCCCGTAACACGCGCACCGCAGGCTGACCGGCATGGCAACCCTCCCCCAGCCGGGCCCCCTCACCGGCTTCACCGTCGGGGTCACCGCCGCGCGCCGCCGCGAGGAGCTCACCGCCCTGCTCACCCGGCGCGGCGCGCAGGTGGTCGAGGCCCCGGTGCTGCGCATCCTGCCGCTCGCCGACGACCTCGCCCTGCGCGAGGCCACCGACCGCTGCCTGGCCGCACCGCTCGACTACGTGGTGGCCACCACCGGGGTCGGCTGGCGCGGCTGGATGAGCGCGGCCGAGGGCTGGGGCCGGGGTGCCGCGCTCGCCGAGGCCTGCCGGGGCGCCGTGGTGCTCAGCCGCGGCCCCAAGGCCACCGGCGCCGTCCGGGCCAGCGGCCTGGACGAGGGCTACTCCCCCGGCACCGAGGCCACCGACGAACTGCTCACCTGGCTGCTCGCCCGTCCGCTGGCCGGGCGCCGGATCGCCGTGCAGGAGCACGGGGTCCGCCTGGACGCCTTCGCCGCCGCACTGCGCGAACGCGGCGCCGAGGTGATCTCCGTACCGGTCTACCGCTGGGCGCCCCCGGAGGACCCGGGCGCGGTGCGCCGGCTCCTCGACCAGACCGTCCGCCGCCAGGTGCACGCCCTCACCTTCACCAGCGCCCCGGCGATCACCGCGCTGCTCGCCGCGGCGGAGGCCGAGGGGCTGTACGGGGCGCTGCTCGACGCCCTGCGCGCGGACGTCCTGCCGGTCTGCGTCGGAACGCTGTGCGCCCGGCCGCTCACCGACCTCGGCCTGTCCGCCGTCCACCCGGAACGCGGCCGGCTCGGCGCGCTCGTACGGCTGCTCGCGGAGGCCCTGCCCGGACGCGGCCGCCGCGAGATCGCGCTGCCCGACGGCCTGTTGACGCTCCAGGGGAACGCCGCGCTGGTCGACGGCGAGAGCCACCTGCTCAGCCCGCGCGGCGCCGCCGTGCTCCGGGCCCTCGCCGAACGGCCCGGCCGGGTGCTCAGCCGCGCCGACCTGCTGCGCGCGGCCTGGCCCGACGCGACCGCCGACGAGCACGCGGTGGAGGCCGCGGTCGGGCGGCTGCGGGCGGCGCTCGGGCCGCACGCCGCGCTGATCCGCACCGTCCCCAAGCGCGGCTACCGGCTGGCGGCGGGCTGATGGCACCGGTGCTGCTCGCCGTCGCCCACGGCAGTCGCGACCCGGCGGCCCGCACCGCAACCCGCGCGCTGCTGCGCCTGGTTCGCTCGCTCCGGCCGGAACTGACCGTCCGCTGCGGCTTCCTGGACCTGGCCCAGCCGGCGCTCGCCGCGGCGCTCGCCCACCTGTCCGGCGCACAGCCGATCCTGGTCCCCCTCCTCCTCGGCACCGGCTACCACGTCCGCGTCGACCTGCCCGCCGCGCTCGCCACCGCCGACCTCCCGCCCACCCACCTCGCCCCGGCGCTCGGCCCCCACCCCCTGCTCGCCGAGGCACTCGCCGACCGCCTCGCCGAGGCCGGCGCCCCCGCCGACGCGCCCGTGGTCCTGGCCGGCGCCGGCTCCTCCGACCCCAGCGCCCTCGCCGACACCGCCAGGATGGCCGAGCTCCTGGCCACCCGTCTCGGCCGCCCCGTCGCCCCCGCCCACCTCTCGGCCGCCGAACCCACCCCCCACCAGGCGGTGGCCGCCCTCCAGGCCGCCGGCCACCCCGCCGTCGCGCTGGCCCCGTACCTCCTCTCCCCCGGCTTCTTCGCCCGCCGCGCCGCCACCACCCCGGCCCGCTGGAGCGGCGCCCCGCTCGGCGCCCACCCGGCCGTGGCACGGCTGGTCCTCCACCGCTACGACCAGGCCCACGCGGCCACCCGGCTCGCCGCGGCCGCCTGACCGCTGAAGCCGGCTGCCGGTCACCGTCCGGCTGATCCCGCCCGCGGCTGGAGCAGCGTCGCGAAGCTGCTGCCGCCGGCCCGACCAGCGCCGCCCCGGTGCCGACGCCCACGCCGAGCTCCACCACCACGCCCACCACCGCGACGCCCGCCACCACACCGTCCCCGACGGCGGCTTCGGGCGCACCGACCGCCTCGCCGCGGGCCAACCCGCAGCTCCCGGCCGCGACGACGACGCCGGCCACGGCCGCTCCGGCACTGGCCGCCACGGGCACCGACGACGGCCTCCTGGTCGCCGCCGGGGTCGCCGCAGCCGCCCTGGTGGCCGCCGGCGGCGCGGCGGTGTACGTCGGCCGGCGCCGCTGACGGTACGGCAACCCCCGTCCCGGGGCGCGGCTTCACCAGGGGTGCGCGGCTTCACCCAGGGCAGAACCCCGTGCCCTTCCCCCGGCGCCCCGATTGCCTAGGCTGGAGGGGTGAGCACTCAAGCGCCGAACGAAGCCCGCGTCATCCCGCTGCGTCCGCAGACCTCACCGCCCGGTTCCGATGGGAGGAACGGCACCCCGCAACCGCCCGCGCCGAAGGAACCCCTCTGGCGCGACCTGGTCGGAGACGTCCTGCGACGCGAACGACTCGCCCAGGAGCGCACGTTGAAGGACGTCGCGGAGGAGGCCCGGATCTCCATGCCGTACCTCTCCGAGCTGGAGCGCGGGCGCAAGGAGGCTTCCTCCGAGGTGCTCGCGGCCGCCGCCAGGGCCCTCGGACTCGGCCTCGGTGACCTGCTCTCGCTCGCCCAGGACGAACTCGTCCGCCACACCCGCAGCCGGTCGGCCCACCGCCGTACGGCGCCGTCGGCCCGGACCAACGGCCTCTGCCTCGCCGCGTGAGCCGTCCGGTGGTCGACCCGTCCGGTGATCGAGCCGTCCGATGGTCGAGCTGTCCGGTGATTGAGCTGTCCGGCGGCCGGTACACCCCCGTGGTCCCGGCCGCCGGACACGCTCCGCGGATCAGGTGAACGCGAGCCGCCGGCTCAGCACCTCGTCCGCCAGCCCGTACGCGACGGCCTCCTCCGCGGTGAGCACCTTCTCCCGGTCCATGTCCGCACGCAGCGTCGCCACGTCGTGCCCGGTGTGCCGGGACAGCACCTCCTCCACCTGCGAGCGGATCCGGATCATCTCCTTCGCCGCGAGGCTCAGGTCGGAGACCATCCCCCGCCGCCCGCCGCTGGCCGGCTGGCCGAGCAGCACCCGCGCGTGCTGGAGCACGAACCGCCGACCGGGATCGCCGCCCGCCAGCAGCACCGCCGCCGTCGACGCCGCCTGGCCCACGCAGAAGGTGGAGATCGGCGCCTGCACGAAGGTCATGGTGTCGTAGATCGCCATCAGCGAAGTGAACGACCCCCCGGGCGAGTTGAGGTAGATCGAGATCTCCCGCTCGGGGCTCTCCGACTCCAGGTGGAGCAGCTGGGCGATGACCACGTTGGCGACCCCGTCGTCGATCTCGGTGCCGAGGAAGATGATCCGCTCGTTCAGCAGCCGGCTGAAGACGTCGTAGGACCGCTCGCCCTTCGCTGTCCGCTCGATGACGTACGGAACCGTGTACGACCCCATGTCAGAGCCCCATCCGTCGGCGGGACGAGGCCGGGCGGATGTCGGCGACCGACTCCACCACCCGGTCCACCAGCCCGTACTCCACGGCCTGCGCCGCCGTGAACCAGCGGTCCCGGTCGCCGTCGCGCGCGATCGTCTCCTCGCTCTGACCGGTGTGCTCGGCGGTGATCCGCTCGATCGCCTTCTTGGTGAACTGGAGGTTCTCCGCCTGGATCTCGATGTCCGCGGCGGTGCCGCCGATGCCCGCCGAGGGCTGGTGCATCATGATCCGCGCGTTCGGCAGCGCGAACCGCTTGCCGGGCGTCCCCACGGTGAGCAGGAACTGGCCCATGCTGGCCGCGAACCCCATCGCCAGCGTGGAGACGTCGTTCGGGATCAGCCGCATGGTGTCGTAGATCGCGAGCCCGGCCGTGACCGACCCTCCCGGGCTGTTGATGTACAGGCCGATGTCGCTGCGCGGGTCCTCCGCCGACAGCAGCATCAGCTGCGCGCACACCCGGTTCGCCGACACGTCGTCGACCTGGGTGCCCAGCAGCACGATCCGCTGCGCGAGCAGCTGCGCCGCGAGGTGGTCGTCGAAGGCGCTGGGCGGGGTGTCACCCTGCTCCGCGCGGGGCGCGTCGAATGGATTCATCTGGTTCCTCCTCGTCGAGGCGGGGATGCCGTTGCCCTCCACTCTCGCCCCCGCAGGCCCGCCGGACCCGTTTTCTCTGCCCGCAGCGGATTCGCCGCGGGCAGAGCGTCAGACCACCTCCGCCGCCTGCTCCAGGGGCTTCCGCGCGGCACCGTGGAACACCTGCCGCACGTGCCACTCCCGGTGCCGGTCCGCAACCGGCGGATTGCCCGCCTGCGGCCCGATGACCGGCCGTCCGGCCAGTGCGAGCACGTGCTGCCGGCTGGCCTCGCTGCGGCCGACGAACCGCTGGGAGACCAGGATCCGACGCCCCTCCCCCACCCCCAGGACGCCCTTGTCGAAGAGCTTGTGGTGGAGCGAGCACAGGCACAGCCCGTTGTCGACCGCGTCCGGCCCGTCGTGCGACCACCACCGCACGTGCGCGGCCTCCAGTCCGACCGCGCTCGCGCCGAGGGCCCCGTCGTACCCGCAGAACGCGCACTGGAACTCGTAGGCGGTGAGTATCAGTTCGCGCATCCGCCGGTCCCGCTGCCGTCGGGCGGTACGTCCCGCGATCCCGGTGCCGGCCTCCTCCGGGTCCAGTCCTACGGCCTCGCAGAGGTCCTCGTGCAGGGACGGCGGGAAGTGGTCGTCCAGCAGCACCCGGGCCATCCGGCTCAACAACGCCGGGTCCCGGCCGAGCGCCGCCCGCAGCTCGGCCGCGAGCCGGCCGGTGGCCCCGCTCGACCGCAGCACCCCGATCCCGCTCCCCGGGCTGCCCGGCCCGCGATCCGTCCGGACCTCCCAGACGCCGTCGCTGACCAGGTGGTGGAACGGGTACGCGGGGGTGGTCGGGTTCGACGGCCCGTACTCGGCGAGCAGCCGCTTCAGCTCCTGCTCGACCGCGGTGTAGCGCAACTCCCCTTCCGCGTCCCGCTGGTAGCTTCCCAGCGCGTAGAGCAGCAGCAGCGGTTTGTGCGGCGCGCGGACACCGTTGCTCGTCCATCGCCTCAGCCGGGCGACCCGATCCAGCCAGTCCATGCCGGTCAGGGTAGTGGCGCACCGGCATCGGCTCCGACCCGGCGATCACGCCGGGCTCGGCTCACGTCGTCAGGTGGTTTCCCCGCCTGGGACGCCGCCGCCTGACCCCTTGCCCTCGGCGCAGGAAGTCGACCCGGCCGACTTCCTGCGCAGCAGACCCGGCACTGCTCCGAGCGCCGGGCCGAAAACACGTTGTGCCCCGAGGGCCGGCGCTGTAGACCGGTGGGCAATGACGACCTTTCATTGCGCCGCCTGCGGTGAGGCCCTCACGGCCGCCCTCGAGCTCCTTCCGGCCGTTCCTGCCCGGCACCAGTTCGAGGGGGTACTCGTGGACGGCCGGCGGCAGGCTCCCCCCACCATGTCCCGCGGTCACTATGCCGTCGACCCGGAGCCGCACGGGCCGCCGTTCGTACCTGCCGAGGACCAGGACGGCTTTCCGGCCGCCTACCCCGGTGGTCCGTGCATCAGCAACCTCGATGGCCTGGTCGTCGTTTCGGCCGGGCCACGGAACACCTTCGTCCTGCACCCCGCGGACGCGCCCGGCCTCACCTGGCACTCCGCGCCGGGCGGACCGCCCGGGTGCTGCGGCGCCCCCGGCGACGGCCCGCCCAACCGGGCCTGTCCGTGCGGCGCCGTCGTCGGGAGCGAGATGTCGGACTGCTGCACGCCCTACGAGCTGCATCTGCTCCCCGGTGCGGTCCGCCTGGTGTGATCGGCCCACCGCATCGCGTCCCCCCGCGTTCCGCGCAGGAAGTCGGGCGGGCCGACTTCCTGCGCGGAGGCCGCCCTCCGGTGCAGCGCGCGGCGGGCTCCCGTCCGGGAGTCGGCTACCGCCGGACGGCGGCGTGCTCGCCCCGGGAGTTCTCGTCCTCGCCCTGGTCGTCGTCGCCCCAGCCGTCGCTGCGGTCGCGGTAGAGGGTGAAGCGGTCGAACAGCACCGGCGTCGGGACGGGGTTCGCGGCCGTGGCCGGCACCGAGTGGTAGTAGGAGACCGTGATGGTCGTCCGTCCGCCCGGGACCAGCCCCGGGTCCACGTCGAAGACGGCGACGCCGTACGGGTGGGTGGTGTCGGGGTCGATGACGGCGGACCAGTGGGCCTTCTCCTTGGCGTCCGGGTCGGCCTTGAAGGTGAGGCGCTGGGTGCGGACGCTGGCCTCGCGCACGCCGTCCGGGTCGGCGGGCAGGTAGACGTCGTCGGAGCCGGCGGTTCCGCCGCCGCCGAGGATCAGGTGGACGGTGCCCCGGGAGGTGTCGATCCGGCGCAGGTCGTCGTCGACGACGGCCGGGGTGAGCAGGCCGCCCGGCTCGGTGCCGCGGACGGGGTGGGTGCGCTCGTAGTCGTGGTCGTGGCCGGCCAGCACGAGGTCGACGGAGTAGCGGTCGAGCAGCGGCAGCAGCTTCTCCCGGATGCCCATGTCGCCGCCGTGGCTGGCCGCCGAGGAGGACATCGCGAACTGGTGCAGGTTGACCACGATCCAGTCGATCTGCCGCCCGCTCCGGGCCCGCGCCAGCACCCGCTCCAGCCAGCGGAGTTGGGCGCCCTCGCTGTAGTCGCTGATGTAGATGGACCGCCCGGTGGCCGGGTCGAGGCTGGCGTCGTCCTCGACGGCGATCTCGTTGCCGTCCAGGGTGACGAACAGCACCGCGCCCACCTGGAAGCTGTACCAGTTGCCGCAGTGGTCCCGGGTGCCGTTGTCGGGCAGCTCGAAGCGGGTCAGGTAGGAGGCGTACCCGAGGTCCCCGCCGCCGGCCTCCACCTCGTGGTTGCCCGGTGCCGGCATCCAGGGGCGGTTGGCGGCCGACGTCGCCAGGTTGTTCATGAACGCGTTCCAGGCCTGCGGCTGGAGCTGGGGGTTGCTGTTGGCGTACGCGAGGTCGCCGTTGAGCAGGTGGAACAGCGGCGCGAACTGCTCGACCTGCCGGACGGCGGCGGCGCCGTGGACGGACGACTTCTTGAACGCGGCGTCGCCGGTGCCGAGGTCGCCGAAGCTGGTGAAGCGGAAGCCGGCGCGGCCGCGGCGGGGCGCCGTGCGGAAGGTGCCGCGGACCGGTCCGGCGCCGTCGTGCAGGACCTCGTAGACGTAGGTGGTGTCGGGGCGCAGCCCGTCCAGGCGGGCGTGGTGGGTGAACGTCTCGACCTTGTTGAGGCCGTCGACGTAGCTGCGGCTGGCGGCCTCGACGGTGCGGCCGACGCCGCCGCGCGGGGTGCCGATCCGCACCCGGGGCCTGCTGACCGACGCGGCCGTCGCCCAGGAGACGGTCATCTCCCGGGAGGGGTCGTTGCCCCACTGGAGGTGGACCTGCTCCGGGCCGGGCGTGCCGGCCACGGCCGGCTGGGTCCACAGCAGGGTGGACGCGGGCAGGGCGGTCAGCGCGCCGACCGCGCTGCCCGCCCTGAGGACGGTTCTACGAGAGGGATGTGACGCCACTGCGGCCTCCTGGGCTCCGGGAAACGCCCAGGAGGTTCCCAGCCGGACGGTACGTCCGCACCACGTCCGCCCGTGGGTACGGCGAACGGTGGCTGAACGCCACGCGCGCCGCCCGCGCCAGCGCGACCACCCGCGCCGCCGCACCCGCCCGCGCCGCCTCGCCGCCTCGCCCCTGCGGCGGGCGGGCCGCCGTCAGCTGCCGGGGACGCCCGGCAGGCCGGTGGCGAGGCCGTCCAGGGCGTGGGAGCAGACGCAGTCCCGTTCGGCGGGCAGCCGCTCCAGCGCCTTGAACAGCACCGTGCGCAGCCGGTCCACGTTGCCCGCGAAGACCTCCAGCACCTCCGCGTGGGTCACCCCGTCCCCGCTCGCCACCCCGGCGTCGTGGTCGGTGACCAGCGCCAAGGAGCTGTAGCAGAGCCCGAGTTCACGGGCGAGGACGGCCTCCGGGTGTCCGGTCATGCCGACCACCGACCAGCCGTTGGCGGTGAACCAGCGGGACTCGGCCCGGGTGGAGAAGCGCGGGCCCTCGATCACCACCAGCGTGCCGCCGTCCACCGGCTCCCAGGCCGCCTCCCGCGCGGCCTCCAGGGCGGCCCGCCGGCCGGCCGGGCAGTACGGGTCGGCCATCGACACGTGCACCACCTCGGGCACCGTGCCGTCGGGCAGCGGCTGCCCGTCGTAGTAGGTCTGCACCCGGCCCGAGGTGCGGTCGGCGAACTGGTCCGGCACGAGCAGCGTCCCGGGCCCGTACTCCGGCCGCAGCCCGCCCACGGCGCACGGTCCGAGCACCTGCCGCACGCCCAGCGAGTGCAGCGCCCACAGGTTGGCCCGGTAGTCGATCCGGTGCGGGGGCAGCTTGTGGCCGCGGCCGTGCCGGGGCAGGAAGGCGACCCGCCGCCCGGCCACGTCGCCCAGGAACAGCGCGTCGCTGGGCGGTCCGTACGGCGTGTCGACCCGCACCTCGGTGACCTCGTCCAGCAGCGCGTACAGCCCGGATCCGCCGATCACACCCAACTCGGCGCGCGCGGTGCCCTGATCGATCGCCATCGTTCGTCCGTCCCCTTCTTCGAGCGGTGTTCCGGCCACTGTAGGGGGACGCCCGGAAACGGGCGTACGGCCGGATGGCCGCGGGCCGCCGGGGTGGTACCGGGCGGCCGGGCGGGTGACTTCCCGGTCGTGTCGGCGGCGGCGTGCCCCGCCCGGTGTGGGTCGGTGGAGGAGCGCCTTCTCCGGACGGCGCACGCCCTGTCCCCGGACCTGAGAGCCGCCCATGCCTTCCACCGCCCGCCTCCGCCGCCTCGTCCCCACCGCGCTCTGCGCCCTCACCGTGGCCGTCGCCGCCCCCGCGGCCCACGCCGCTCCGCCGGGCGCCGACTCCGGGGCCGATCCCGGCGGGAGGTCGGACGGCGCGGCGTACGACTGGGACCGCGTGGCGGCCTGCGAGAGCAGCGGCGACTGGCACGTCAACACCGGGAACGGCTACTACGGCGGCCTCCAGTTCGACCAGCCCACCTGGCGCGAGAACGGCGGCCTGGCCCGCGCGCCGCGCGCCGACCTGGCCAGTCGCGAGGACCAGATCGCCGTCGCCCAGCACCTGGCCGACCGCCGCGGCCTGTCCCCCTGGCCGGTCTGCGGGGCGCGCGCCGTCGGCGGCCGCGGCCCCGGGTCCGACCACGGTCGGGACGGCCACGACGCCGGCCGCGGCGCCGACCGCGGCCACCAGGCCACCCGCGACCACGGGCGCGACGCCGTCCTGCCGCCGCCCGGTGCCCCGCTGCCGGCGCCGGTCCCCACCGAGGACGGCCGGGTGACCGTCCGGGACGGCGACACCCTGGACGGGCTCGCCGCCGCGCTGCGCGTCCCGGGCGGCTGGCCCGCCCTCTACGCGCTCAACCGCTCCGTGATCGGCGAGGACCCGGACCTCATCCAGCCCGGCCTGGCGCTGCGCCTGCCGTCCTGACGACGCCGCACCGCCACCCGCCGCACCCCGGCCCGGTCCTCAAGGGCCGCCGCAGCACCGCACCACCGCACGGACCCGCCGCCCACGCCTCCCCTCCCCGCGTGGGCGGCGCCCCGTGCCGCGACGGGAACGGCGGCGGCCCGTCCGGTCCTCGGGGACCGGACGGGCCGTGGCGGTGCGGACGGGCCGCGACCGTGCGGACGCGGCGCCGGGGCCGCGGCGCCGTCAGCCGACGTGGACGCGCGGGCGCCGGGCGCGGTCCGGCTCCGCCTCGCGCAGCACCTCGCGGGTGACCGGCGCGACCTCGCCCTGGCCGAACAGGAAGAACCGCAGGAACTGGGCGAAGGGGTTGCCCTCGGTCCACTCGAAGTACAGGTGCGGCTGCTGCCCCGTGCGGTCCCGGACGGTGAGCGCCAGCGCGGCGATCGCGTTGGGGATGCTGGAGCTCTCCAGGGTGAGCACCCGGTAGCGGCCGTGCAGCACCTCGCCGCGCACGGTCAGCTCGGCCTCGAAGTCGGAGGCGTCGCGGACGGTGACCTCGACGAAGACCAGGTCGTCCTCGCCCGGGATGTCGTTGTCGGCGCGGATCTGGCGGATCTTGTCGCGGTACTCGGCGACGTCGCGGTTGCTCGGCTCGTTGGCGATCAGCCGCAGCGGGCGGTGGGCGTAGTCGCGGATGAAACGTTCCGCCACGTCGTCCAGCACCACGTTGGTGACCCGTAGCTCGAAGGCGCGGCGCAGTCGGGAGAGCAGCGAGACGAGGATGATGCCGGCGATGAAGCAGGCACCGATCTTCAGACCGTCCGGGCGCTCCATGCAGTTCAGCACGGTGGTGTAGAGGAAGATCGCCGCGATCGCGGCGAAGCCGATGGTCCAGCCGCGCTCGCGCTTCCGGTACGCGGCGATGGTCACCGCGATGGCCGCCGAGCTGATCAGCACCAGCACGCCGGTCGCGTAGGCGCCGCCCTGGGCGTCGACGTCGGCGTCGAACAGCCAGGTGACCAGGAAGCCGATCAGGGTCAGCACCATCACCATCGGCCGTACGGCACGGGCCCAGTGCGGGGCCATGCCGTAGCGCGGCAGGTAGCGGGGCAGCAGGTTGAGCATGCCCGCCATGGCGGAGGCCCCGGCGAACCACAGGATGGCGATGGTCGAGAGGTCGTAGACGCTGCCGAAGGCGCCGCCCAGGTACTGGTGCGCCAGGAAGGCCAGCGCACGGCCGTTGGCGTCGCCGCCGGGCTTGAACTGGTCGGCCGGGATCAGCAGCGTGGTGATGAAGCTGGTGGCGATCAGGAAGCAGCTCATGATCACGGCGGAGGTGGTGAGCAGCTTGCGGGCGCCGCGGATCCGGCCGGTCGGGGCGGCGTCGGTGTCGCCGGGCCGGCCCTCGATGTGCGGCATCACGGCGACGCCGGTCTCGAAGCCGGACAGGCCGAGCGCGAGCTTGGGGAAGGTCACCAGGGCCACGCCGACCATGACGATCGGATTGCCGTGCTGGGCGGTCAGCGCGGCCGTCCAGTCGGTGACCACGTGCGGCGCCTCGATGATCTTCCACAGGCCGACGGCCACCACGACGACGTTGAGCGCCAGGTACACACCGACCAGCACGACGGCCAGGCCGATCGCCTCGCTGAAGCCCTTGAGGAAGACCGCGCCGAGCAGCGCGACCAGGATCAGCGTGATCAGCACCTGCTTGCCGCCGAGCACGCTGTTCAGGTGCGGGTTCTCCACGAGGTGCGCGCTCGCGTCCGCGGCGGACAGCGTGATGGTGATCAGGAAGTCCGTCGCCGCGAAGCCGAGCAGCGCGAGGACGAACAGCTTGCCCTTCCAGAACGACAGCAGCCGTTCCAGCATCGCGATCGAGCCCTCACCGTGCGGGCTCTCCTGGGCGACGCGCCGGTAGACCGGCAGGGCGCCCAGCAGGGTGACCACGACCAGCACGATCGTCGCGATCGGCGACAGCACGCCCGCGGCCAGGGCGGCGATGCCCGGCTGGTAGCCGAGCGTGGAGAAGTAGTCCAGGCCGGTCAGGCACATCACGCGCCACCAGCGCTGGCCCGCGTGGGCGCCGTGGTCGGCGTGCCCGGCGGAGTCCCCCGACTCCGCGCCATCCTGCTCCGCCTGCGCCTGCGCGGCGTCGGCCCCCTTGGCGGCCTTGTCCGGAGACATGTCCTCGAGCAGCCAGCTGCGGAGCCGTATTCGCGCCGACGACGGATCCTCCGTCGCCGTGTCCGTCGAACCCGACGAAGTCACCTTGCACCTCTTGTTCGCAACCCCGTGAAAGCGCCGTCGGGCGACGGCAGTGCGACAGGCTATGCGACCGCCGTCAAGGATGCGTCATCGGCCCGCGTTAAGAAAACGTCATGGAACCGCAGGTCGGAGCCGGTGGCCCGGTACTGCGGGGCCGGCGCCGGGAGCGGGGGCGGGTCCTGCGGCCCCCCGCGTCTCAAGGCGTGGAACGCGGGGACGGGCGGTGTCCGGGAGCGGTCATGATGCCGGTGAGGGCGCGGCGGACGGCTGCCGCGCCTGCCGTACGGCCGCCGCAAGGTGCTCGCGGAACCAGCGCTGGCCCGGGTCGGCCGAGTTCCGCGGATGCCAGGCCATCCCCAGCTCGAGCGGGGCGAGCCCGAGCGGGATCGGGAAGGTGCGCAGGCCGAGCGCCCCGAGGGTGTCCGGCAGCCAGTCCGCCAGGCAGAGCGAGACCAGGTCGCTGTCCCGGGCCAGCAGCAGCCCGCTGGTGTGGCTGGGCACCACGACCGCGACGCGGCGCCGCAGCCCGCGCGCGGCGAGCGCGGCGTCGATGGGACCGAGCCGCTTGCCGCGCCGGGAGACCCCGATGTGGTCCGCGGCGGCGAAGCGCCGGGCGGTGATCCTCCCCTCGAACAGCGGGTGGCCCTCGCGCGCCACGCCCACCACCGGCGCGCTCACCAGCGGCCGGGTGCGGATCTCCGGATCCAACTGCCCGAGCACGCCGACCTCGACGTCCACCAGCCCCTGGCGCAGCGCCGGGCCGCCCTCCAGCGACTCCGGCAGGAACACCACGTCGACGTCCGGCGCCTCGGCACGGATCCGTTCCCTCAGCGGGCCCGCCACCCGGACCAGGACCAGGTCGCTGGTCTGCACCGTGAAAGTCCGGTCCAGGTGGGCGGGGTCGAACCCGGCTCCGGGCCGCAGCACGTTCTCGGCGCCGCGCAGCAGCGCGCCCACCTCCTCCCGCAGTTCGACCGCCCGCGGGGTCGGCACCAGGCCCTGCCCGGCCCGTACCAGCAGCGGGTCGCCGACCGCGCGGCGCAGCCGGGCCAGCGTCCGGCTCACCGCCGCCGGCGAGCTGCCGAGCCGTTCGGC
This sequence comes from Kitasatospora sp. NPDC048194, assembly GCF_043202455.1. Lineage (NCBI taxonomy): Bacteria > Bacillati > Actinomycetota > Actinomycetes > Kitasatosporales > Streptomycetaceae > Kitasatospora > Kitasatospora sp. NPDC048194. The sequence continues at coordinate 33,258 of NZ_JBIDAK010000046.1, forward strand.
GGCGCGGGTGACACTGTTCTCCTGGAGCAGGGCGTCCAGGGTCCGCAACAGGTTGAGATCCATTCGGCACTCCTGAGCTGCACTTTTGCAGTTCCGTCAACTATCCCGTGCTCATCCTTGCATTGTTCGGGCGGCCCGGGCCGCCGAAGGTGGGAGGCGTCCACCAGGAAGTCCATCCAAGGAGCGCCCCGTGCCGACCGACCCCCGTTCCCACCGCGCCGGCGACGTCCTCGCCGCCGTCAGCCAGAGCGGAGCGACCGTCTCCTTCTTCGACGCCGCCACCGACCGGCTCCTCGGCACCGTCGAAGTCCCCGCCGAGCCCCACGAGTTGTGCTTCGACCCGACCGAGCGCCTGCTGTGGTGCACCACCGCGTACCGCTCCGGGTACTACAACGCCCACACCGGCCACCGCACCGAAGTGACCGTCATCGACGCCGACAGCCGCCGGATCGTCGAGGTGATCGACCTCGCGCCCGAGCACGGCCCGCACGGCCTGGCCCTGGACCCCGCCCGCCGCCGCCTCTACGTCAGCGTCGAGGCCTCGCCGGACCGCCCCGGCGGGGTCGTGGTCATCGACACCGCGACCCGCCGCCCGATCGGCCGGATCGACACCGACGCCCCCGGCCCGCACTGGTTCGCCGTCTCCCCGGACGGCCGTACGGGCTTCGCCACCAACAAGGAGGCACCGTTCGTCTCCGTCGTGGACCTGGACCGCGGCGTGCTGACCGCCAAGGTGGAGGTTCCCGGCAGCGAGGGCCTGACCGTCTCCCCCGACAACGTCCACGCCTACGTGGCCGCCCCCTACCTCGGCTTCGCCGCCCGGGACGACGCCCGCCCCGGCATCCGCGTGATCGACGCCCGCTCGGCCTCCGTCACCGCCACCCTGCCCACCGAGGGCGCCGTGATCCCCGTCCACCTGACCTCCACCGGCAAGCTCCTGGCCGGCGAGTTCCGCTCCGCCCGCGGCCCCGTCGTCGGCGCCCAGCTCGGCGAGCAGACCCCCGGCCGCCTCACCGTCTTCTCCGCCGACACCCACGAGCGCCTTGGCTCCGTCGACACCGGCCTGTTCCCCCTCACCATCACCTCCTCCCCCGACGGCCGCCTCGCCTACGTCTCCAGCGTCGTCTCCTCCACCGTGGACGTCATCGACCTCGACACCCTCACCCCCGTCTCCCGCCTCACCCTCCCCAAGCTCGCCGAACCCGGCGCCCACGGCCTCGCCTACCTGCCCCGCCCCTGAACCCCTCCCGCCCCACCCGCGCGCCGGCCCACCCGCCGGCGCGCGGCCGTTCCCGGCGGCGAACCCGAAGGAGCCGCCGGCTCCCGACCTCTGAGGAACACCCCCTAAGGGCGTGGACACCCGCGTCGGCGGGCATGGCACGGGTGGAGCGCAGTGTGCAACGCCACCAGCCGTGAGAAGGTACCGGATATGAGTGCAGTGAAATTCGTTCTCAATGTCATCTGGCTGCTCTTCTGCGGGATCTGGATGGCAATCGGCTACGTGGTCGCCGGAATCATCTGCTGCGTGCTGATCGTGACCATTCCGTTCGGCATCGCCTCGTTCCGGATCGCCGGCTTCATCCTGTGGCCGTTCGGGCGCATGGCGGTGGAGCGGCGGGACGCCGGGGCCGCGTCCTTCGTCGGCAACGTGATCTGGTTCATCTTCGCCGGCTGGTGGCTGGCCCTCGCGCACCTGGTGACCAGCATCCCGCTGTTCCTGTCGATCATCGGGATCCCCTTCGGGTGGGCCAACCTCAAGATGATCCCGGTCTCGCTGACGCCGCTCGGCCGGGAGATCGTCTCCACCGATCAGCCCTGGGGCGCCCGGTAGTCCATCGGACGGCTGCGGCCGGCGAGGGCGACGGCCCCGCCGGCCGCAGCCGTTCTGCTCCCGGTGGGGCCGGGGCGGCCGGCGCGGCGTCGCGGGCGTACGGGTGGGGCGGGCGGGGGCCGCGTCGCGCCGGGCGGGTCACTGGCCGAGGATGTCGACGGCCATCTCGCGCATCTCGACCTTGCGGATCTTGCCGGTCACCGTCATCGGGAACTCGTCGACCACGTGCACGTAGCGCGGGATCTTGAAGTGGGCGAGGCGCCCGGTGCAGTAGGCGCGGACGGCCTCGGCGGTGAGCGGCTCGGCGCCCTCCCGCATCCGGATCCAGGCCATCAGCTCCTCGCCGTACCTGGCGTCGGGAACGCCGATCACCTGGACGTCGAGGATGTCCGGGTGGGTGTGGAGGAACTCCTCGATCTCGCGGGGGTAGAGGTTCTCGCCGCCGCGGATCACCATGTCCTTGATCCGCCCGGTGATGGCCAGGTAGCCGTCCTCGTCCATGACGGCGAGGTCCCCGGTGTGCATCCAGCGGGCCGCGTCGACGGCCTCGGCGGTGCGCTCGGGCTCGTTCCAGTAGCCGAGCATGACGGAGTAGCCGCGGGTGCACAGCTCGCCGGGTTCGCCGCGCGGGACGGTGCGGCCGGTGGCCGGGTCGACGACCTTGACCTCCAGGTGCGGGCCGACCCGGCCGACCGTGGAGACCCGGCGCTCGACCGGGTCGTCGGTGCGGGTCTGGGCGGAGACCGGCGAGGTCTCCGTCATGCCGTAGCAGATGGACACCTCGGTCATGCCCATCCGCTCGATGACCTCCTTCATCACCTCGCTCGGGCAGGGCGAGCCGGCCATGATGCCGGTGCGCAGGCTGCTGAGGTCGTGGCGGGCGAAGTCCGGGTCGGCGAGTTCGGCGATGAACATGGTCGGCACGCCGTACAGCGAGGTGCAGCGTTCGGCGGCGACGGCCGCCAGGGTGGCGCCGGGCTCGAAGGAGGGCGCGGGGATGACCATGCAGGCGCCGTGCGAGGTGGCGGCGAGATTTCCCATCACCATGCCGAAGCAGTGGTAGAAGGGCACCGGGATGCAGATCCGGTCCTGCTCGGTATAGTCGAGCAGTTCGCCGACGAAGTAGCCGTTGTTGAGGATGTTGTGGTGCGAGAGGGTCGCGCCCTTGGGGAAGCCGGTGGTGCCCGAGGTGTACTGGATGTTGATCGGGTCGTCGGGGGCCAGCTCTCCCTGGCCTTCGGCGAAGCGGGCGAGGAGAGCCAGGTCGGCGGCCCGCCCGGCGGCCAGCAGGGCGTCCCAGTCGGGGCTGCCGAGCAGCACCACGCGTTCCAGCTCCCGGCAGTTCGGCCGCACGTCGGCGATCATCGCCGCGTAGTCCGAGGTCTTGAAGCGCTCCGCCGCGACCAGCAGCCGGACCCCGGCCTGGTTCAGCACGTACTCCAACTCGTGCGCCCGGTAGGCCGGGTTGACGGTGACCAGGATCGCCCCGAGCTTGGCGGTGGCGTACTGGGTGAGGGTCCACTCGGCGCAGTTGGGCGCCCAGATGCCGACCCGGTCGCCCTTGGCGATGCCGAGTTCCAGCAGGCCGAGCGCCAGCGCGTCCACGTCGGCGCCGAGCCGGGCGTACGTCCAGCGGCGGGCGGTGGGGCGGTCGACCAGCGCGTCGCGGTCGGGGAAGGCGCGCACCGCGCGGTCGAGGTTCTCCCCGATGGTGTCGCCGAGCAGCGGGACGTCCGCGGTGCCGGAGGCGTAGCTGCGCGGGGCGGGGGTGGTCGGCACGGGCTGGCTCCTGGGTGTGGCGGTGCGGGACAGGGACCATGGTCGCGGCCCCCGGCCCGCGCCGCCACCCCCGAACGGGGGTGCGGACACGGCACCGGGGCCGTCCGCCGACTGCGGCGGACGGCCCCGGTGCTGCTGTCACCCGTTGATGCAGATGTTGCCGAACGCCGGGTTGAGGAGCCCGATCACGTCGATCGAGTTGCCGCAGACGTTGGCCTCGAGGTTGATCGGGACCTGGATCAGGTTGCCGGACAGGATGCCCGGCGAGTTGGCGGCGATGCCGTTGGCGGTGGCGTCGCCGGCCGCGGCGGTCCCGGCGCCGGCGAGGACCGTCACTGCGGCGAGCGCGGTGGCGGCGAGGGTGGTGCGAATACGCATTGCGTCACTCCTTGTGAGGGTGGCGAACAGTCGGTGTGACGATCACACTCGCACCGATGGAACTCGACGGCAGTCCGGGAGCGTCCGAATTGGTCACTCAGAGGGCGTGTCGCGCTGCTCCCGGTCCGCGGCGGACCCGGCGGATCCGCTCACGGTCAGTGATTCCAGCAGCTCCCGGGCCGGTTCAAGACCGGGCTCGGCCGCCACCGCGCGGTGCAGCAGCCCGAGTGCGAGCGCCCCGTCCCCGGCCGCCAGGGCGTCCAGCGCCCGGTTGTAATCGATCCGACCGGCGTAACGCAGGCGGAACAGCGCGGACAGGTCCTCCCGGCAGGACGGGCAGCCCAGCGCCTGCCGGTCCGCCGGTACCTTGCACAGCGGGCACAGCACGTCCAGGGGGGTCACGGTGCTCATCGCGGACCGGCCTCCTCCGGGCGGACCGGGCCGAGCGACTCGGCGGCCGGCTCGCTGCCGAGCTCCCGCTGCGCCTGCGCGTAGAGGGCCAGCAGGTTCGACATGTGGGTGTTGACCGCCTCCATGTTGGGGGCCTCCACCGCCTCGTCCAGCCCGCGCAGCTCCGCCATGATCCGCTGGGCCAGCGCCGGCGAGACCATGCTCTGGTTGACGTAGACGTTGCACATGGTGAGCATCCGGAAGGTGTGCCCGAGCGAGTCGCACAGCTCGTCCGCCTTCTGGGCCGCCCGCATCGCGCCCTCCCAGTCCGCCGCCTCCCGGCGCAGCCGCAGTTCGGCGGCCACCGAGCGCAGCCGGTCCAGGTCGCTCGGGTCCAGGTGCTTCTCGCAGTAGTGGATGAACAGGCTCAGGTAGGCCTCCGAGCCGCGCACCCAGCGCTGGGCCTTCAGCTGGCGCTGCGCCCGCTCCAGGGCCTCGTCCACCGACTGGCCGCGGGTCTGCCCGGCCGCCAGGTCGTCCAGGGCGTCCATCAGCCGCTGCGCCTCGCGCATCTCCGCCTCGGTGAGCTCGCCGCCCCAGCGGTCCGTGAAGGACTCGATCTGCCGCTGCTGCTCCTCGACCTGCACCTTCAGCTCGGGGTCGAGGGTGACCCGCTCCAGCTTGACGGTCTTCTCCCCGCCGCCCTGGATCCGCACCGACAGCGTGATCGTGCGGTCCCGGTCGAGGCCGAAGGAGACCTCCACCGGCGTACGACCGCCGAGCCCCTCGGGCAGCCGCAGGGTGAGGTGGCCGATCAGCTCGTTCTGCTGGGCGATCTCGTGCTCGCCCTCGTAGACCGCCACCTCCAGCCGCTGGCGGCCGCTGCCGGAGACCACGAACTCCCGGCTGACCGGCGAACTGGTCGGGTAGCTGGTGTTCTTGGGGATGATGACGGCGAGCCGGCCGTCGTTCAGCTCGATGCCGAGGTTCTTCGGGGTGATGTCGAAGGGGTTGGTGACCTGCATCAACTCGCCGCAGCCGGTGCAGGCTTCGCTGCCGGGCGGGCTGACCGTCCCGCACGCGGCGCAGCGCAGGCCGACGTCCTCGGCGGCGGTGGAGGCCACCCTGGTCTGCCCGGGGGCCGCCGAGTTGAGCGCCTCGCCGCACAGTTCGCAGGCGGTGACGCCGGGGGCGGCCGGGGTGCCGCAGCGCGGGCAGTTGTCGCTGCGCACCACGGTGACGGACTGCGCCTGCTTCGGCACGGTCGCGCCCGGTGTGGCCGAACCTGCCATGTCGTGACCGCACTTGGGGCACTCGGCGGCCGCGGTGTCCACCGGGATGTGGCAGGTCGGGCAGGACACCCGGTCGCCGCCGAGCAGGGAGGTGGCGCAGTTGGCGCAGTTGGAGGCGGAGAGGTCCCCGGGGGCACGGCACTCGGGGCACTCCACCTCGCCGACCAGCGCGGACTGCACGGCCGCGCCGAGTGCCACGCACTGCATCGGGTTGACGCCGCGCTTGATCCGGTGGTTGCCGAAGACCTCGCCGAGCCGCCGGGCGACCAGCGGGATCGACGTCGAGCCGCCGACCAGCACCACCTCGTCGATGTCCCCGACGGTCAGGTTGGCCTGCATGATGGCCTTGTGGGTGAGCTCGATGGTCCGCTCGATCTGGGCCTCGATCAGCTCCTCGAAGCGGCTGCGCTCGAACTCCGTCTCCAGCACCAGCTGTCCGGCGCCCAGGCCCGGCAGGATGACCTCGGAGGACTGCTGGTTGGACAGCTCGATCTTGACGGTCTCGGCGGTGGAGGCGATCTTCGGGCGGTCGCGCAGGTCGGGCTGGTAGTCCGACCCGTACTCCTCGCGGATGTCCTCCAGCAGCGCGGTGGCGATCGCGCGGTCGAAGTCGTCACCGCCCAGCAGGTTGTCGCCCTCGATGCCGAGCACCGAGACCGAGCCGGGCACCAGCAGCAGGATGGAGATGTCGAAGGTGCCGCCGCCGAGGTCGTAGACCAGGACGGTCCGGCCCTCCTCGCTCGCGTCCCCGGCCAGGCCGTACGCGAGCGCGGCGGCGGTCGGCTCGTTGATGATCCGCAGCACGTGCAGGCCGGCCATCCGGCCCGCCTCCTGGGTGGCCGCGACCTGCCGCTCGCCGAAGTACGCGGGGACGGTGATGACGGCCCGGTGGAACGGCTCGCCGAGGCGCTGCTCGGCGTCCTCCTTGAGCCGGTGCAGGATGATCGCGGAGATCTCGATCGGGGTGTAGGAGCGGCCGTTGAACCAGACGTTGACGTCTCCGTCGGTGCCGGCGGTGACCTTGTAGTCGACCTCCTTGAGGGCCGCCTGCACCTGCGGGTCCTTGAACTTGCGGCCCATGAAGCGCTTCACCGAGCGGATCACGTTGGCGCCGTCGATGGCGGTGCGGCTGCGCGCGGTGGAGCCCACCAGCAGCTCGCCCTTGCGGCCGCTGCCGACCACGGAGGGCGTGGCCTCCTGGTTCTGCCGGTTGAAGATGATCTCCGGCTCGCCCCGGCGCAGGTGGGCGACCACCGAGTTGGTGGTGCCCAGGTCGATGCCGAGTGTGCGGTACATGTCGTTCCCCTCTTGCCCCTCGTGGTCCTGGCTACTTCTTGTGCTTGCCGCGCTTGCCCTGCCTGCCCGCGGCCTTGGCCTGCCGACGGACCCGGGGCGGCACCGGCCGGGCGGCGGCCTCCCCGCCCGCCGGCGTCCCGTTCGGCGGTGCCTCGGTCGACGGCCCCTCGTCCGAGGCCGTTTGACTCGACGGCGCCCCGCCCGACGGTGCTTCGCCCGACAGGCCCTCGGTCGACGGCGCCCCGCTCGACGGGACCTCGGTCGACGACGGGCGCACGTTCGAGGGCGTCTCCGGCTCGGGCTGCTCCGGCCCCGGCGCGGTGAGCCGGGGGTCCTCCACCGCCGGCAGCGCCGACTCCGGAGCGGCGACCACCACCTGGGCCCGCCGCAGCACCTCCTGCTCCCAGAAGAAGCCGGTCACCACCGTCTGCACCACCGTCTCCGGCGCGACCCCGGGCCGCACCTCGGTGCCGACGATCTCGGTCAGCGCCGGATCCGCCGCCAGGCCCTCCAGCCGCATCGGCCGCACCCCCGCCTTGGCGAGCCGGCCGAGCAGTCGCCGGCGGGTCGCCTCGATGCCCGCACCCCGGCCGAGCGCGACCAGCTCGCGGTCCAGGCCGAGCGCGGCGAGCGCGTCGTCCACCTCGACCAGCACGCCCAGCAGTTCGCGCTGCTCGGCCCGGGCGGCCTGCTTCTGCTCCGTCAGCTTGCTCCCCAACAGGGATGCCCGGAAGAGGAGTTGGCTGAACTTGCCGTCCAGGTCGACGGATTCGACGCCCGGCGGGACCTCCAGTCGCTGGTGGCCGTCGAGCAGGGATGCGGTCGGTGCGTCGGTCATTCGGGTACCTCGATCTGCGGCAGCACGGACAGGTCGGCCGCGTAGCGGACGGGGACGGGCGGTTCGGGGTCGGCGCCGCCGGGCGGGGGCTCGGCGAAGTCGGCGGCCAACTCGGCGCGGTGCAGGGCGAGGAGGGCCGGGGCGGGCGGCAGCGGCGGGCGCTCGATCACCAGCAGCGGCTCGGCGAGCGCGGGCGCGAGCAGGTCGGCGGCCTGGTCGACGGGCTCCGGCGGAAGCGGCTGCTGGAGGTCCACCTCCAGTCGCCGGTCCGGGTTGCGCAGCAGCGCGGCGGCGTCCTGGATCTGCTGGCGGGTGAACCGGCCCGCCTTGAGCGCCTTTCCGACCGAGAGGTTGATCTCGCGCACCCCGGCCGTGAGCGGGATGCCCAGGACCTCGTACGGCGACGGTTCGTGCAGTGGCATGGCGGGCGGCCCCTCTCCTCACGGCTGGTCGGTCACGGCTGGTCACTCACGGCGGGTTCACCCACGGCGGGTTCACTCACGGCTCTGCGGTCACGTCTCGCCCCACTCTCCGCGGCGCTCGGCTCCGCGCACCGGCTCCGTCCCCTCGGCTCCGCGCACGCGGCGGACCGTAGGGTGCGGGCCGTCCGGCGCCGCGTACGGCCGGCACGGCCGAGCGCGGACGACCGAGCGCGGACGGCCCGGCGTACGGTCTACGACGACGCCGGCCGCCCCCCGGTTGCCGATCAGCGGAGCATGTTGATGCGCACCTGGAGGGAGCGCAGCTCCGGATCGCCCGGATTGTGCTCGACGGCCTGGCGGACCAGGTGGCGGGCGTCCCGGTACTGGCGGGCGTTGGCCCGGGCGACGGCGTAGGAGCTGTAGACGATGCCGAGTTCGGTGTGCAGCTTTGCGGTGTCCTCCGGAGTGCGGGAGAGCGTGAGCGCCTCCTCCAGCAGGCGGATCGCCTCGCTGTAGCGGCGCCCGTCGTAGTGGCCGATCGCCTCGCCGCGCCAGACGCTGACCATCAGCCGGCGGATGTCGGCCGAGTCGTCGTAGGACTTGGCCTTCTGCAGCATCGCGGCCTGGGCGGTGAACGGGCTGTCGGCCATGTTGTCCAGGACGTGGTTGGCGAGCAGCACGGCGACCCGGCGCGGGGCCTCGGCCGTGACGTCGCCGTCCCAGTCGGGGTCGGCGCGCAGCGCCTCGGCCATGTGGGCGACGGCGCCCGCCCGGTCGTCGGCGAAGGCGGCGGCGCGGGCCAGCTGGCGGTGCACGAAGGCGAGGCCGTGCCGGTTGTCCGGGTCGTCGCTGAGGTCGATCAGCAGCCGCCACATCCCGGCGGCCTCCTCCAGGTCCGCGACCGGGGCGTCGGGGCGGCTGAGTTCACCGGCCCGGTTGCCGAGGGCGGCCTTCAGGAAGTGCCGGGCGGTCGGGTCGCCGGGGACGAGGTCGAGGCTGCGCTGCAGCAGGTCGACGGCGCGCGGGTAGTCCTTCTCCTCGTTGTTGATCTTGCGGGCCCACTGGGCGTACGTCGCGCCGAGGTCGCCGCGCACCTCGCGGTCGTCCGGGGCCAGCGCGAAGGCCTTCTCCAGCAGCGCGGCGGCTCCGGCCTGGTCGTCGTCGCTGCTCTTGAGCAGGGCGCGGGCGGCCCGGACGCCGGACTCGGCGGCGATCCTGGCCGCGTCGGCGGGCAGTTCGACGCCGGGGACGATCCGGGCGCGGGTGAGGCAGTCCAGGGCCTCCCGCCAGTCCTGGAGGCGGTGGTGTTCGCGGGCCTGGCTGATCAGGGCCTCGCCGAGCAGCGCCTGCCAGGCCTCGCCGCGCTGGTTCTCGGGCACCGCGTCCAGGGCGGCGACGGCGGCGGCCTGGCGGCCCTGGAGGTTCAGGTAGCGCTGCGGGCCGAGCTCGCCGAACAGGCCGAGGGCGCGGGTGAGGGCGGGCGCACCGGGCCCGGCGGGACGCTTCCAGGCCCGTACGGCCTGCTCGAACGCCGGTGCCCAGGCGGCGAGTTCGGGCTGGGCGCGAAGCAGCCGGTCGAGGGTGGGGCCGACGGCGAGGCGGCGGGCGGGGCGGCCGGGCAGGGTGATCCGGACGTCCTCCTGGGCGAAGGCGTCGGCGGCGTGGGCCTCCATGCCCAGGCGCAGCGTCCAGGCGGTGACCTCGTCACCGGTGCGTCCGGCGGCCCGGTCGAGGGCACGGAGGTCCTCGCGGAGGCGGTCGGTGAGGGCGGTGCGGGCGGTGGCCCTCCGCTGCGGCTCGACCGGGCGGCCGGTGATCCGGGCGGACTCGGCCCACAGTTCGTCCTGGTGGAGGGCGGCGACCAGGCAGCCGAGCGTCCAGGCCCAGACCTGCTCGTCGGCTTCCCCGGCGGCCTCCTCGGTCCCGGTGGCAGGCTCCCCGACGGCGGGGCCCCCGGCGGCAGGGGCCCCGGCGGCGGGGCCCCCGGCGGCGAGCCGGTAGCCGGAGAGTCCGAGCGCGTGCAGCAGCCGGGGGTGGGCCGGGTCCTTGAGCAGCAGCGCGCGGTAGGCCCGGTAGGCCTCGCGGTGGCGGCCCTCGAGGGCGTGCTGGTGGGCCTCGTGCTCGCCGAGCAGGACCAGTGCGCCGGCCGCCTGGGGGTGGCCGGGTGCGAGGGCGAGGGCCTGGCGCAGGTCGGCGGCGGCCCGTCCGGGCTGTTCGGCGGCGAGGGCGGCGCCGGCCCGGCGGACCAGGACGGCGGCCCGGGCGGCGCCGGCGTCCTCCGGGAGCTCGGCCAACGCCTCGTCGAGGCGGCCGAGTTCGGCGCGCAGCAGGGCGAGGTCGAGTCGCAGCGGCGCGGCGGCGGCGCTGTCGCCGAGGGCCTCGGCCCAGGCGGCGAGGACGGGTTCGGCCTGTTCGGGGGTGCCGGCCCGGCGGGCGCAGTCCAGGACGGCCCGCAGGGCGGGCCCGGAGCAGCGGACGCAGCGCGCCGGGGCGCCCCCGGCGGGGGCGTGCAGGTGGTCGGAGCAGGCCTCGCGGCCGCAGCCGCCGCAGCCGCCGGTGGCGGGGCGGTCGCAGACGGCGCAGTCGCCGAGGGGTTCGGCCTGGGAGCGGGGGGCGCCGGGCGAGGCCAGGAAGTGGCGGTACCAGTCCAGCGCGGTGGCCCAGTTGCCGGCCCGTTCGGCGAGCATGGCGCGCAGCCGGGCGAGGGCCGGGTCCCCGGTCGGGTCGGGGTCGAGCGGCCCGAGCAGCGCGATGGTCTGGACGGGACGGCCCGCGAGCAGGGCCGCCGCCGCGAGGTGGTAGCGGTCGCGCTGCCCGGCGGTGGCGTCGAGCAGGGCGGTGACCTGCTCGGGGACGCCGTCGGCCAGGGCGAGGGCCGCCCGCAGCCGGGACTGCCGGTGGGTGAGGGCGCCGGGCAGGGTGTCGGCCAGGGCGAGGGCGGCGGCGGCGCGCCCGCGCGTCTCGGGCCGGTCCCGGGCGGTGGCGAGCAGGTGGGCGGCCTCGCGCAGGGCGGCCTCGCGCAGCGCGGCCCGGTAGCCGGGGGCGGCGGGGTGCTCGGCGGCGGCCTGCTGCCACAGTTCGCGGGCGGCGGCCGGGTCGGCGGCGAGTCGGGTGCGGGCGAGCCGGTCGCGGGCCAGGGCCTGGCGGGCGTGGAGTTCGGGATCGTCCAGCGCCTCCCAGCGGGCGAGGGCGCCCGCCTGGTCGCCGGTGCGGGCGAGGGCGAGGCCGTGGTGGAAGGCGGCGATCCGGCTCCAGCGGGAGTCGGGTTCGGTGTCGGCTTCGGCGCGCAGGACGGGCTCGGCCTCGGCGGGGCGGCCGGCGGCGGTCAGGGCGGCGCCGAGTCGCACCCGGGCGGGGCGCCAGTCGGAGGCCTGGTCGAGGCCGGCCCGGTAGTCGGCGGCGGCCTCGGCCGGGCGCTCGGCCCGTTCGTGGACGAGGGCGAGGCCGAACCTGGCCGGGGCGAAGGAGGGTTGGACGGTCAGGGCGGCGGTGAACTGCTCCTGGGCCCGGTCGTCGGCGCCGAGCAGCAGGGCGAGCCGGCCGAGGGCGTAGCGCGGGCGCGGGTCCGCCGGGGCCTCCTCGGCGGCGGCCGCCAGGTCGGCCCAGGCGGCGTCGGTGGCGCCGAGCCGTTGGCGGGCGAGTCCGCGGAACAGCAGGCTGTCGGTGCGCAGCGCCGGTCCGCGTCCCCAGGGCGAGGGCTCGCCGGGGCCGCGGTTCAGTGCTTCGTCGAAGGCGGCGACGGCGGCTTCGTCGCGGTGCTCGGTGAACAGCTGGGCGCCCCGGCGGAACCAGAGTTCGCCGCTGCCGCCGGGCGCGGCCGCGGCGAGCAGGGGCTCGGTCTCGGCGGTGCGGCCGGTGGCGCGCAGCAGGGCGGCCCGGGCGAGCACCGGCCAGTCCCGGCCGGGCAGGGCGGCGAGGGCGCGGGCGGTGGCGTCGTCGCGCTGTGCGGTGGTGCCCTCCCGGCACAGCTGTTGCAGCCAGTGCTGGGCGCGGGCGGCGGCTTCGGCCTCCTCGCCCGGCTCGGCTCCGGCGGCGGTGGCCCGGAGGAAGGCGAGCAGCGGGCCGAGGTCGCCGTCGGGGGCCAGCATCCGTTCGTCGGCGAGGCGGCGCAGGCTCCACCGGGGCAGTTGCCGGGCCGGATCGGTGAGCAGCGGGAAGGCTTCGCGGTGGAGGGCGAGGGTGGCCTGCTGGTCGCCGGTGGGGATGGTGGCCTCGGCCTGTCCGAGCAGGGCGAGGCCGCGCTGGGGGCGGAGTTCCTCGGGCCCGGTGGCGAGTCGGCGGGCCAGTCGGGCGTAGTGGCGGCGGGCCTGGGGGGCCTTGCCGGCGGCGAGCTTCTCCGCGGCGGCGGCGAGGGCCTTGGCGACGCCCGCGGCGTCCAGGGCCGTTCGCCTGCGCCCGAGTACGACGGCCGCCACTGCGGCCAGTGCCACCACGACCAGTAGCACCGCGGTCAGCAGCATGCACCGTCCCCCTGTTGTCCGACAGACGCCGATTCATGATCAACAACCCCCGTACGATCATGATTTGACGTTGTTTCGTGATGTTGCTCCCGGCGCCCATCAGAATAGGCCCTCCTCAGGGTGGACGAACAGGAACCCGGACTATCCTGGGCAGCGCATCGGCAGCATCAGCAGCGGTGACAAGCGTCGGGGGTCGTGTGTCCGAGTCTCGTTGGGTGCCCGGGCTCCGCTTCGGGCCCGAGTTCGACCCCGAGCAGTACGAACTACTGGAGTTCCACCACCGCGGTGGGGAGGCCGAGGTGTGGCGGGCCGTGCGCACCGGCCACAACGGGATCAAGGAGCTGGTCGCCGCCAAGATCATGCTGGAGCGCGACCCGTCCGAGGTGCGCCGCTGGCTGGGCCGCTGGGACGACGTGTCGCACAACGCCCACCGGCTCGGCGTCACCGACCTGGTGGTCCCCAGCTTCCTGCTCGGCCCCTCCCCGCACCGGCCCGGCACGGTGCCCTCCGGCGGCCTGCTGGGCTACCAGATCTCGCCCTGGGTCGACGGCGTACCGCTGCACACCTGGGCCCGGAGCCAGCGCGGCGGGCAGACGGCGGTGGCCGAGGTGCTGACGCGGCTGTGCCGGATCGTCGACGAGCTGCACCGCAAGCGCTGGGTGCACCGCGACATCTCCCCCGCCAACGTGCTGGTCGACGCCCAGGGCCAGGTCAAGCTGATCGACCTGACCTTCCTCGCCCCGCTCGACCACACCCTGACCGTCGCGGTCTTCACCCCCGGGCACGTCCCGCCGGAGGCGGAGCAGGTCGGCGGCTTCCCCACCACCGCCAAGGACCTGTTCGCGGTCGGCACCCTGGCCCGCACCCTGCTGCTGCCCGACCACGGCCGGCTCGACCACCGGCTCGCCGCCGAGCAGGCCCGCGCCGAGCTGCTCGCGGCCGGCTACGGCGAGGAGTTGGCCCGGTGGGCCTGCGAACCGCTGGCCCGCGACCCCGACCGCCGCCCCTCCCCGCTCGGCCCGTGGGCGGCCCGCGGCCGCGAACTCCTGCGCGCCCACCGGCCGGTGGCCCGCACCGCGGGTCTGGCCGTGCTGCCCGACCGGGCCGGCCGGCCGCTGGCGGTCACCGGCGGTGCCGACGGCATCGCGCTGGCCGGCCCCGGCCCCACCGGTCACCGGCTCCCGGCCGGCCAGGGCCCGGCGGGCGTACGGGAGGTGACGGCCGGCTGGGCCGGTCGCCAGGGCGAGCTGACGGTCTGCGCCGAGGACCGGGCCGGCACGCTCTGGGTCGGCACCGCGACCGGCTGGTGGGAGGCGGCGCGCGGGGTCGGCGGACTGGCCGGGGCCGTCAACGCAGCCGGGGAGCTGACGGTCTGGACGGCGGCCGGCGGCACCCTGCGGTCCTACCGCTGGGCACCCGGACTCACCCTCACCGGCCAGGAGCACACCGGTTGCCCCGCCGACCGGGTGCTCGCGGCCGAGGAGGAACGCCCCGGTGCCTGGCTGGTCCTGGTCGAACACCGCGAGCGCGTGCTCGGCTGGCGGCCGGGCACGACCCGGCCGCCCGTTCCGCTCGGGCCGCCCGGAGCCCTGCGCGCCGGCGCGCTGGCCCGTACCTCCGCCGGACCGCAGGCCGCCACCCTGCGGGCGGACGGCTCGGTGCAGCTGCACGCCCTCGACGCCCCCGGGCCGGGCACGGAGATCGGCGACGGGGAGCCCGCCCTCGGCATCTCCATGGCCGGCCACCGCGGCGGGCCGACCATCGCCCTGGCCGGCGCGGGCGGGGTCCGGTTGCGGCTGCCGGCCGGTGGCGCGTCGCGGCGGCCGCGCTGGTGGCGGCCCACCCTGCGCCCGGCCACCCGGGTCGCGCTGGCCGTCGGGGACGACTGGCGGCTGTGCCTGGCGGCGGTGGTGGAGGGCGAGTTGCAGGTGTGGCAGGAGGACGCGGCGTACCGCTGGCAGGCGGTGGAGCTGCCCGGGGGGCCGTGACGGCGAACCGGCGTGGCCCGGGGCGGCGCAGGCCCTGTCCGGCGGGCGCAGGGCGCCCCGGCACGGCCGGGGGGCCGGACGCGCCGGGGCCCCGGAACCGCTGGACGGTTCCGGGGTTTCCGGTCGGCGGGCCGGGGGCGGAGGTCAGCGGAAGCGGCGGAGCCGGAGGCTGTTGCCGACCACGAAGACCGAGGAGAAGGCCATGGCGGCGCCGGCGATCATCGGGTTGAGCATTCCGGCCGCGGCCAGCGGCAGGGCGGCGACGTTGTAGC
>NZ_JBIDAK010000047.1:0-46999 GCF_043202455.1 Kitasatospora sp. NPDC048194
GGCCCCCCCCCCCGCCCCCGCCCCCCCCCCCGGCCCCCCCCCCCCACCCCCCCCCCCCCGGGCGGCCCCCCGGCGGGGGGGGGCCCCCCCCGGGGGGCCCCCCCCCCGCCGCTGTTGCCACCGGGCTCCTGCCCCGGTTCGCGGTTCGCCGCCCGCCGGCTCAGAGGTGCTTGGAGAGCTCCGGCATCAGGTCCTGGAAGGTGCGCCCGTTGGCCGGCTGGCCGATCGCTGCCATCTGCCAACCGTTCGGCGTGCGCTGCACCTTGGCCATGATCTGTGCGGTGAACGGACCACCGCCGGTGAGCGTGTAGCGGGCCAGTTCGACACCGGTGGTCTCGTCCACCAGTCGGCAGAAGGCCGCCTCGACCTCCTGGAAGGTCTGCCCGGTGAAGGAGTTGACGGTGAAGACGATCTGGTCGACCTCGGCCGCGATGCGGGTGAGGTCGACGGTGATCGACTCGTCGTCGGTCGCGTCGCCGGCGCCGCCGACCAGGTTGTCCCCGCTGTGCCGCACCGAGCCGTCGTCGCTGGTGAGGTGCTGGAAGAAGACCACGTCCACCGCGCGCCCGCGGGAGAAGAGCACCGCCGAGGCGTCCAGGTCGATCTCCTGACCCGCGGAGAGCAGTTTCGCCAGGAAGCCCTTGCGCTGCACGGCCTTCCAGCCCAGGCCCATCCGGACCACGCTCAACTGCCCACCGCCCGGCTTCTCCAGGCTGATCTTCTGCCCCTTGGCCAGCGAAACGGTCATCGTGCCCTCCTCGTTCCTGCCGCCGTCCGTGGCGCGAACCTATCGCACCGCAGGAAAACCTGTGATCATCCGACGGCGTGCTTCGGTGACCCTACCCAGCCCGCCCTGCGGCCTCACGTCCGGCGGTGGTCCGTACACCGAGAATGCGCGCGCCTGCGGTCGGCCGCGGCCCACCGCAGGCGTGCGCGCTCGGTCGCATCGGCGTATCGGCGTATCGGAGGCAGAATCAGGCGTCGCCGTCCAGGAGGTGCTGGTGCAGTTCCCGGAAGGTCCACGCGCCGCCGGCCGGTCGGGAGAACACCCAGAGCAGGTCGAAGCGGTCCGGCCAGCTGCCGGGTGCGCCGCTTCCTGACGCTCCGAGGGCCTCCACGATCCGGGGGATCCGCGAGTGCTCCCAGCAGATCAGCACCGGCAGGGCTCCCGCGAGCACGGCGGCGGCGAGTGCGGACTCCTGGGACTCGGCGTAGCCGGTGTCCACGGTCAGCCCGAGCGCGGTGGCCGTCGGTCCGACGGTCTGGCGCATCCGGTGTGCTCCGGCCATCGGGCCCTGGTCGGTGGCGGCGTAGATCCTGGCCGGGGTGCGCAGACCCGGCGCGGCCGGGGTGAACAGGGTGGGCAGCGCCCTGGCGCGGTCCCAGCCGCGCCGGGTGAGGGACTTCCCGTCGGGCCTGCCGTCCTCGTCCAGGCCCGGCTGGTCGCCGGTCGGCTTCTCACCGTGGCGGATGATCATCACGAAGGCGGCGCCACCCGGGTCGTTCGCCCTCGCCACCGGACCGTCCTTGTCCCTCCTGCCCGTCGTGCCGGAGGAACAGCCGGCCAGTACCAGCGGGGCGGCCGCCGCCAGGCCGGCGAGCAGCGCCCGGCGGGAGGTGCCGGCCGTCACCGGTCACCCCGCGCCGGCCGCACCGGCCGCCCAGGCCGCTCGAGCCGCACCAGCGCGTCGATCGCCGTGCCGGAAGCGCCGTCCCGGTGGCCGCGTTCGGCACCGACCTCCCGGTGGACGCGCTCCGCACGTACCGTGCGCAGCCCGCGGTCGGCGAGGTCGGCGAGGACGTCCTCGGGGGTGAAGAGCACGGCCGGGTCCTTCGGGCCGCCGACGCCCTCGGTGAGGTTGCGCAGGTCGTGTCCGATCACCAGCAGGGTGCCACCGGGGGCCAGGGCGTCGGCGGCGCGGCGCAGCACGGCCCGGCGGTCCCCGGCGGGCAGCTGGAGGTAGGCGATCAGGACGAGGTCGTGGCCGGCGGCGGGGGCCGCGAAGGAGCGGGCGTCGCCGTGGCGCCAGGTGAGGCGGTCGGCAACCTCGTCGGGAAGCTCGGCGGTGAGCCGTTCGGCGCGCTCCAGGGCGACGGCGGAGAAGTCGAGGCCGATGACCTCCCAGCCCCGGGTCGCCAGCCAGATCGCGTTCCGGCCCTCGCCGGTGGCCAGGTCCAACGCGTGCCCGGGGGCCAGATCGGTCAGTTCGCGGACCACCCAGCGGTTGGGTTCCGTGCCCCACACCAGCTCGCCGGCGGCGTAGCGGTCGTCCCAGTCCTGGCTGTCCATGGCACTCCTCCGTCCGCCGGCCTGTTCCGTCCGGGTCAACCTACCGGTCCGGCGCCCGCCGCCGCCCCGGACGGATACCGGGAACCCGGGCAGGTCATCCTCTGATCTCCTGCCCGGGTTCCCGGTGACCGAAGGGGAGCCACCCCGGCATCAGCTCGTGAGGTTGAGCGAGGGGAAGAGGTCCTCGAACGGTTGGGTGGTGACCGAGACGCTCCTCGCGAACGGATCGTCGAAGTCCCAGATCATGAACAGCAGGAAGGCGATCAGCGCGCTGAAGCAGGCCGCCAGGATCAACTCCCGCGGCGTGCGCCGGATCTGCAGGGCGAACAGCATGCCGACGGTGACCACGGCCCCGGCGAGCAGTCCGAACCAGACCACGTCCGGCATGGTCGGGCCGGCGTTCTGGCCGCGCTGGTTGCGGGCGTCCGAGACCTGGCTGATCCGGTCCATGATCGGCTGGTAGGCCTGGGCCTCCAGGTCGGAGGCCGGCGAACGGGTGGCGACGTCGTTCTGGAGCTTGGACAGCAGCTGGGTGCCCTTGTCGGTGAGTTCACCCTCCGACTTCATGTGGTCCCACTCGACGTCGACCACGTACGTGACGTAGCCGTCCACGTCGGCCCGGACCAGGTCGCGGAACTCGGCCGGGTAGACCACCGCCCGGTCGCTCACCTCGCGCAGCGACTGCGCCTCGCGGAACACGTCGTCCTGCGCGGAGCCGCGCGCCTCCCAGACACCCGCGATGGCGAGGCCGAGGACGATCGCGTAGACCACGCCGATCATCATCGTGATGTACTCGATGACGTCGGGCGTCTCGTCGGGGTTCTCCTCGGCGCCCACCCGGCGGTGCCTCAGCAGCACCACCGCCACGACGACGACACAGGCCGCCGCCATGGCGACGATCAACGCCACCCACTCGGACATGGGAACTCCTCTCTCTGGCTTGGCTTGTGACGTGAACGGGAAAGCAGGGGCGACGGCGGGAGCGCGAAAGCGTGCAACTCCCCGGGCATCGCCGGGAACAGGGGACCGTCAGGACCCGGACCGACCGCGGCCCCGGTTGCCGCCCCGGCCCGGGCGCAGGGCTGCGGCACCCAGCACGGCGGGGACGGTGATCAGCAGCATGGTGGTGGTCGCCGGGGCGCTGTGGTGGTGCGTCGCGACGGGCGGCGGCGGTGCGTTCCTGACGTGGAAGACCGGCTGCGCGGCCGGTGTCGGCCACAGCGGGCTGGGGCGTGCCGGGCTGGGCGCCGGGGACGGCACGGCCGGCAGGGGCGGCACCGCGGGCGGGGCCGGCTGCGGAGCCGGTGCCGCCGGGGCCGGATCAGCGGGTACGGCCGGGGGCGCCGGCGGCGGGGGTGACGGCGGAGGCGGGGTGGGCACCGGGGTCGGGCTGGCCGGCGGCGGAGTCGGCGACGGCGTCCGACTGGGCGTGGGCGTCGGGCTGGGGGTGTGCGTCGGGGTCGGCGCGGGGGTGGGTGTCGGGGTGTGCGTCGGAGTGGGGGTGGGAGTCGGAGTGGGGCAGGGGTGCGGGTGGTGGTGATGGTGGTGGTGATGATGCCCGGGGCTGCCCTGGCTCCCGTACTCACCGCGGTCGTCCTGGTCCCCCTGGCCGCCCTCCGGCCGCCCCGGCTGCTGCCGGAGGTCCGCCGGGGCCGAGGGCGAGGACGACGGCACCACCGGGAACGGGCCGGCCTGGTGCCACGGGTGGCACGGATGGTGCCCGTGCGGAGGCCGCGGGCCGTCCTGCCCGGTGCCGGGGGCGACCGTCACGTCGACCCGGACGTCCACGTCCACCCCGACGTCCACGCTGCCGCCCGGGCCGACGGTCGTCGACACGTCGGTCTCACTGCACACGCAGGTGTCCACCACCGGGCCGTGCTGGTGCCCCGGCCGCTCGGCGCCGGAGGCGCTCGCGCCGCCGACCAGCGCGCACATCGCCACCACGCCGACCGTGGCGCCGATCAGTCGAACGCGCCGCCCGGGGACGGCCGTTCCACCACCGTGTCGCGGTATCCGTCGGAAGTGCCGACGCTGCGGCATGACTCCACACACCTTTCGGGTCGACTGGGGAGGACGGCGGGTCCCGGGCCGATCGGCCGGGGGTACGGGCGGGCGTGACGGCGTTCCGGACCGGGGAACCGATCGGGCACGATCCACGCCGCCCGAACGCGCTCAGGCGGACGGCCCGCCGCTGCGGGCGGGCCGTCCGCCATGAGGTCAAACGATCATCACGCCAGCCGGTTACGGCCTGCGTTCACACTGTTCCGCGCTCCACGCCCCGAGGGCTGGTCAGTGGCGGCGGTGCGCGATCTCCACGTTCTCCAGCACACCGACCGCGTCCGGCACCAGGATCGCGCACGAGTAGTAGGCGCTGACCAGGTAGGAGATGATCGCCTTCTCGTCGATCCCCATGAAGCGGACCGACAGCGACGGCTGGTACTCGTCCGGCAGCCCGGTCTGGTGCAGGCCGATGACGCCCTGGTTGTCCTCGCCGGTCCGGATGACCAGGATCGAGCTGGTGTTCTCCTTGGTGATCGGGATCTTGCTGCACGGCAGGATCGGCACACCGCGCCAGGCCGGCACCTGCTGCCCGCCGAGGTCGACGTGGTGCGGGTAGATGCCGCGGGCGTTGAACTCCCGGCCGATCGCGGCGATGGTGCGCGGGTGGGCCAGCAGGTAGTCCGGGTCACGGCGCCGGTTGAGCAGCTCGTCCAGGTCGTCCGGGGTGGGCGGCCCGGAGTGGGTCTGGATGCGCTGGTCGAAGTCGGCGTTGTTGAGCAGGCCGAACTCCGGGTTGTTGATCATCTCGTGCTCCTGGCGCTCGCGCAGGGCCTCGATGGTCAGCCGGAGCTGGTGCTCGATCTGGTTCATCGGCTTGTTGTACAGGTCCGCGACACGGGTGTGGACCTTGAGGATGGTCTGGGCGACGCTCAGCTCGTACTCGCGCGGCTTGAGCTCGTAGTCCACGAAGGCGCCGGGGAGTTCGTACTCGCCGTGGTGCCCGGCCGACATGGCGATCTCGGCCTCGCCGCGCTCGTTCTGGGCCTGCAGCGGCAGGGCCAGGAAGGCGGTCAGGTGCTCCTGGAGGCTCGGCGCGTTGTCCCGGATGCGGGCGAAGTCGTCCCTCGTCAGGGTCAGGGCGACACCGGAGGTCGCGGTCTTGGCGGTGAACTCCCAGACGGCGTCCGGGTTCAGCAGCGCGTCGTCGCCGAAGCGGTCGCCGTCGCCGGCCACGCCGACCACGGTCTCGTCGCCGTACTTGCCGGTGCCGATCTTGTTGATCTTGCCGTGCGCGATCAGGAAGATCCTGTCGGCCGCCTCGCCCAGCGTGGTGAGCACCTCACCGGGGCCGAAGTCGACCTGCTGGCAGCGGTCGGCGAGGGCGGTCAGCACCTCCTCGTCCTCGTAGCCGCGCAGCAGGGCGAGCTCGCCCAACTCCGCCGGGATCACGCGGACCTGGGAGCCGGTCTTGATGAACTCCACCACACCGTTGCCGACGGCGTAGGTGAGCCGTCGGTTCACCCGGTACGCACCACCGTGGGCCTCGACCCAGGGCAGGACCTTGAGCAGCCAGCGGGAGGTGATCTCCTGCATCTGCGGTGCGGACTTGGTCGTGGTGGCGAGGTTGCGGGCAGCCGCCGTCGCAAGGCTCTGCTGCCGGTCCTGCTGTGTCGCCGGGCTCGTGTCCACGGACATCGGCAGGGTCTCCATTCGTGTGGTTCGGATCACGCGGCCAGGGCCGTACCGCACCGCCCTGAGGCACACGCGAGCCATGGCGGATCATCAGATCCGCTTACTGATAGGGGAGTTGGCGGGTGTCGAGGGACTGGCCACCGTCTCCCGGCGACCCATCGGGAACCCTAGATCACCAGGGCCCGACCAGGCCCGTACGGCGGCCGAGTACCCCCCGATAGGGTGAATGTCCCGCATCCGGCCCGCGCCGCGCCGCACGCCGCGGGAACATCCGTTCCCACGTGCGTTCCCCGCCCCACCAACGCCTCGACCCGTCCCGCCCGGGCCCCGGACGACCGCGCGCGCTCCAGCCGCGCGGCGTCAACCCGGCACACCGGCCTGCCCGGTTCGCGCCCGGCCCCGGGCACGCGAAGAGCCCGCCAGGTGCCGGTACGGGGGCGGCCGGCACCTGACGGGGACCAGGGGTGCGCAGAGGGGGATGCGCCGGGCAGGGTGGCGGTGCCGCCGGCGGGTCAGGCGCAGGCGACCTGGGTGCCGGGGACGTCGATGATGCCCGAGTTGTTGGCCTCACCGCCGTTGTACTCGTAGTACAGGTAGGAGTAGAAGTCGATCCTGGTGTCCGGACCGCAGACCGAGTCCGGGGCGATCGCGTAGGTGATCGTGAAGGTGCTGGCGGCGCCCGGGGCGAGCGGCACGTTGTAGCGGGCGATACCGCCGTGGACGTTGTCGCTGCAGCCGTTGGTCTGGGTGCCGCACGCCGTGGCGGTGAACTTGAGGCCCTTCTGCAGGCTGGTGGCGTAGGTCTCCTGGACGCTCTGGTAGACGAACTGGATCGGCGTGTCGTACGGGTTGGTGAGCGTCATGGTGAGGGTGAACTCACCGCCGACGGGAGTCGTCTGACGATCGGACACGGCCGTGAGCGGCAGCGGGCCGGCGGCCCGGGCCGGTGCGGCGGAGAGGAGCAGACCGGCGGCGAGGGCCGGGCCGACGGCGAGCGTCGACCGGCTCAGATGTGTTCTGCGCATGTCCAAGGAGCGTAGGCGCCGGTACCGTTTCGACCGGCGCCCTCGGTCCGAAGCCGTACCGACGCAGGAGCGGCGAGCGGACGCCGGGAACCGGTCGACCGGCGAAACCGCCCGGCGCGGCGCCCGGAAGGCCTATGCTTCGCCGCCCACCGCCCACCGCCCGCCGCTGGCCGCCCACCGCCCGCCGCTGGCCGCCCGCCGACCACTCCCCCCGCTCAGGCGGCGGCCGGCAGGACGGCGCACAGCGCGGCGAGCGCGGCCGGGTAGGCGTGGTCGGGCGGAGTGGCGTAGCCGACGACCAGGCCGTCCGCCGTCGGCATGGCCTCCGGGGTGACGGCCGGGTGGCGGAAGTCGGCGAGGCCGTCGAGGGCGAGGCCGCGGCGGGTTGCGGCCCTCAGCACCTCCCGCTCGGTGCCCGCGTCCAGGCGCACCACCGCGTGCAGTCCGGCCGCGATGCCGGAGACCTCGAGGTGCGGGGCGCTCGCGGCGAGCGCGGCGACCAGTCGGTCGCGGCGGTCCCGGTAGCGGCGCCGCATCCGCCGGACGTGGCGGTCGTAGCCGCCCGAGTCGATGAACTCGGCGAGGGTCAGCTGGTCCAGGGCGCCGGCCCAGGCCTCGCGTTCGCCCTTGGCCGCCAGCACACGGTCGACCAGGTGGTCCGGCAGCACCATCCAGCCGAGGCGCAGCGCGGGGCTGAGGCTCTTGCTGACGCTGCCGAGGTAGACCACCCGCTCGGGGTCGAGGCCCTGGACGGCGCCGACCGGCTGGCGGTCGTAGCGGAACTCGCCGTCGTAGTCGTCCTCCAGCAGGAGCCCGCCGCACCCCCGCGCCCAGTCGACCACGGCGGCCCGGCGGGCGGCGTGCAGCGGGCCGCCGGTCGGGAACTGGTGGGCGGGGGTGAGCAGGGCGGTGCGGACGTCGGGGTGGTGCGCCAACTCACCGACCCGAGCGCCCTGTTCGTCGATCGGCAGCGGGACGGTGGGGACGCCGGCAGCGGCGAGCAGCCCGCGGTGGAAGCCCAGTCCGTACGCCTCGACGGCCAGCGGCCCCTGTTCGGCGGGCGGCAGCACGGGGGTCGCGCCGTCGAAGAGCAGGCGGAGCGCGTGTGCGAAGCCGGAGCAGATGACGATCCGGTCGGGGTCGGTGCGCACCCCGCGCGCGCGGGCGAGGTAGTCGGCGAGGGCGCTGCGCAGTTCGGGCCGGCCCTGCGGACGGCCGGGCCCGAAGGCCTCGTTGGGCGCGGCCGTGAGGGCCCGGCGGGCGGCGGCCAGCCAGGCCGTGCGGGGGAAGGAAGCGGCGTCGGGCTGGCCCTGGCGCAGGTCGTGGGCGGGCCCCGGCTGCGGCGCGGGGCGGCGGGCCCGGGCGGGCGGGGCGGGCGCGGCGCGTTCGGCGACGGTGGTGCCGGAGCCCTGCCGGGCGGTCAGCCAGCCCTCGGCGACCAGTTCGGCGTAGGCCTCGGCGGCGGTGTTGCGGGCCAGGCCGAGGTCGGCGGCGAGAGCGCGGTACGGGGGCAGTCGGGTGCCGGGGGCGAGTCTTCCGCTGCGGATCGCCTCGCGCAGCGCGGACATCAGCGCGGCGCGGCGGCCGCCGCCGGCGGGGAGATCGAGGTGGAGGTCGCTGCCGGTCGGGCGGGCCGGCTCAGTGGGGTGCGCGCCCGGCGTTTCCGTCATGGTCACGCACCCTACCCGCCGCCCTCCTCCCGCCCTGCGGGCGGCCGGAGCGGTGGCGCCGGCCCGTCCGACCCGGCCCGGAGCGACCCCGGAGCGGTGGCTCCTGACCCGTCCGACCCGGCCCGGAGCGGGCCGGTCGCACTCCCCCGCCCCTGCGCCCCTGCTCAGGGCACGACGGTCACCGGCCAGCGGCCGGCCTTGACCAGCCGGACCGCGACCGAGCCGATCACCCTGTGTCCGGCCTGTTCGGAGGCGCCGACCACGACGGCGTCGGCGCGCAGTTCGTCGGCGAGCTTCGCCAGGCCGGTGTACGGGTCGCCGCGCATGGTCAGGAAGCGCCACTCCACCTTCCACACCTCGCGGACCCGCTGCTCGGCCTCGCGCAGGGCGATCAGCAGTTCGTCGGCGATCTCCTGGGTGGTCTCCTCCACGGCGGCCCCGGCCAGGGCGGTCGCGGCGCCGAGTATCGGCTGGACGTAGGCCACCGCCAGGACGGCGCCCTGGCGGCGGGCGAGTCCGGCGGCGTAGGCGGTGGCCCGCCAGGAGGAGTCGGAGCCGTCCAGGCCCGCCAGGATCACCTTGGGCCCGTCGGTGCCCAGTTCGAAGCCGGCCGGGGCGGCCGCGGCCTCGTGCTCCTCGTCGCCGACGGCCCCGGTGTCGGCCGCATCGCTCTCGTTGCTCATGGGCCGAAGGCTATGCCCGCCACCGTGGGTGAGCGCAGCGGGCGCTCCGGGTGAGGGCTGTGGCGCGGGCCACCCGGACGGCGCCGCCGGCCGTCCGTTCCGGCACCCGTGGCGGGGTGAGTGCTCACGGGCTGTCGACGGTGTGCGCGGGCTCACAGGGCCTCCGGGGTGACGGGGGCCACGTCGCGGGCCGATTTGATCTTGAAAATACGTCGAAATCGGGTCAAATCATCCCTTTTTCTAGATCAATACCTTCGGTAACGGGAGCCTGACGTGCGCAAACCTGCGAATCCTTGAAACCGCCAGAACGGCCCCGTAGCTTCGAACCCGTTGCACCGAGCGATCCGCTCCGGCCGGGCCCCAGGCCCCCGAGCAGGACGGTGCAGGACCACGCGAGCGACGTGTCCCCGAAACCGACGGCCTTCCGAGGGCCTGGTTCCGCGTGCTCGCAGACGCCCTCCGAAAGGACCTTCATGACTTTCCGTAACGAGACCACCGCTGCCACCACCACTGCCACCCCGAAGCGCCGCAACCGCGTCCGGATGGCTCTGATGGCCGGGGCGCTCACCGCCCTGCCGGTGGCCGGCCTCGTCACGGCGAACAGCGCCTCCGCCGCTCCGGCCACGGTCTGGGACAAGGTCGCCGCCTGTGAGGCGACCGGCAACTGGGCCATCAACTCCGGCAACGGCTTCTACGGCGGCCTGCAGTTCACCTCCAGCACCTGGGCGGCCTTCGGCGGCACCTCCTTCGCCCCGCGCGCCGACCTGGCCACCAAGGACCAGCAGATCTCCGTCGGCGAGAAGGTCCTCGCCGCCCAGGGCCCGGGCGCCTGGCCGATCTGCTCCGTCAAGGCCGGCCTGACCAAGTAAGGCCCCCGCACACGGCGAAGCCGCCGCACCCCACCCGGGGTGCGGCGGCTTCGCCGTACCGGCGCATCGCCCCCTTCGTGCGGCCGCCCCGGCCCCGGACCGGCACACCGAGCCGATCGCCCCGTCCGGCGGGTCAGTGCATCAGGCGGCCGGCCGGGGCGGCAGCGGCAGGGGGACGGCGGGCAGGCCGTCGATGCTGGTGGCCACCAGCGGCTTGCGCTCGCAGTAGGCGCTGAACTCGTCCTCGCCCTTGCGGTCGAAGTACTGGGCGTGCAGCTCCCGGTCGGCGCGGTACTCCATGAACGGGACCGCGTAGCCGCAGGAGTCACTGACCCGGTCCGCCGTCACCAGGACGATCGCGCGCAGGCCGGAGCCGTCCGCGGCGGGGCCGAAGTGGCCGAGGAGTTCGGCGAAGCGCGGGTCGTCGCGGAAGACGGGCTCGCCGCGGCCGTGCACCCGGACCACGGTGGGCGGGCCCTCGAAGGCGCACCACATCAGGGTGATCCGGCCGTTCTCCCGCAGGTGCGCGACGGTCTCCGCCTGCGAGCCGCCGAAGTCCAGGTAGGCGACGGTGAGTTCGTCGATCACGGCGAGGGTCCCGGAGCGGCCCTTGGGCGAGATGTTGACGTGGCCGTCGGCGGCCAGCGGCGCGGTCGCGACGAAGTAGACGGGCTGGCTCTCGATGAACTGCCGCAACCGGCCGTCGATGCGTTCGTACTGCTTTCCCATGGACGCGATTGTGCTCCCGTCCCGATCGGCGGGGAAAGGGAGATCCACAGCGCGAGACGAGCTCGGGCGCCACCGGGGCGGGCGCCGGGGGACGTCGAGGCCCCGCCCGGCGCCCTCGACGGCCCGGCCGGTACGGGGGGCGGGCCGGTCAGAGGACGCGAGCGGGGCACGAGCTGCGGGGCACCGGTGGCGGGAGGACGACGGCTGCCGGTGCCGGCGCCGGTCAGCGCATCATGTAGACGCTGTCCATGAATTCGATGATCTGCTGGTCCGTCAGCCGCTGGCCGTCCCGGTGGCCCATCGCCAGGTCGGCCTCGCTGATCATGCCGACCAGCCGCTCGCCCTCGATCACCGGGATGCGGCGGATCTGGTGCTGCTCCATCTTCTTCAGCACCGCGTCCATGCTGTCGTCGGCGCGCACGCAGTGCAGGTGCCCGGCCAGCTCCATCGCCGTCATCCCGGCCGGGTCCTTGCCCTCGGCCAGACAACGCACCACGATGTCGCGGTCGGTGATGATGCCGTGCAGCTTCTGGTCGTCGCCGCAGATCGGCAGCGCGCCCACGTTCATGTCGCGCATCATGCGCGCGGCCTCGTCCAGCGTCTGGTGGGCGCCGATGCACTGGGCGCCGGTGTGCATGATGTCTCGGGCAGTGGTCACGGGGACTCCTTCGTCGATTGACCCCCCAGACGTTCTCCCCCACCGGCCTCCCCACCGGTCCCCCCGGCGGTCACCGGCGGCCGATCGGCGCGCTCGCGGTGTGACCGTGCCATCACCATAGGCAACACCGCGCCCACCCGCGACCGCGAACCCGGCCCCGTACGGACCGCCGGGGCGGACGGGCCGGCCCGTCCGCCCGCAACCGCCGTCCGCGCGGCGCCGATACTGGAGACGTGACGACGGAAACCGCCGCTGCCGTCGACGAGGCCGTACGGGCCCGGCCCGCGAGGGCGCTGCGCCCGTACGTGGGCTGGTACTCGGGCTACCGGCAACGCGGCCTCGCCCCTGCCGTGCACCGCGGTCTGCCCTCCCCGTACCTGACCTTCATCCTGACCCTGGACGAACCGCTGGTGATCGCCGCGCACCCCGACCCGGGGCAGCCGCCCGGCAGCTACCCGACCCTGCTCGGCGGCCTGCACACCTCCCCCGCGTCGATCACCCACGAGGGTGCGCAGTCCGGCGTGCAGATCGCCGTGCACCCGCTCGCCGCCCGTGCGCTGTTCGGACTGCCCGCCGGGGAGTTGGCCGGGATCGACGTTCCGGCGGAGGACCTGCTCGGGCGGCTCGGCCCGGGTGTGCACGAGCGACTGCGGGCCGCGGGCAGCTGGCCGGAACGGTTCGCCGTGCTGGACGGAGCGCTGCTGCAGGCCGCCCGGCCGTCGGGGCGGGTGCCGCCGGAGGTGGGCTGGGCCTGGCGGGCGCTGCGGCGCAGCGGCGGTGCGCTGCCGGTGGCGGAACTGGCCCGGGAGACCGGCTGGAGCGCCCGCCACCTGCAGCAGCGGTTCCGCCGGGAGACCGGACTCACCCCCAAGGCCGCCGCCCGGGTGATCCGCTTCGACCGGGCTCGGCACCTGCTCGCCGCCGGCTCCCCGCCGCCCCGGCTGGCGGAACTGGCCACCCGCTGCGGGTACTTCGACCAGGCGCATCTGGCGCGCGAGTTCCGTGCGCTGGCCGGGTGCGCGCCGAGCGCCTGGCTGGCGGCGGAGGGGCCGGAGGCGGCGAAGTTCCGAAACGTCCAAGGCGGGGAGGTCGGGGCGGTCGCAGAGTGGGGGGCGTAGCAGTCCCCGCCCGAGGAGGAGAGAACCCATGGACACCAGGACCCCCGCCCCGCAGGTCTGGCCGACCTTCCGCGCGCGGGACGCCCGCGCGCTGATCCGCTTCCTGGTGGACGCCTTCGGCTTCCGCGAGGTGGTCAGCTACGGGGAGGGCGACTTCGTCGCCCACGCCGAACTGGCCTGGCCGGAGGGCGGCGGTGTGATGCTCGGCTCCGACCGCCAGGCCGCGGAGGAAGCCGAGGGCGCGAAGGGCGGTGAGGGCGGGCCGGCCCGCCCCGGCACCTTCAGCGCGTACGTGGTCACCGCCGACCCGGACGCCGTGCACGACCGCGCCGTGGCCGCCGGCGCCCGGATCACCACGGCGGTGCACGAGACGGACTACGGCTCGCGCGACTTCGCCGCCGCCGACCCGGAGGGCAACCACTGGTACTTCGGCACCTACCCGGGCGCGCCCCGGCCCGACGGCCCGCAGGAGTGAGACCAGCCGCCGGGAGCCGGCCGGTCCCCCGGCCCCGGCCGCCGGGCGCGGTCGTCCGCGATGGTCTCCGACCGCCACCACGACGACCGGCTCGGCTTCCGGTGTGCGGCCCCGGGCGGTCACGGGATCACGGGCGGTCACGGGCTCCCGCGGTGACCGCCCCGGACGGCGGCGGCCCCGGGCGGTGACGGCCGGGTCGGGGCAGACTGGCTGCGGGGGCCACCCGCAGCAGGCATCGGAGACGGCCCATGCCTCAGATGACGGTGGACGGGCGCACCCTCTCGCTCTCCCACCTCGACAAGGTGTACTACCCGCGCACCGGCACCCCCAAGGGCGAGGTGCTGCGCTACTACGCCGCCGTGCACACCGCCCTGCTCCCCCACCTGCACGACCGCCCGGTCTCCTTCCTGCGCTGCCCGGACGGCGTCGAGGCGGAGGTGTTCGTCGCCAAGAACCCCCCGCCCGGCACCCCCGGCTGGGTGCGCACCGTGGAGGTGCCCAGCAGCAGCGGCGACCTGCGCCAGGTGGTGCTGGAGGACGGCGCGGCGCTGCTCGCGCTCGCCAACCTGGGCTGCCTGGAGCTGCACGTGCCGCAGTGGCACGCCGCCGCCCCCGGCCTGGCCGACCGGCTGGTCCTGGACCTCGACCCCGGCGAGGGAGCGGACGTGCTGACCTGCCGGGCGGTCGCGCTGATGCTGCGCGAGCGGCTGGCCGCGGACGGCCTGACGGCCTGGGTGAAGACCTCCGGGTCCAAGGGACTGCACCTGATGGTCCCGATCGAGCCGACGCCCAGCGCCACGGTCTCCGCGTACGCGAAGGCGCTGGCCGCCGCCCTGGAGGCCGAGCATCCGGACCTGGTCGTGCACACCATGGCCAAGGCGCGGCGCCGCGGCCGGGTGCTGGTCGACTGGTCGCAGAACAACGCCAAGAAGACCACCGCCGCGCCGTACACCCTGCGCGCCCGGCCGCAGCCGACGGTCTCCGCCCCGCTGTCCTGGACCGAGCTGGAGCGGGCCCGGAGGGAGGCGGACCTGGTCCTCACCCTCGCCGAGGTCCCCGACCGGCTGGCGGCCGACGGCGACCTGTTCGCCCCGCTGCTGGACCCTGAGCAGGCCCGGTCACTGCCCGGCTCGGCCAGCCGTGCGGTGCCACCCCGGTCGGCCCCGGCCGGCCGGCCTGCGGCGGGGAGCCGGCCGGGGACAGCGAGCCGGTCGGGGGCGGGGAGCCGGTCGGCCGCCCCGGAGCCGGCAGCCGGAGCCGAGCCGTCGGCGGCACCCGGCCGGCCCCGCCAGGTGCTGCAGCCGCCCGTGGAGGTGATGCGTCCGACCGCCGTGCCCTCCGTCCCACCGGCCGACGGGCTGGGCGGGGGCGGGGTGCAGTACGAACTGAAGCTGGACGGTTTCCGGTGCGTCGCCTTCGCCCGCGGTGACCGACCCGCCGTCCTGCAGTCCCGCAGCGGCCGCGACCTCGCGCCGGAGTTCCCGCCGATCGCCGCGGCCGTCGCCCGGCTGCCCGAGGGCGTGGTGATGGACGCCGAACTCGTCGCCTGGCGCTCCGGCCGGTTCGCCTTCGAGGAGCTGCTGCGCACCCGCCAGGCCCGGGCCGCCGCGCCGGACGTCGCCCTCGGCCTGGTCGCCTTCGACCTGCTCGCCCTCCCCGGCCGCGACGTCCGCAGCCTCCCGCTCACCGACCGGCGCCGTCTGCTGCTCGCCGCCCTGGCCGACGTCCCGCCGCCGATCCAGCCGGTGATGGCCACCACGGACCGCGCGGAGGCCCTGGAGTGGATGGCGCAGCTGGCCGACATCGGCGTGGAGGGCCTGGTCTGCAAGGCCGCCGGCTCCCCCTACAGTCCGCGGCGGGCGGGCCGCGCCTGGGTCAAGTACCGCCGCAGCGACACCGTGGACGCCACCGTCCGCGCGCTCACCGGCCCGGCCGACCGCCCGCACGCGCTGGTCGTGCGACTGGACGACGACCGGGTGCTGCTGACGACGCCCCGGCTCACCGCCGTGCAGGCCCGCGAACTCGCCGAGGCCGCCGCCCCGCTGCTCGGACCGCCCGCCGTCGACCCGGACCACGGCCCGGTCCACCCCCTCACCGCACCCCTGCGCGCCGAACTCACCGTCACCGGACGCCCGCCGACCGCCACCTTCGTCCGGTTGCGCGGGGACTGAGCGGCCGACCGGGACTGGACGGCCGGCTGGGACCGAGCAGCCGGTGGGCCCTGGACGGCCGGCCCGGACGGCGCCCCCGGCCGGGTGGGCGCCTCACACCCGGTGCCGCTTCGCCGTCGCGTGGGCGAACTCGGTGACCAGCGCGTCGTCGAACACCGGCAGGTCCCCGGGCCTGCGGCTGGTCACCAGCACGCCCGGCCCCTCATGGCAGACGTGCACCTCCTCGTCGACCCAGTGGGCGCCCGCGTTGACCAGGTCGGTGCGCAGGCTCGGCCAGGAGGTGAGGGTGCGGCCGCGGACGGCGTCGGCCTCGATCAGGGTCCAGGGGGCGTGGCAGATCGCCGCGACCGGACGGCCGACGGCGCAGCAGGCGTGCACGAAGGCGACCGCCGCCCGGTCCACCCTGAGCGCGTCCGGGTTGGCGAGTCCGCCGGGCAGCACGAGCCCGTCGACGTCGGCCGGATCGGCCTCCGCCACCAGGCCGTCCACCGCGAAGGTGTCGCCGTGCGCGCGGTGCCGCACGGCCCGGACCCGTCCCTCCGTGGTGGACAGCAGCCGCGGCGTGCCGCCGGACTCGACGACCGCCTGCCAGGGCTCGGTCAGTTCCTCCTGCTCGACGCCGTACGGGGCGACCAGGAAGGCGATCGTCCGGCCGGTGAGGGTGATGGTCGGCCAGCCCATGGCTCGGCGGTCCCCGGCTCAGTGCGGGCGGGGCCCGGTCAGGTCCTCGGCGGCGGAGGGGACGGAGCTGAGCCGGGCCCGCGGGCAGTCGAGGTGCACGGCGAGGTCCAGGTGGTCGATCCGGGCGACCAGGCCCGCCGGGACGGGGACCCGGGCTCCGGGCACCCAGGTGGAGGCGTCGACCAGCAGGTGGTCCCCGGCGTCCTGCTCCACCCGGCCGACCGGGCCGTCGGTGGCGTGCACCTCGTACCCGATCAGGCTCAGGTCGGCGGCGGGATGGGATCCCGGGCGGTACTCCCACAGGTCGGTGTTCATCGGTTCACGCCTCCGGTCGGTCCCAGGGGCGGCGTTCGCGCCGTTGCGCCCGGTCCGGATCGAGGGGGTCGGCTCCGCGCGTGCCCCGGCGCCGCCGCAGCAGTTCCGAGGCGGCGACCGCGGCCGCCACCGAGGCCGTCCAGACCACTCCGAGGGCGACGAGCACGGCGGTGGTCGGCGTCCGTACGCCGATGCTGAGGCAGAAGGCGGTCATCACCACGGCGGTCAGCACCACCCCGGCCGTGATCCGGCGTCCGACGCCGCGCACCGCGCCGAGGACCCGGCTCGGCCGTTTGGCCCCCATGGTGCTCAGCTTCCGATCGAGGCGTGCGTCCCGGCGCAGATCGGACTCGATCTCCTCGAGGAGCCGCCGCTCCCATCCGCTCAACGCGGGTCCGTCCATCTCGGTCACCTCCGACATTCCGGTGACATGCCCTCGCACCCGGGCGGTTGCCCGGTACGGGCCGGCGTCAACCGTTCCGGGGACCACCCGTTCCGGCGCCCACGCGGCCGAAGGCCCGCGGGCGGGCGAGCAGGCTGTCGTCCAGGACACGCAGCAGGGCGGCGGCGTCGCGGTGGACCTCGGCCGCGCCGGCCGCCCGCAGCTCGGGGCCGGCGTCACCGCCGGTCTCCAGGGCGACGCAGGGCAACCCGGCCCGCCTCGCCGCCCGCACCTCGCGCACGCTCCCGGCGACGGCCACGGCGTGCGAGGGCACGCCGTCCACCAGCTCCAGCGCCGCCCGCACCGCATCGCCGCCGGGTGCGGCCACGGCCGGGGCGGGAGCCCCGGCCGGACCGGGCCCGGTCAGCACGACCGTCCAGCCCCGGGTGGCGCACTCGCCGAGCAGTTCGGCGCCGCCCGGCAGCCCGGGCTGCCAGTCGGTACCGAACACCGCCGCGGAGATCATCGTCATGGCCGCCGCTCCCGTGCTTCCGTTCGCAGGCCACGCACCGAATGCGCCCTTCCAGGTTAGGCCGCCGCGGAGCACGGCGCGCTGCCTGCCGGGGCCGGATTCCGGCCGCCGTGGCCGTACCTGCGCCCCGGTCGGGCGCCCGCCGTCCGGCGGCCCCGGTGGTGCGCGACCTACGATCGGCTCGGCGGCCGCCGCCGTCCGTGGCGCACCCCGAGAGGCCGGTTCATGAGGATCAACCTGACCAGTGTCTTCGTCGACGACCAGGACAAGGCCCTGCGCTTCTACACGGAGCTGCTGGGCTTCGTGAAGAAGGCGGACGTGCCGCTCGGTGAGCACCGCTGGCTCACCGTGGTCTCACCCGAACAGCCGGACGGCACCGAGCTGCTGCTGGAGCCCGACGCCCACCCCGCCGTCAGGCCCTACCGGACGGCCCTGGTCGCCGACGGCATTCCGGCCGCCTCCTTCGCCGTCGACAACGTGCACGGCGAGTGCGAGCGGCTGCGCCGGCTCGGGGTGCGCTTCACCCAGGAGCCGCTGGCGACCGGCCCGGTCACCGTCGCCGTCCTGGACGACACCTGCGGCAACCTCGTCCAACTCGCCCAGTACCACCGGTGAGCGCCGGCCCGGGGCGGACGGGCCGCCCCGGGGCGGGCTGCGGCGGCCGTTCCGTCGGAGCCGCCGGGCGGCCCGCGGTCAGGCGGGGTCCGGATCGGTGGCGAGGCGGGCGTGCAGGTGTTCGTCGGTGTAGGGGTTGTCGCCGTAGCGGTAGGAGGCGCGCAGGGTGCCCTCGTAGGGGAAGCCCGCCCGGTTGGCGACCCGGCAGGACGCGTGGTTGTCGACGGCGTGGTACAGCTCGATCCGGCGCGCGCCGGCGGTGCGGACCCCCCAGCGGGTGACGGCGGCGGTGGCCCGGCCGGCGAGGCCCCGGCCGCGGGCGGCGGCGAGCAGCCAGTAGCCGACCATGGCGACGCCGTCGGCCCGGTCGGTCCAGCGCAGGGCGACGTTGCCGCACAGGGTGCCGTCGGCGGAGTCGCAGATGGCGAAGGAGGCCGTGGTACCCGCGGCCCAGCGGGTCTCGGCGCGCTCGAGGAAGGCCACGGCGCCGGCCCGGTCGGCGGCGTCGCGCAGCGGGTTCCAGCGGGCGATCTCCGGATCCGTCGCGGCCGCGATCACGGCGGCGGTGGTGCCTCCGGCCAGGTCGAGGGAGCGGGCCCAGGGGCGCAGCCGGACGTCGCCCAGGTCGAGGACGGCAGGTTGGAAGAGGCGCGGTCCGGTCGCGTCGTCGCTGATGGTCACCCCGCTTTCCTATCCCCCGTCCGCCGGTGGCCGCCAGCGATTAACCCGGTTCCGGTGCGCCGGTGCTCGGGAGCGCCGTCGGGCTCGGTGCGGAGGGTGCGGCGGCGAGGTCCGGTGGACTCCGGGAGGCCGGGCCGCCCACCCTTTCCGAGGGTGCGCGGCCCGGCGCCGGCCTGCCCGTCCCGGCGCTCACCGCCCCGGACGCCGCCGCCCCGGCGCTCATCGCCCCGGAGCGACCCGGCCGACGAGGTGGATCAGGCGGTCGAGGGCGTCGTTGGAGTTGGGTTCGGTGAGGTTGACCATCAGTCGGAAGGCGATCTTCAGCAGCGCCGGGTGGCCGAGACCGGCCGCGCCCGCGGCCCCGAGCAGCTTCGGGCGGCCGAGCAGGTCGGCGGCCAGCCGGCCGAGCGCGAAGTAGCCCGCGTAGGCGGAGCGCAGCGCCTGCGGGTAGGCGCGCAGGGCGAGTTCCCGGCCGCGCTCGGTGCGGCGGGCGTGGGCCTGGACGATGGTCTCCGCGGCGTAGCGGCCGGACTCCATGGCGTAGGCGATGCCCTCGCCGGTGCCGGGGCTGACCGTGCCGCCCGCGTCGCCGACGAGCAACAGGCCGTCGGCGTAGTGGGGTTGGCGGTTGAGGCCCATCGGGAGGGCGGAGCCGCGGATGGGCTCGGTGACGGCCTCGGGGGTGTAGCCGTACTCGGGCGGAAGGTCGGCGCACCAGCGGCGCAGCAGCTCCCGCCAGTCGAGGTCGGTACCGGCGGTGTCGAGCACGCCGAGGCCGACGTTGGCGGTGCCGTCGCCCATGCCGAACACCCAGGCGTAGCCGGGCAGGAGGCGGTGCGCGGGGTCGTGGGGGTCGCGCAGGTCGAGCCAGGCCTCCAGGTAGCGGTCGTCGTGGCGCGGGGTGGTGAAGTACGTGCGGTAGGCCACGCCCATCGCGCGGTCCGTGCGCCGGTAGCGCTTCATCGCGACGGAGAGCCGGGTGGAGTTTCCGTCGGCGGCGACGACCAGCGGCGCCCGGTACTCGACGGGTGTGCGGTCCTCGCCGAGTCTGACGGTGACACCGGTGATCCGCCCGGTCCGCTCGTCCGTCAACGGACCCGCCACGTTGGCGCGTTCGACCAGCCGGGCGCCGGCCGAGGCGGCCTTGCGGGCGAGCAGTTCGTCGAAGTCGGCACGGCGCCGGACGAGCCCGTAGCCGGGGAAGGCGGAGAGCTCCGGCCAGTCGAACTCCAGCGAGCGCCGCCCGGCGATCAACCGCAGGCCGCGGTTGTGCAGCCAGCCGGCTTCCTCGGAGACGTCGATGCCCATGTCGACGAGTTGTTTGACGGTCCGCGGGGTGAGGCCGTCCCCGCAGACCTTCTCCCGCGGGAATGCGGACTTCTCCAGCAGCAGGACGTCCAGTCCGGTGCGGGCGAGGTGGTAGGCGGCGGTGGAGCCGGCCGGGCCGGCGCCGACCACGATGACGTCGGCGCTGTCCTCGGTCGGGCCGGCCGCCTGCGGGTCCGGTCGCACCTGCTGCTCTGGGCCGGGCATCGGGCATTCCCCCTGGGTCGGATCGGCTGGGCAAGACGACGGAGCATCCGCCGGACCGGCCTGTGGGACGAACGGACCGGGCGGTTCCAGACGGACGATAGAGAACCCCGGCGCCGACCCGCGCCCCGACACGCGTCCCGGGCCCGCCGACCGGCCGAAACCGGCCATCCGCGAGCCGCTCCCGTCCACTCCTCGACCCGGCACCCGCCGCTGACCAGCACGTCAACCGGTCGGCCCGCACACGGAGCGGACACAATCGGGTGATCGGATCGTTGTGACCCACTAATCCGGCGATATCGCCCACCGCACCGCATTCCGGCCAAAGCCCCCTTGCGTCACGTTTCTGACTGCGGGAACTTTTGTGCCCCTCCCATTCGTACGGCCCCGGCCTCCGGTCCGACGGCACGCCCGATCCGAGGGCTCCCTCCCACCGCGCAGGCTCGTCCCGGCCTGCCGAACCCCGATGGAACACGCATGCACATCCGCTCCACCGCCGCGCGCTCCCTGGTGGCCGTCCCGACCGCCGCCGCCCTGTTGCTGCTCGCCCCCGCCGCCCACGCCGCCGCCGGCGGCAACGGCAAGGGCGCACCCGGCAACAACGGCACCGTGAAGATCCACGACGCCGCCACCGGCCAGGAGGACGTCCGCAACGAGCCGAAGGTCTGCACCTTCTACCTGGACTCCTTCGGCTTCGACCCGAACCAGGACGTGATCTGGGCCATCGTCCAGATGGACCACGGCCAGGAGACCCTCGCCGCCTGGGGCGACCTGCCGGTGGACGGCCACGGGCACGTCCGCACCGAGGACATCGAGCTGCCGGACGGTCAGTACAAGCTCTACTGGCAGTCGGTCGAGCTGGTCAACGGCGAGCTGCCCGAGGACGCCGACCTGAACAACCCGAAGCACAAGGTCTTCAAGGTCGACTGCGGCGGCAAGGCCCCGTCCGGCAAGCCCTCGCCGACCGCCACCAAGACCCCGTCGGCCGGCCCGACCACCGTGCCGAGCGCGACCCCCTCGCACAGCGCCTCGCCGACGCCGACCCACACGCCCACCCAGCCCCCCACCCAGACCCCCGCGCCGACCCACTCGGCCACCCCGAGCACCACCCCGGTGCCGACCCCCCCGGTCGTCCAGCCCCCGGTGCCCACCCTCCCGGTCACCCCGGCGCCCACCACCTCCGCGCCCACCACCCCGGCGCCTTCGACCCCGGCGCCTTCGACTCCCGCCGCCGGGAGCCCGAGCGGTGCGCCCAGCACCGCGCCGAGCGCCGGCCCGTCCAGCGCGCCGACCGCCACCGTCCCGGTGAACACCTCGAACGCCGGCACCGTGGTCAACCCGGACAAGCCGCTGATCAAGCCCGCCAAGGTGAGCGTCCCGACGCCGATCCCGGGTGCCGCCTCGGACGGCAAGAAGCTGGCCAGCACCGGTAGCGACGGCACCCTGCTGTACGCGGGCGCCGGCACCGTACTGCTGGCCGCCGGCGCGGGCGCGGTGGTCTACGCCCGCCGTCGCCGCACCTCCTGAGGCACGGTCGGCGCGGTCCGGCGGCGACGCGGAAGCGCTCCTGAAGCCGCGCTCCGCCGGGCCCGGGCCCTCCGCGGGCCGCGCGTCGCCGCGGTGAGCCGCCGCACCACGGAGCCCCTGGTCCCGCGAGCAGCTGCGGGACCAGGGGCTCCCGGCCGCGCCACGGCCGGCCGGGAGCCCCTGGGGCGCCGGCGGCACGGTGGCCGGAGCGGAAGCCGTCGGCCCGTACGGGGGGACGGGCCGACGGCTTCCACTACTGTCCACGGGCGGACCGCCCTCAGGGGTTCACCGCCAGCACCACGAATTCCGCGAGCACCCCGAGGTGCACCGCGCCCTGGAGCAGGGTCGCCCGGCGCGGGATGACCGTCAGCGTGCCGAGCACGACGGTCAGCGTCAGCAGCACCAGGTGCGCCGGTTCGAGGCCGAGGACCAGCGGGCCGGAGAGCCAGGTGGAGGCGATCGCGACCGCGGGGATGGTCAGGCCGATGCTGGCGAGCGCGGAGCCGAGCGCCAGGTTGAGGCTGGTCTGCACCCGGTTGCGCAGGGCCGCACGCAGCGCCGCGATGGTCTCCGGCAGCAGCACCATCATGGCGATCACCACGCCGACCACGGCGTGCGGCAGCCCGGCGTCGTCCACCGCGGACTCGATGGTCGGCGAGACGCCCTTGGCCAGGCCCACCACCGCGACCAGCGCGACGGCGAGCAGCAGCAGGCTGACGCCGGCGGCCCGCACGGTGGGCGGGCTCGCGTGGTCCTCGTCCTCGACCCGGATCTCCCCCTCCGCCGTGACGGGGAGGAAGTAGTCCCGGTGCCGGAGGGTCTGGGTGGTCACGAACAGCCCGTACACCACCAGCGAGGCGGTGGCCGCGTAGGCCAGTTGGGTCGTGGAGAACTGCGGGCCCGGGGCACTGGTGGTGAAGGTCGGCAGCACCAGGCTGAGGGTGGCGAGGGTCGCGACGCAGGCGAGGGCGGCGCCGGTGCCCTCGGCGTTGAAGACGGCGGTGCGGTACTTCAGCGCGGCCACCAGGATGGACAGTCCGAGGATCCCGTTGCAGGTGATCATCACGGCGGCGAACACGGTGTCCCGGGCCAGGGTCGCGGACTTGTCCCCGCCGTCGGCCATCAGCGTCACGATCAGCGCGACCTCGATCACGGTGACCGCCACCGCGAGCACCAGCGATCCGAAGGGCTCCCCGGTCCAGTGCGCGATCACCTCGGCGTGGTGCACGGCGGCCAGCACCGCACCCACCAGGAAGCACGCGACCACCGCCACCACCCAGCCCGGCAGGTCCTCGTGCCAGGTCAGGGCGAGGACGACGAACGCGGTCACCGGAACGACGACGGTCCATTGCGCGGTCACCGCGCGGAACTTGGTGATCATGCGCCCGAGGATCCCAGACCTCGGCCCGGGCGGCCGGGTGCCCGCGCCGGGACGCCCACGGACGGGGCAGGACTCGCTCCCGTCCGCCGACGGACCCGCAGGAGCCCGGTGGTCCGCGGGTGGCCGTCGACGACCACCGGTGGTCAGCCGCCGTATTCGGCCAGGTAGCGGAGCACCTTGTCGACGTGCGGCCGCACCCGCTCCGGGACGCCCCCGGCGGCCGCCACGCTCTTGTCGCTGGTGCGGTAGGCGGCGGCGACCAGGGCGGGCAGGTCCCGGGTGAAGCCGCGCCGCTTTATCTGCTGGTCGAGCCAGCAGACGTAGTTGCCCATCGCGGCGATCGCGTCGCCCGGGTCCAGGTAGGACTTCGGGCCGGGGTGGCTGGCCGCCCTGGACCAGGCCTCGAAGACGGCGGGCGTCCACATCGCGATGCCGTACTCGCCGGTCTCCGGGCGGGCCGCGTTCGGGTCGAAGCCGCTCTCGGCCTTGAGCATCGCGGCCAGCAGGACCGGCGTGATCTCCGGCTCCGGGCAGCGCCGGGCCGCGTCCTCGATCATGCCCCGGTAGGGCGCCGGGACGTCCGAGCCCGCCGGGATCGCCCCGGGCAGCGGGGGCGGCCCGGCGCGGTGGCCGCCCGCACCGGCCGGCTCGGGGCCGCCGGCCAGCGCGAGGAGGACCGCGGTGCAGGTCAGCAGGGAGAGGCCGGCCCGGACGGCGGCGCGGCGGCGACCGGGCGGACGGGCGGTCGCCCGGGCCACCAGCGCGGCCAGGTCGGTGCGGGCCCGCTGGTCCCGGTCGGCGGTCAGGCAGGCGGCCACCACGGCCCGCCAGGGGGCGGGCACCGCCTGGTCCAGCCGCAGCGGGACGGCGCCCCGGGCGTACGCCTGGGCCGCCAGCGAGCGGGCCCGGGCGGTGGCACCGAGGAAGGGGTGCAGCCCGCCGGTGAGCAGTTGGTGGGCGATCACGCCGTAGGCCCAGATGTCGGCGGTGGGGCGCAGGGCGACACCGCGCGCCCCGGTCCGCTGGGACCACCACTCGGGCGGGACGTGGTCGGGCGAGCCGAGCGGCGGGGCGTACGCGTGGGTGCCCTCGAGTTCGGAGGTGAGGCCGAAGTCGGCGATCTTGGCGGTGCCGTCGGGCATCAGCAGGATGTTGGCCGGTTTGAGGTCCCCGTGGACCCAGCCGGCCCGGTGCATGTGGGTCAGTCCGGAGCAGACCTGGGCGAGCATGCGCTCGGCGCCGGGCACCGGCGTGCCGGGGCGGGCAGTGGCGAGGAGGTCCTGGAGGCTGCGGGCCGCGCGTTCCATCACCAGCGCGACGGCCCCGTCCAGGGCGGGGTGGTCCGGATCCTCGACGGTGACCACCGCGAGGGTGCGGATCAGGTGGGGGTGGTCGGCGCGGCGGCTGAACCGCAGCTCGCTGCCGGCCATCTGGGCCGCGGTGCGGCGCTGACCCGGGCTGAGCCCGGCCGGACCGAGGATCTTAACGGCGGCCCCGGTGCCGTCCGGGCCCTCGGCGGCGTAGACGCTGCCCCAGGCTCCCGCGCCGAGGAAGGCGCCGGTGCGGTAGCCGGCCACGAGGTAGCCCTCGGGGAGCTCGAAGGGCGGGAGGCCCCGCGGCGGGTGCCGCTGCTCCGGCGGCCCGGGGTCGGGCCGCGGGGCGGGCGTCACGGCCGGGCGGCCGGGCGCCGGGCCGGCAGCAGCGCCAGGTGCTCCTCCCGGACCAGGTCGAACTTGAGGGCCAGAGCGACGAGTTCCTCGCGCTTGCCGCCGGCCGGGCCCTCCTCGTACGGCTCGCGCAGCCGCAGCTTGGTGCACACCAGGTAGTCGATGTGGTAGTTCACCGCCGAGCGGGTCAGTCCCCGGCAGGAGGGCAGGGCGCGCAGCCGGGCCAGCACCTCGGTGACGCCGGGGACGGCCGCGGTGGAGGGCGAGCGCAGCCGGGGCTCGCAGAGCGCGAGCAGGACGAGGAAGTACTTGGCGGTCGGGTCCAGGGCGAAGGGGCTGACGGTGTGTTCGCCGTCGGCGCCGCGCCGGCCACCGTCCAGGTAGGCGTGCTGGGGGGCGAAGACCTTGAAGGAGGCGGGTTCCCCGAGGGCCGGCAGGAGCACCCGGGAGAGTTCGAAGGGAACGGGCGCGCCGAGCCGTCCGGGCGCCACCTTGATGTGCTCCCCCGCGCCCTCCAGGTTCTCCACCACGTAGGTGGCGGTGGTGCTGAAGTTCGACAGCCGCCAGTAGTCCTCGGCGGCGGCCACCTCGCCGGCACGGCGGGAGACGCCCTGGTCGGACAGCGGGATGGCGACCGGCCGCCCGGGCTCGCCGCGCCCGAACACCGCCGTCTCGCCCGGGCCCATCCGCAGCAGTGCGGGCGCTGCGCCGGGCGCCATGTCCGGCCCCGGACAGGGCAGTTGCACGATGACCGTGTCCACGCCGCCACCTCCGCTGGGGATCGGGTCGATGGTATCCGTCCGATTCGCCGGGTTGGCAAGCTGCCACCCGGACGAGTGAAGGGGACCGGACCCGACGACAGGGCGGCGGCCGTACGCCGATGAACTGACCGCCCGTCAGGCCGGATTCCGGCCATCCGCTGAACGTTCGGCGAACGATTGCAGCCAGTAGTTGAACAGTCACCATGAGTGTGACGCAACGCACACGCATGACTTCCATGATGTGTGCAAGACTCATCTCAAGGAGTGAGATTCCCTTAATTTCCAAGGAGGTTCGTATCATGCGCACTCGGATCGCAGCTGTGATGCTGACGGTGGCGGGGATCGCGACCCTGACGGCCGGTCCCGCCACGGCCGCCACGGCGACGTCCGAGACCGACACCGCGGCCTGCGCCTCGGTGCTCAACCACCCCTGCGTCTCGCACCGGATAGACGGCGAGGGTGTCGTCGGCGTCGCCCAGGTCAGCGCCGACCCGGACCAGTTGACGGTGGTCCAGGTCGACGTCCGCACCCAGAAGGCCTGGGGCAGCCCGTGGGAGCCGGTCGCCACCGCCACCACCGTGAAGCTCGGCTCGGCCCAGGCCGTCACCCCGCGGGTGACCGCCGCCGGGCCGCGGATCATCTGCGCCACCGCCGGTCCGGCGCTGGACGCGAGCAAGCAGGTCACCACCTGTACCAACCCGTTCTGATCGGAGGCCGCCCGGACGCACGACCCGCTCCGCACGGCGGGAGCGCCTCCGCAGGACAGGGCGACGGGAGCCGGGGCGCACGCGCCCCGGCTCCCTCCACACCCCCACCGCCGGCACCGGCTTCGACCGCCGGCACCGGCTTCCACCGCCGGCATCGGCTTCCACCGCCGGCGCCGGCTTCCGTCGGCGGCGACGCCGGACGGGGCGCCCGGAGTCCGGGACCAGCGGGCCCGGCGGCCCCGGGTGGACCTGGAGCCCCCGTTCACGGCAAACTGGTCTAGACCTCGGAGGTCTAGACCTCAGCCTCGCCTCAGAACGGTGGACCAGTATGGAAATCGTGATCGTCCCTGACGCCTCAGCGGCCGGCGAACTCATCGCCACGGCGATCACCGATCTGCTGTCCGAGAAGCCCGACGCCCTGCTCGGCGTCGCGACCGGCTCGACCCCGCTGCCGGTCTACCGGTCCCTCGCCGCCCGGGTCCGGGACGGCCGGCTGGACGCCTCGAGGGCGCGGATCTGCCAGCTGGACGAGTACGTCGGCCTGCCGCCCGGGCACCCGGAGTCCTACCGCTCGGTGGTGCTGCGCGAGGTCGTCGAGCCGCTCGGCCTGACCGAGGAC
Organism: Kitasatospora sp. NPDC048194; assembly: GCF_043202455.1. Lineage (NCBI taxonomy): Bacteria > Bacillati > Actinomycetota > Actinomycetes > Kitasatosporales > Streptomycetaceae > Kitasatospora > Kitasatospora sp. NPDC048194. The sequence continues at coordinate 26,780 of NZ_JBIDAK010000047.1, forward strand.
TCCTTCCTGGGCCCGGACGGCAACGCGGCGGACATCGCCTCGGCCGCCGCCGCCTACGACCGCGCGCTGGCCGAGGCCGGCGGCGTGGACCTGCAGCTGCTCGGCATCGGCACCGACGGCCACATCGGTTTCAACGAGCCGTGCTCCTCGCTCGCCTCGCGCACCCGGATCAAGACCCTGACCAGGCAGACCCGGGTGGACAACGCCCGCTTCTTCGACAGCCTCGACGAGGTCCCGCACCACGTCATCACCCAGGGCATCGGCACCATCCTGGAGGCGCGCCACCTCGTGCTGCTCGCCACCGGCGAGGCCAAGGCCGAGGCCGTCGCGCTGGCCGTCGAGGGCCCGCTGGCCGCCGCCGTCCCCGCCTCGGCGCTGCAGCTGCACCCGCACGCCACCGTGGTGGTGGACGAGGCCGCCGCCTCCCGCCTCAAGCTGGCCGACTACTTCCGCGACACCTACGCCGCCAAGCCGGCCTGGCAGAAGCTCTGACCCGTACGGCTGCCGGGGGCCCGGGCTCCGGCGGCGGTCGTCCCGAGGGCCGCCGGAGCCCGGGCCCCTTCCGGTCGCCTGCGGCCGCTCAGCGCTTGCGGAGCCACTCGGCGAAGGCCTCCAGCGCCGGGCCCGGGTCGCGGCGGCCGATGCCGATCCGGAATCGGTCGGTCGGGGTGGGGGTGAGCTCGGAGCGGAACATGCTCGCGGGCATCAGCAGGACACCCGCCTGCTCGACCAGCGCGGTGCAGAACTCCTCCACCCCGTCCGCGCCCAGGTAGCGCGGGTAGCTGACGCAGCCGCCGTCCGGGGCGCGCCACTCGAAGAGCTCGGGGAACTCCGCGAAGAAGGCGTCGAACAGCGGCAGGTTCTCCGCGATGATGCCCCGGTTGCGGGCCAGGATCCGCTCCCGCGCGGTGATGGCGATCCGGGCCAGCACCTCGCTGGGGGCCGAGTTGCAGATCGTGGTGTAGTGCTTGGCCCGCTCCAGCCGGCTGCGCAGCTCGCCGTCCCGGCAGGCGATCCAGCCGATCCGCAGCCCGGGCAGGCCGAGCGCCTTGGAGGTGACGTTCAGCGACAGCGCGGTCTCGGAGAGGTCGGCGGCCTGCGGCAGGGTGCGCTCGGGGTCGCGTTCCAGGCCCCGGTAGACCTCGTCGGAGAAGAGCCGGACGCCGCGCTCGCCGCACAGCTCGGCCAGGCGGGCGAAGTCGGCGGCGTCGATCACCGCCCCGGTCGGGTTGTTCGGGAAGTTGACCGACAGGACCTTGGTGTTCGGCCGCATTGCCGCCTCGACGGCGTCCAGGTCGAGCGCCCAGTCCCGCCGCTCGTCGAGCGCCACCCCGGTGACCTCGCACAGCGAGAGCGGGATCGTCTCGGCGGACTGGTAGTTGGGGGTGAGCACCACCGCGTGGTCGCCCGGTTCGAGGAGCACCTGCATGGCGAGGTTGATCCCCTCCTGGGCGCCGCCGAAGCAGATCACGTCGTCCGCCCCGACCCGCTCGTACATCCCGGCGATCGCCTGGCGCAGGCCGGGATCGCCGAAGGTCTCGGTGTAGCCGAGCGCGAGGGTGTCCCAGGCCTCGCGGTCCTCGGGGCCGGCCAGGGCGAGCAGCTCGGCCATCGTCATGGTCTGGGCGTCGGAGGCGGTGAGGTGGTGGCGGGCGGTGAACTCCCAGCGGGAGAAGTAGGTTTCGAGCCGGAAGTCGGGCAGTCGGGTCATCGGTGTCAGTCCTTCCTGGTGCCGGCGCCGGGACCGGTGCCGGCAGCGGCGCTGTTTCCGGCTCCCGCCCCGGCCCCGGCTCGGGCGCCGGGGCCCGCCGGGTGTCTGAGCTCGGCGAGCAGGGCGTAGGCGGTGGAGCGGGAGATCCGCAGTGCGGCGGCGACGGCGGGGACGGCCCGGCGGACGGCGAACACCCCGGCCTCGTCCAGTTCGCGCAGGACGGCGAGCCGGTCCTCCCGGGTGAAGCGCTCCGCAGGTCGGCCCCGGGCCCGGACGTGGCCGCCGATCACGTCGTTCATCCGCTCGGTCCAGTCCCGCTCGAACAGCGGCTCGGGGCGCGGTGCGGTGGGCGCGGCGAAGTTCGCCAGCAGCGCCGCGGCCTGCTCCAGCGGGCCGCGGTCGAGGTTGACGCAGAGCACCGCCGAGGGCCTACCGGTGGCGTCGCGCAGGACGGCGCTGACCGAGGAGAGCCGGCGCCCGTCCGGCAGCAGCTTCTCATAGGGGCCGTAGACGTCGGGCGCGGAGGGGTCCAGCCGGTCCAGTTCGCCGAGCAGCGACGGATCGCCGGGGGCTCGGGTGGTCATCGGGTTCCAGATGGCCAGCACCCGGTCGGTGGCGGTGTCGTGCAGGACCACCTCGGCGTACGGGCCGAGGAGCAGGGCGACCGCCCGGCAGACCGGCGACCAGGTCCGGACGCGCGGGTCGGGCGTTTCGGCAGGCATGCACGGACTGTACGTCCGGCCCGGACACTTCGTCCAGGCCTCGGGGTCTCGTCCGGGTCCCGTCCGGGCCCGGGTGCGCCGGAGGCCCCGCCCACGGGTGCGGGCGGGGCCTCCGGCGAGCGGTCACCGACAGGTGATCGACAGGCCGAGGAAGGAGGTGCAGCTGCGGGTGTCCTTGCTGGTGGCCGGCGACGGGTCGGCGGGGGTGCCGCCGGTGCGGGCCACGGTGACGTCCCAGGTGCGGATCAGGTTCAGCAGACCGACCCCGAGGGAGAAGTGCCGGGTGGTGCTGGCTCCCTTGGCGAGCGGCGTGCTCAGGGTGCAGGTGAGCTTGCCGGCGGCGACGGTGCAGTCGCCGGAGCTCGCGGTGAGGCCCGCGGGCAGGTCGGCCGAGACGGTGGCCGAGGTGACCGGGTCGGGGCCCTGGCCGGTGAGGGTGACGGTGTAGTCGACCCGCCCGGTGGCCGGCGTCGCGGTGAGCGCGACCCCGAGGTGGGCGCTGGGCGCGGTGTAGGTGAAGCGGTCGGCGGCGACGGCGGCGCTGGTGCCGCCGGGCGTGGTGACCCGGACGTCGACCGGGCCGGTCACTGTGGTGGCGGGGGCGGTCGCGGTGCAGCGGGTGCTGGTGCAGCTGAAGGAGGTGGCCGGGCCGGCCGCGCCGAAGGTGACGGCGGTGGCGCCGTTCAGGTCGGTGCCGGTGACGGTCACCGTGGTGCCGCCCGCTCCGGAGCCGCCGTTCGGGCTGACGCCGGTCACCGCCGGCACCGGGAGCGGGAAGTTCAGCACGTCGACGGCGTTGCCGGTGAAGTCGGCGAGGTAGCCGCGCCGCCCGTCCGCGCTCAGCGCCAGGGTGTACGGGCTCGCGCCCACCGGCACGGTCGCGGTGACCGTCCGGCTCGCGGTGTCGATCACGCTCAGGGTGTCGTCACCGTAGTCGGAGACGTACGCGGCGGAGCCGTCCGGGGCCAGGGTCACGGCGTACGGGCCGGTGCCGACCGGCACGGTGCCGAGCAGGGCGCCGGCGCCGGTGTCGATCACCGCGGCGGTGCTGTCGTCCCCGTCGGCGACCCACAGCCGGCTGCCGTCGGGGCTGAGCGCCAGGCCGAAGGCGCTGTGGCCGACGGGCACGGTGGCGCTCACCGTGCCGCTCGCGGTGTCGACCACGGTCACCGCCTTGGCGCCGGAGGCGGCCACGTAGAGGCGCCTGCCGTCCGGGGACACGGCCAGACCATGCGGTTCGGCCCCGACCGGGACGGTGGCCTTGACGGTGTCGGACGCGGTGTCCAGCACGCTGACCGTGTCGGCCCCGGCGTTGCTGACGTAGGCCCGGGAGCCGTCCGGCGACAGCGCCAGGTTCCAGGGCTGGACGCCGACCGGGACGGTGGCGGTCACCGTGTTGCTGGCGGTGTCCACCACGCTGACCGCGTTGTCCAGGTGGTGGGTGAGGTAGGCCCGGCGCCCGTCCGGGGAGAGCGCGACGGCGTACGAGCCGGTGCCGGCGGTGAAGGTGCCGGTCACGGTTCTGCTCGCGGTGTCCAGGACGCTCACCGTGCCGGTGCTCTGACTGGTGACGTACGCCCGGGCGCCGTCCGGCGTGAGCGCCACCCCCGCCGGGTAGGGCGCCACCGGGAGGTGGGCGGCCACGGCCGGCGGCGGCGCGACGGCAGCGGCGGTCACGGGCTGGGACAGCAGGGCGGCGGTGGCCGCGGATATCGCCGCCAGCGCCGTGCCGGTGCGCCTGGGTGCACGACGTGATGTCAAGGAATCCCTCCGGGGGAACGGGCCGTGGTACGGGGGACGGGCGGCTCGAGGGGGTGGTGCCGAGCCGCACGAAGCGTAGAAGGCAGGTTGACGGCCCGTCAGGAACTGATCGGTAATGTCGCCAACTGTTCAGATTCGACCGATATTCGGTCGCAGCGACCACGGCGGCCGGCGGGCGGACCCGGACGGGGCCCCTCCACCGGGTGCGGACGCGACCCGGGTCTCAGCCGGTACCGGCCGGAAAATTGGAGTTCTGGAGTCGCATTCGTTAGCGTTCCGCACGTGAGGCTGACCAAGAGCACCGACATCGCGCTCCGCATCGCCATGCGGCTCGCCGTCCTGGGCGAGGACGCCAACCCGACCACCCGCGAGGTGGCCGAGGCGGTCGCGGTGCCGTACACCCATGCGGCGAAGGTGGTCAGCAGGCTGCAGCACCTGGGCGTCGTGGAGGCCCGGCGCGGTCGCGGCGGCGGGCTGATGCTCACCTTCGCCGGACGGACCGGTTCGCTCGGGCTGCTGCTGCGCGAACTGGAGGGGGTCGGCGACGTGGTCGACTGCGAGGGCGACCCGCCGTGCCCGCTGCGGGCCGCCTGCCGGCTGCGCGGGGCCCTGCGGAACGCCCAGGAGGCGTTCTTCGCCTCGCTCGATCCGCTCAGCATCAACGACCTGGTCTCCTCCCCCACGGGGCCCGTCCTGCTCAGCCTCACGGCCGGGCCCGCCGACTGATTCCCGCCCCCGGGTCCGCGCTCGACCGCACGGTCGAAAATACGAATCTCAGATACCAGTCAGGAGCCCGTCTGATGCTGTCCGCGAAGTCCGCCGAGGTCGTCGAGGCCACGCTGCCCGTCGTGGGCGCCGCGATCGGTGACATCACCTCGCGCTTCTACGACCGGCTGTTCGCCACGCACCCGGACCTGCTGCGCGACCTCTTCAACCGGGGGAACCAGGCCAACGGCACCCAGCGCCAGGCGCTGGCCGGCTCCATAGCCGCCTTCGCCTCCGCGCTGCTCGCCGATCCCGACCAGCGGCCGGACGCGATGCTCGCCCGGATCGCCCACAAGCACGTCTCGGTCGGCATCGCCGACGACCAGTACCAGGTCGTCCACGAGCACCTGTTCGCGGCGATCGTCGAGGTGCTCGGCGAGGCCGTCACCCCTGACGTCGCTGCCGCCTGGGACGAGGTGTACTGGCTGATGGCCAACGCCTTGATGGCCGTCGAGGCGCGGCTGCGCGTCGAGGCGGCCGCCGGCGGCGACCCGGCCGACCTGTGGCGCCCGTACACCGTGGTCACCCGCTACCAGGAGACCGAGACCGTCACCAGCTACCTGGTGCGCCCCGCCGACGGCCGCCCCGTCCCGGCCTCCCGGCCCGGCCAGTACGTCTCGGTCCGCACCGAACTGCCCGACGGCGCCCACCAGATCCGCCAGTACAGCCTGTCCGGCGGCGCCGACGGCGCGCTGCGCTTCAGTGTCAAGCGCGAGCCCGGCGGCGAGGTCTCCGGCCACCTGCACGACCACCTGGCCACCGGCGACACCGTCGAGCTGGCACCGCCGCTGGGCGACGTCTTCCTGGCCGAGGGCGACGGCCCGGTCCTGCTCGCCTCCGCGGGCATCGGCAACACCCCGATGATCGCGATGCTCGACCACCTCGCCACGACCGGCTCCACCCGGCAGGTCGTGTCGGTGCACGGCGACCGCGACCAGCTCAGCCACGCCTTCCGCGCCGACCTGGAGCAACTGACGGCCAAGCTGCCGAACGCCACCGCCCACGTCTTCTACGAGCAGCCGCTCGGCGAGTGGCCGGCCGACCGCACCGGCCTGGTCGACCTCTCCACCGTCACCGTCCCCGCCGGGACGACGGCCTACCTGTGCGGCCCGCTGCCCTTCCTGCGCGCCGTCCGCGGCCAGCTGCTCGAGGCGGGCGTGCCGGCGAGGGACATCCACTACGAGGTGTTCGGCCCGGACCTCTGGCTCGGCGTCTGATCCCACCCGGCGACGCGGGCGGGGTTCCTCCGTCGGCACCGGCCCGCCCGACGCACTCCCCGGGCGGGCCGGCAGCCGTTCCCGGGCCCTACGGCCTGAGCTCCAGGGTGCAGCACTTCGCCCCGCCGCCGCCCTTGAGCAGCTCCGACACGTCCACCGGGATCGGCTGGTAGCCGTGCTCGACGAGCCGCCCCGCCAGGTTCTTGGCGGCCTCCGGCAGCAGGACCCGGCGGCCGTCCGAGACGGCGTTGAGCCCGAACACCTCGGCGTCGGCCCGGTCCGCGAGGATCGCGTCCGGGTAGAGCGAACGCAGCGCCGCGCGGCTGTCGGCGTCGAAGGCCTCCGGGTAGTACATGACGTGGTCGTCGGCGAGCACGGCGAGCGCGGTGTCCAGGTGGTAGAAGCGCGGGTCGACGAGGGTGAGGCTGACCACCGGCACGCCGAACAGCTCCTCCGCCTCGGCGTGGGCGGCCCGCGAGGAGCGGAAGCCCGTCCCGGCGAGCACCCGGCGGCCGACCACCAGGTGGTCCCCCTCGCCCTCGTTGACGTGCCGGGCCCGGTGCACCGCGCGGAAGCCGTGCGCGCGGAACCAGGCCTGGTAGGCCTCGGACTCGGCGGCCCGCTCCGGGTGGCGGAAGGTCGCCACCAGGGCCCGGCCGTCCAGCACGGTGGCGCCGTTGGCGGCGTACACCATGTCGGGCAGCCCCGGCACCGGTTCGATCAGCTCGACGGTGTGGCCGAGGCGGCGGTACGCCCAGTAGAGCCGCTCCCACTGGCGCACGGCCAGCGCGGTGTCGGTGGGCTGCGCCGGGTCCATCCACGGGTTGATCGCGTAGTCCACCGTGAAGTACGTCGGCCGGCACATCAGGTAGCGGCGCGGCCGCGCCGTACGCGCCGGGGTCTGCGTGGGCATCGCTCAACCGTCCTCGGGTCGCCGGAATACGGGGTGCACCCCGCCCCAGAGGCCGCTGCCCAGCCACTCCCGTTCGCACACCCGCGCGGGCGCCCCGGCCGGGTGCAACCCCCCGCGCACCCGGCGCGAGCCCCGGCGCACGCATACCCCTGCCCGGCGGCTACCAGCGCACGGCGGCGAAGTCCACCGGCTCGGTGCGCAACTCCCGGGCGCGGACGGCCAGGGCGCGCAGACGGCGGTCGGCCTCCTCGGCGGACATCCGGCGCTTGTCGCCGTGGCCGGGCAGCAGCCACTCGAAGCGCAGCGCGCCCAGGCTGCGGTCCAGCGAGGCGGATTGCTCCTCGATCGAGTACCAGGTCACCGCCTCCTGCACCTCGATGTCCTGGTTGGTGCGGGACCAGTACAGGCTGTCGCCGCTGAAGCAGTAGCGCTCGTCGGCGACGTACAGGACGCTGCCGAGAGTGTGCCCGGGGAAGGGGTGGGCGACCAGGCCGGGGGAGATCTCGACCAGGTCGGTGCCGCGCAGCACCTGGTCCGCGTCGGGGGCGTACGCGAGGTCGCCCTCGTGGATCCAGAGCCGGGCGCCCAGGCGGTCGGCGTACGCGCGGCCGTGGGCGGCGTGGTCGCGGTGGGTGAGCAGCACGTCCGTGACCGGGCCGAGCGCCTCGTAGCGGGCGGCGAGGCCCTCGCTGTAGCGGGGCGTGTCGATCATCACCCAGCCGGTCGGACGGCGGCACAGGTAGGAGTTGGCGCCCGCGGTGCGGCGGGAGTTGTGGCCGAGCAGCAGCACCCCGTCGTCCAGGGCGAGCGGGAACGGGTCGGTGGCCGGGTCGAGCCGGCCGCTCCCGGGGCGGATGGAGCGGGTCGGGCAGGCGTGCGCGGCGGCGAGCAGTTGCCGCCGCTCGGCTTCGTCGCGCGGCTGGCGGAGCAGTTCGGAGGTGCGGGCACGCTCGACGATCAGGTCGGGCGCGAGTTGGCGGGCGACGTCGCAGTTGGTGCAGCGGTCGTCGATGGTCCAGTGCTCGTCGGCGGTCGGGTCCCCGGCGATGGTCGGGTCCGCGTCGGTCGTCGGGTCCGCGGTACCGGCGGACGGGTTCTCGGTCGGGTCCGGGTGCTCGGAAAGGCTCACGGCTGGCTTCCCCCTGGAAGGACGGCGGCCGGTCGGCCGCATCCCTCGAGCATCGTCCGTTCGGGCCCAAAACGGGAAGGGGGCAAGGATCTTGTGGTTTTCCGACTGCGGCGCTCTGCGGGCCGCGGCCGACCGGCGCGGGGTACGTGGCCCATCTCACGCGCGCGCGGCATGACCTACGGTGGCGTAGGTCACTTGATTCAGTGAACTATCTTCTTCATGCCGAACCTCCAGGAGACCCTTGACCTCAGTTCGTACGCCGCCCTGGGCGACAGCTTCACCGAGGGCCTGAACGACCCCGGTGCGGACGGCGCCTTCGCCGGCTGGGCCGACCGCCTGGCCGGGATGCTCGCCGAGGGGCGGCCGCCGGGCGCGTTCCGCTACGCGAACCTGGCGGTGCGCGGGCGGCTGCTGGATCAGATCGTGGCCGAGCAGGTGCCGCAGGTCCGCCGGCTCCAGCCCGACCTGGTCACCTTCTGCGCCGGCGGCAACGACATCCTGCGGCCCGGCAGCGACCCGGACGAGGTCGCCGAGCGATTCGAGGCGGCCATCGCCCAACTCTCCGTGTCCGCCGGGACGGTGCTGATCTGCACCGGCTTCGACACCAAGGACGTGCCGCTGCTCAAGCACCTGCGCGGCAAGATCGCCACCTACAACGGGCACATGCGGGCCGTCGCCGACCGCTACGGCTGCAAGGTGGCCGACCTGTGGTCCCTGCGCGCCGTGCAGGACCGCCGCGCCTGGAGCGAGGACCGGCTGCACCTCTCCCCCGACGGCCACCAGCGGGTGGCCCTGCTGGCCGCCCGCTCGCTGGGCCTGGCCACCGCGCAGGACCCGGAGGCCCCTTGGCCGGCCGCGCCCGTCCTGTCCCCCGCCGACCAGCGGCGGGCGGACCTCCAGTGGGCCCGCGAGTACCTGCTCCCATGGGTCGGCCGGCGCCTGCGCGGCGAGTCCTCGGGCGACCACGTCGAGCCCAAGCGCCCGGAGCTTCTGCCGCTCTGACGGTTCATCAGCCGCTCCCACCGGGCGCTGTGGCGCGCTGCGCCCGCAGCGCCCGGTGGACCAGGGCGGCACCGAGCGCGCCGACCGGGTACCAGGCGAGATCCGGTGGATCGAAGGTCGACCCGAGGACCAGCTGCACCAGCCCGCTGTGCCGGCCCCACGCCTCCGGCAGCCCGGTGGCCTGGAACAGTTCCACCGCCCAGCTCACCGCCACTGCCCACAGGGCCGCCCGCGCCGGGCGCACCGCCGGCGCGACCAGCACCACCAGGGCGTACACCAGGACGGTGTAGAGCGCGTCGCCCGCGTACTTGGCGACCTCGCCCACCGCCCCGGCCCGCACCCCGAGGGCCGCCGCCCCGGCCCGCACCCCGAGGCCCGCGGCCACGGTCAGGCCCGCCGCAGCGGCGGCCGGAACGCGCGAGGCCGGCCCCCTCCGAAGATCGTCCACCCGCCCACGCTACCCCGCGGCCGCCGCGCCCGATCCCGGCGCCCGCGTGGGGAACCACCGCGCCGCGCCGGACGTCCCTACCCCCCGATGGACCGGTCCGTGCAGGTCACGGGCCGGATCGAACGGAACGTACGGGCGGGGAGCAGTGGCAGACGGCAGAGGCACCGAGGTGCGGCGGCGGTTCGCGGTGGACGGGTTCGCGACCGACCGGGACGGACGGGCGCGGGAACGCGGGAAGGCCCTGCGGCGGCGGGTGCCGCGGGAGCGGCACGCGGAGTTCGCGACCGCTGCCGGCCGGCCGACCGCCGTGGAGGCCATCGAGGCCTCCAACGCCGGACGGATACCGGAGCTGGTGCCGATCCGGGTCGGCCGGATGGCCGCCACGCCGTTCGCCTTCCTGCGCGGCTCGGCCGGGCTGATGGCCGCCGACCTGGCCGGCACGCCCGTGAGCGGTGTGGACGCCCAGCTGTGCGGGGACGCCCACGCGGCGAACTTCGGCCTCTACGGCGATGCGCGCGGCCAACTGGTCATGGACATCAACGACTTCGACGAGACCGTGCCCGGCCCGTGGGAGTGGGACCTCAAGCGCCTGGCCACCAGCCTGGTGCTGGCCGGCCGGGAGACGGGGGCGAGCGAGACCACCGCCCGGGCGGCCGCCCAGCACGCGGCCGGGGCGTACCGCCGGACGGTGCGCACGCTCGCCAAGCTGCCCTCACTGGACGCCTGGAACGCCGTGGCGGACGAGCAGTTGGTGTCCTTCGCCGACGCCCACGACCTCACCGACGTCCTCCGGAAGGTCGGCGCGAAGGCGCTCGGCAACACCAGCGCCCGGTTCGCCGCCCGCAGCACCACCCGGACCGCGGACGGCGGTTGGCGCTTCACCGCGGCCGCGCCGGTGCTCACCGAGGTGACCGACGCGACCGCCCGGGCGGTGGCCGAGGCACTCGGCCCGTACGTGGCGACGGTGCCCCCCGAGGTGCGCACCCTGCTGTCCCGCTACCGGGTGCAGGACGTGGCGTTCCGGGTGGTGGGCACCGGCAGTGTCGGCACCCGCTCCTACGTGGTGCTGCTCACCGACCACCGGGACCAGCCCCTGGTGCTCCAGGTGAAGGAGGCCCGCCCGTCCGTGCTGCTGCCGCACCTCGACGGCGCCGCGCGGGCGGAGCGGCAGCACGAGGGCAGGCGGGTCGTGCTCGGCCAGAAGCACATGCAGGTGGTCAGCGACACCCTGCTCGGCTGGACGACCGTCGACGGACTCCCCTACCAGGTGCGGCAGTTCCGCAACCGCAAGGGCAGCGTCGACCCGGCCGCGCTGCTGCCCGACCAACTGGACGACTACGCCCGGATCACCGGCGCCCTGCTCGCCCGGGCGCACGCCCACACCGCCGACCCCGAGCTGCTGGCCGGGTACTGCGGAAAGAGCGAGGCACTGGACGAGGCGGTCGCCGCGTTCGCCGTGGCGTACGCGGACCGCACCGAGGCCGACCACGCCGAGCTGGTCGCGGCCGTGCGCAGCGGGCGGCTGCCCGCGGAGTCCGGCGTGTAGCGGGGCAGCGGCCGGACCGTCTGCCCGTCGGCGGGGGGGACGGTCCGCACCCGCAGCCGTCGGGCATCCGCAGCCGTCGCCCGGCAGGTGGCGGGCGGCACCCGCGCCGGACGGCCGCTCAGCGTTCCAGGAACGGCGCCACGGCGGCGACGAACTCGGCCGGCCTGGCACTGTGCACCAGGTGCCCGGCCTCGATCGTGACCAGGCCGCAGTCCGGGACGAGCCGGACGAGTTCGGCGATCCGCTCCTGGGGAACGGGGCTGGCCGGCCCGCCCGCGACGGCCAGGGTGCGGGCGGTGATCCGGGTCAGCCCCTCCCGCCAGGCCGGGTCGGGGTCGTCGAGCTGCGCCTTGACGGCGCGGACCATCGCCCAGTCGAAGTGCGCCGGTTCGTCGGCCCCCTCCGGCGGCACGCTCGACGGGCGCGGGTGCAGCGCCGGGATCTCCTCCAGGACCAGCCGGTCGACCCGCTCCGGCGCGGCCTGGGCGAGCAGGTAGGCGACGGCGCCACCCATCGAGTGGCCGACCAGGTCGACCCGCACCAGGCCGAGCGCATCGAGGAAGGCCAAGACGTCCTCGCGCATCGCCTCCAGGCTGTAGGCGGCGGTGCGGCCGCTGTCGCCGTGGCCGCGCAGGTCGAGCGCGTACACGTGGTGCCCGGGGGCGAGGTCCGGCAGCACGACGTCCCAGTCGGTCGCGCGCTCGCCGAGGGCGTGCAGCAGGACCAGCGGCGGCCCGCCGATCCGTCCGCTCTCGCGGTAGGCGAGCGTGACCTCGGGAAGTTCCACCGTCCGTACGTTCGTCATGCCCGCCACGGTACGGGCCCACGGGCCGTCACCGGACGGCTGTTCGCCCTCGGCTCACCGCGACGGGCTCCTCCCCGGGGCGCACCCGCTCGGCGGCCCGCCCGGCGAACACCGAGGTCAGCACCGCGAGTCCGGCCACCGCGGCGCACACCGCGCCGGCGGCCAGGTAGGCGGAGCGGTGGTCGCCGCCCCCGGAGGTCGCCCGCAGGTAGACCCCGGACAACGCGGAGACCGCGACGGCGGCCGCGATGCGCTGGGTCATCTGCAGGATCGCCCCGCTCACCCCCGCCGCCTCGGCGGGCGCGTGACGCAGCACGAACGCCTGGTTGGTGGGGCCCATCAGACCCACCGAGGCGCCGCTGAGCAGTTGCAGGAGGGCGAGCAGCCAGGGCAGCGCGGCGGCCGGGGCCCAGTGGCCGACCAGTCCGCTGCCGAGCATGGCCAGGGCGGAGCCGGCCATCCCGAGGGTGACGGTGCGTCGCCCGATGCGCTGCACCACCCGCCAGGCGAGCGCGGAGGCGGCCGCCATGGCCAGGGCGGAGGGCAGGGCGACCAGGGCGGCGCCCAGCGGGGACAGGCCCAGGCCGTCCTGGAGGAACATGGTGAGGACGAGCGAGGCGGCCAGCGAGGAGCCGAACTGGGCCATCGCGGTGGCCGTGCCGAGCGCGTACGGCGCGGAACGGGTGAGCGCCGGGTGGATCAGCGGGTGGCCGCCCCGGCGGGCGTAGCGGCGCTGCCACCGGATCAGCGTGCCGAGCAGCAGCAGGGCGGCGGCCGTGAAGCCGATCCAGCCGGTCCAGCCGGGTGGCTGGACGAAGGGCAGCATCAGGACGAGGGTGAGCGCGCCGACCAGCAGCAGGCCAGTCAGGTCGAGGTCGGTCTGCCGGGCGCTGGGTCGCGGCCTGGGCAGGTGCCGGGCGGCCAGGACGACGGTGGCCAGGCCGAACGGGACGTTCAGCAGGAAGGTCAGGCGCCAGCCGAGTCCGGGGCCGGCCGCCGCCAGCACCAGCCCGCCGACGGGCGGGCCGAGGGCGAAGGCGAGGCTGCCGGTGACGGCGTACATGCCGAGCGCTCGGGCGCGCAGCTGACCGTCGAAGACGTCCTGGAGGGTGCCGATCATCTGGGAGTTGACGAGCCCGGCGCCCGCGCCCTGGAGCAGCCGGGCGGCGATCAGCACCGCGGGATCGGTGGCGGTCGCGGAGACCAGGCTGACCGCGGTGAACAGGGCGAGCCCGGCGACGAAGAACCACTTGCGGCCCTTGACGTCACCGAGCCGGCCCCCGGGGACCAGGGCGAGGCCGAAGGCCAGCGAGTAGCCGGCGACGATCCACTGCAGGTGGGCGGGGTGGGCGTGGAGGGTCTCGCGGAGGGCGGGGACCGAGGTGTTGAGGACGGACTGGTCGAGCAGCGTGGTGAAGCCGCCGGCGACGCAGACCAGCAGCACGCGGCGCCCGGCGGCGTCGAAGCGCTCCTTGCGCGGCGTGGCCGTCGGGGCGCCGTCGGCTGACCCGCCGTCGACTGACGGGACGACTGACGGGACGTCGAGTGGCGGAGCGTCGATCGACGGGACGCCGGCCGCCGGGTCGCCGTCCAAGTCGGGGCGTATCGGTCCGCCGGCCGCCGGGCCGGTGGCGGCGGCGCTCACGGCTCGACCACCAGGAGTGCGTACCGGGCGCAGCCGGGGCCCAGGCTGCGGAAGCGGCTGGTGCCGGAGCCGTAGCGGAGGCAGTCACCGGGGCCGAGCAGCTGCGCCTCGCCGTCCAGGGTGAGCTCCAGGGCTCCCTCGAACAGCCACAGGTGGTGCTCCAGTCCGGGTGGGCAGGGGCGGTCGTACGCGATGTCCGCACCGGCCGGGAGCAGTCCCTCGATCACCTCGCCGCGCAGCGACCCGTGCGGCGGCGACACCGAGCGGCGCACGAAGCCGGTCGCCTCGTCCCGCCACACCCGCTGCTCGTCGGCCCGCACCAGCCGGGCCGGTTCGGACTCCACCTCGGCGAGCAGACGGGACATGGTCCGCCCGTACACGGCGCAGAGCCGCCCGAGCAGGGCGGCGGTGGGGCTGACCTCGGCCCGCTCCACCCGGGACAGCGTGGACCGGCTGACGTCCGCCCGGCACGCCAACTCCTCAAGCGTCCAGCCGCGTTGGAGACGGAGTTCGGCGAGGCGTCGGGCCAGCCGCTCGTCGGCGGCCGTGTCGATTCCCATATCCGCGATGCTATCCCGGATGTGAGATCACCTTCGCGGCCTTTCCCGGCCCCGGTCACCTTCGCGGCCTTTCCCGGCGGCGGTCACGGTCTGACGACGGCTCGTCCCCGGCCACGCCGGCCCAGCAGGCGCTGATCATATGATGTTCACCGATAAAGTGGCCGGTCAGCGGCCCCATGGGCGAGGGGGACCACCATCGTGTTCGGCATCATCAGACCGTGCAGGCACCGGCTGTCCGAGCAGCTCCAGACTTCCTGGATGGCGCACCTGTGCGGGCTCTGCCTCGCGCTGCGCGACGACCACGGCCAACTCGCCCGGACCGCCACCAACTACGACGGTCTGATCATCTCTGTCCTGGTCGAGGCCCAGGCCGCCCGGGAGGACTCCTCCTGGCGGCGCACCGCCGGACCGTGCCCGCTGCGCGGCATGCGGACCGCCTCCGTCGCCAAGGGCGAGGGCGCCCGGCTGGCCGCCGCCGTCTCGCTCGCGCTCGCCTCGGTGAAGATCCGCGATCACGTCGAGGACCGGGACGGCGTCTTCGCCCGCCGGCCGGTGGCCGCCGGAGCCCGGGTGGTGACCAGGCGTTGGGAGCGGAAGAGTTCGGGCACCGCCTCCGCGGTCGGCTTCGACACCGCCGTGCTGCTCGACGCCGCCTCCCGGCAGGGCGGGCTGGAACGCTCGCTGCTGCCCGGCAGTTCGGTGCTGCTGGTCACCGAGCCGACCGAGACCGCCACCTGCGCCGCCTTCGCCCACACCGCGGTGATCGCCGGGCGCCCCGGCAACGCCGCCCCGCTCGCCGAGGCCGGACGGCTGTTCGGCCGGCTCGCCCACCTCCTCGACGCCGCCGAGGACCAGGCCGCCGACGCCGCCTCGGGCGCCTGGAACCCGCTGACCGCCACCGGCACCGACCGCGCCGAGGCCGAACGGCTCTGCCGGGACGCGGTCCACGGCATCCGGCTCGCCCTGCGGGAGGTCGAGCTGAGCGACCGCGCGCTCGTCCACGTGCTCCTGGCGCACGAGACCGAACGCGCGGTCGACCGGGTCTTCGGCCGGCCCGCGCACGGGGCGGCCTGTCGGCACGGTTCCCACGGCGAGCACCCGCAGGACGCGCCGCCCCGCCAGGTGCCGCCCGGCGCCCCTGGCCAGCCGCACCCTGGCCAGGACCCGAACGCGCCGGTCTCCCCGTGGCTGCCGCAGGGCCCCGGCTTCACGCCGCCGGGACAGAAGCCGCCGCCGCCGCGCAACCTGCTCGCCGGGTGCGCGGTCTGGGCGCTGCTGGCCTGCACCTGCCAGCTGCTCTGCTGCGAGCACGAGCATCCGTTCACCCGCGAACGCCGCAAGGGCTTCTGCGAGCGGCACGACTGCTGCGACTGCGAATGCGGTGACTGCGGCGATTGCTGCGGCAGTTGCAACGACTGCGGTTGCTGCTGCGACGGGTGCGACTGCGGTTGCGACTGCTGACGACGGCCCGTCAGCCGCCCTGCCGGTCCTGCCGGTCCCGCCCGGCCCGGTCGGACGCCGCCGGCCCGGGGTGCCCCCGCAGCACCCCGGGCCGCTTCGCGTCCTCCTGCCGTGCGTCCCGCCGCCAGAGCGGCAGCACCACCACCGGCCGCACCTCGACGGCCTCAGGCATCACGCCGCCCCGCCGACTCGCGGTCCGCCGCCAAGGAGTGCTCCAGCCCGGCCAGCAACTGCCGGAACCGATCGGCGTCCTGCTCCGTGATCCGCCCCGCCATCCGCCCCTCGGGCGCCGCCCCCGGCCGCTCGGCCGTCCTGTCGTCCATGCCCCCGACGCTAGGCGGCAGTGATCAACAGGCGATAAACGCGCCGCCCCCGGACCGACCGGACTCGGCGCCCGGAGCACGCCGTTCCGGAGCCGCGGTCACCGAGAGCCGCGGTCACCGAGAGCCGCGGTCACCGGAACCGCCAGGCGGTCGTTGGAACCGCCGGGCGGTCACCCGCCGGCCGTCGCCTCCTGAGCCAGCATCACCTTCCGCAGCAGGCCCGACAGGGTGCGCCGCTCGTCCTCGCTCAGCACGCCGAGCAGCCGCCGCTCCTCGCGCCCGACCACGTCGAGGGCCTCCTGCCAGGCGGCTCGCCCGGCCTCCGTCAGGACGATGTCGACCTTCCGGCGGTCCTCCGTGGACGGCGTGCGGAGGACGAACCCGCGGCGCTCCAGGGATTCCAGGCGTCCGGTGACGGAGGCGGGTGCGAGGTTGAGGTCGGCGCGCAGGTCGGAGGGGGCGGCGTGGCCACCACGGCCGGCCAGCACGTGGAGGGTGTCGAACTCGTGCTTGTGCAGGCCGTAGTCGGAGACGCCCTGCTCCCGGACCCGGCCGAGGTGGTGGGTGAGCCGCGACATCCGGGTCACCGCCCCCTCGATGTCGGGGTCGAGGTCGGCCAGCACCGGCAGCCAGCGCTCGACGTGGCCGTCCGTCCAGTCCCGGGGCGGGTGCGGCTGAGGGGTCGGGTGCTCGGGCATGGGAGGAGTCTACAAAGGCGACACTTCTGTCGGCGCCGAAATATTCGTTGCCAAAATTTCGCTACCGAAATAAAGTCCCGCACATGTCCCAACACCCCTTGCGCCTCCCAGGGTTCCGTCTGCTCCTGGTCGGCCGTACGGTCTCCACTCTCGGTGACGCCGCCGTGCCCGCCGCCCTGGCCATCGCCATCACCCGTGCCACGGGCTCCTCCGGGGCCCTCGCCCTCGTCCTCGGCTGCGCCATGGTGCCCAGGCTCCTCCTGCTGCCCCTGGGCGGGGTGGTCGGCGACCGCTTCGACCCGCGCCTCGTCGCCCTCACCACCGACCTGCTGCGCGCCGCCACCCAGCTGCTCGTCGGCCTCGAACTCCTCGGCGGCCGCCCGGTCCTCACCCACATCGCCGTCGCCGAGGTGATCGGCGGCGCCGCCTCCGCCTTCGCCATGCCGACGGCCTCGCCACTGGTCAGGGGCACCGTCCCGGCCGAGCACCGGCTGCGCGCCAACGCCCTGCTCGGCTCGGCCACCAGCGCCGCCCGGCTCGGCGGCCCGGCCCTCGCGGGGGTCCTGGTCCTCACGGCCGGACCGGGCTGGGCCTTCGTCCTCGACAGCGCCTCGTTCCTGCTGAGCGCGGCCCTGCTCACCCGGATCACCGTCAACCACGTGCCCACCGGCCCGAGCTCGCTGCGCCGGAACCTCGCCGAGGGCTGGAGCGAGGTGCGCTCCCGGGACTGGTACTGGACCAGCCTGATCGCCCACGGCGTCTGGAACGGAGCGAGCGCCGTCGCGCTGACCCTCGGCCCGCTGATCGCCGCCACGCGTCTGGGCGGGGACGGCGTCTGGGTGGCGATCACCCAGGCCGCGGCGGTGGGGCTCCTGGTGGGCTCGCTGGTCGCCGGCCGGGTCCGGCCCCGGCGCCCGGTCCTGATCGGCAACCTCGCCCTCGCCCTGTACGGGCTTCCGCTGCTGGCGCTGGCCGTACCGGCGCCCGCGCCGGTTGCGGTGCTCGCCTACGGGGTGGCGACGGCCGGGCTGGGCTTCCTCAACCCGGTCTGGGAGACGGTGGTCCAGCAGGACTTCCCGCCCCGGGTGCTGGCCCGGGTGACCTCCTACGACTGGCTGCTCTCGCTGGCCGCTGCACCCGTCGGGTACGTCCTGGCGCCGCTGGCCGCCGACGCCTGGGGCAGCCGGGTGCCGCTGCTGACCGCGGCGGTCCTGGTGACCGCGGTGTGCGCGGGCACGGCGGCGGTACCGGGGGTGCGCCGACTCGGCACCGCGCCCGCGGCACCGGAAGCGGCAACGCCGGAAGCAGCGCCGGGAGCGCCGGGACCGGCGGCCGCGCAGCAGCCGCCGGTCCCGGTCGACTCCCGGACGCCCTGGGCGCCCCAGGCGCCCTGCGAGCGGGAGGTCAGTTCCAGATGCCGGTGATGTCCGCCGCGCTCGCCGCGTTGCCCGCGTGGCCGCTCGCCCCGGAGAGGTCCTCCAGCGTACGCAGCACGTTGTAGTGGTTGTAGCTGGTGGCCGAGCTGCTGCCGGGGGCGACGTGCGCGCCGTAGAACACGGTCGGGATCCGGTTCCCGGACAGGCTGTTGTCCTCGTCGAAGGTGACCACCAGCAGGCTGTTGTGGGTCTGCGCCCAGCTGGCGTACGCCCCCAGGTTGTTCTTGATCCAGGTGTCGCCGGTGCTGACCGAGCAGTCGTGCATGTCGCTGCACAGGTTCGGGATGACGAAGGAGACGTTCGGCAGGGTGGTGTAGTCGGTCGGGAACTGGGCGAAGGTCTTCGCCGAGCTGAGCGGGACGTTGCCGAAGCCGAACCAGGGGTTGTGCTTCTGTGCGTACTTGCCGCTGCTGCAGACCGTGCTGCCCTGGCTGGGCAGGGTCTCGTTGTAGCTGGCCCAGGTCCTGCCGGCGGCGGCCACCTCGGAGGCCAGGTTCGGGGCCTGGAACCCGCCGACCGTCACGCAGCTGTCGTCGACCCTGCCCTGGGTGGAGCCGGAGAACAGGGCGTAGTAGTTCGGCTCGCTGGGGTGGGTGATGGCGAAGGACTGGGTGAGGTTGCCGCCGCCCGCCTTCAGGGTGTTGTTGAGGTAGGGCGCGCTGCTGCTGCCGATGATCTGGGTGTAGGCGTGGTTCTCCATCACCACGACCACGATGTGGTCGGGCGTGGGCAGCCCGGCCGCCTGGGCGGTGGTGGCGGTGGCGGCCCAGAGCCCGCCGGAGGCGGCGACCAGGGCGACGGCCGAGCCGATCGCGGTCGCGGCGCGGCGGGAGCGGGGGCGGCGGCCGTCGCCCGGGCGGGCGCCGTTCGGCGGGGTGTCGTTCGGCGGGGTCTCGTTCAGGGGCTTCGCAGACGGAGTCATGACAATCCTCGGGTGAGAACGGCTCGGGGAGACGTGCGCTGTGGAGCTCTGGGCGTTCGGGAACGGCCCGGCCTAGTAGGGGCTGCCGTTGGCGAAGTCGGTGGCGAAGGTCGACTCGACGGTGCCGAGCACCCCGGGGTCGGAGACGATCAGGCCCAGCTCGCGGTTGTGGTTCAGCGAGTTGTCGGAGAAGTTCTCCGAACCGGCGAACACCTTCGCCGTGGCGGTGCCGTAGTCGGCGACGACCGCCTTGGCGTGGATGTACAGGCCGGTGGTCGAGGAGTAGCTGACCACCCTGGCGCCGGCAGCGGTGACCTGGTCGAACTGCGAACCGTAGGTGTCCGGGTTCATACCCACGATCCGCACGGCGACACCGCGCTCGGCGGCGGCGGTGACCGCGTCCACCAGGGCCGGGTCCCCGAACTCCAGCTGTTCCACGTCCAGCGTGGTCCGCGCGCCGTTGATCAGCGCCAGCAGGCGGGTCTGGGAGTCGGTGGGCGACCACACCAGGTTGTCGCCGTCCGACGGGGTGACGGAGGTCCTGGCGTAGTCGGCCGCGAAGACCCGCTCGATCGCGGCGACGTCGTTGGCGTCGGTGTCGACGACGCCGTAGTCGCGGTCGTTCGCGTAGTAGGTCGAGTCCAGGTTGCCGGTCATGATCAGCGACGTGGCGCCGTCCACGGTGACGGTCTTCTGGTGGGTGTAGACGAACGCCGAGGAGGAGTACGTCACGCCCACGCCGGCCGCCTTCAGCGCGTTGTAGGCGGAGCCGTTGACCGAGGTGTGCTGCCCGTCCAGGATCACCCGGACCCTGACCCCGGCTCGCTGGCGGGCGATCAGGGCGTTGACGGCGGTGGTGTCGCGCAGTTCGTACATGGTCACGTCGACGGTCCTGGCCGCCGAGCCGATCAGGTCGTAGACCACCGTGTGGTCCTGGTCGGGGAAGACGACCGCGGTGTACGTGCCGGTGGCGTGGGCGGTGCCGGTGGCGGACAGCAGGCCGGCGGCGGCCAGCAGCAGGGCGCCGGCCCGGCGCGCGGAGGTGGCCAGGGACATGGGGACTCCATAAGGTGTTGGGTGGCCCGGGAGGGCCGGATGTGGCTAATGGGGTCTTGCCTTCAGTGGCTCCTCCGGAGTGGCCGTCCGGCTCTCCGGG
>NZ_JBIDAK010000048.1:0-44810 GCF_043202455.1 Kitasatospora sp. NPDC048194
TGGAGTTCGAACGGATCATCAGCAAGGCACGAGCCGAGGCCCATCAGGAGGCCCAGGCCGTTTAGCGAGGACTCCACGATTACTGGGGATTGACAGCACGGCCTGGCTCTGTCCGCGAGAACGGGTTCTGGTCCAACTTCTGTGGTTGGTGACCATAGGTCACGGAGTTCGCCTCGCGGGGACTTGATCAATAGGGTGTCTCAAGCCGTGGTGGTGGGCCGCGCGCACATGCGAACGCTCGGCGGAGCCTCTGCCCGAGCTCTCTGGGAGGCGCTACTGATGCACCCGAGTGTTGCCCGACTGACCGGGATTCTGCCGCAGCACCCTGGAGCCGGCGATCCCGTCGACTGGGACGAGGCGGCCCGCAGGTGGGGCACTCCGTTTCCGGCGGACTACCGCGACTTCGTCGCCGTCTACGGTGGTGGGTCGATCAATTGCTCGTTCTCCATAGGGCTGCCACTGGAGGTTGCACGGGGTTCTCGCGGCCCCCTGCACTTTGAGGAGTTGATCGAGTGCGGGTACGAGCTGCTCGATCTGGACCCCACCGACTGCCCAGACCTGAAGGGGAGGATCTCGTGGGCCGTGGACTGCAGCGCCAACCAGGCGTTCTGGGACACCACGGATCCGGATCCCGACAGGTGGACCACCCTCGTACTCACCCGCGATGGTGACTGGGTCGATTACGACTGCGGCATGGTCGACTTCCTCGTCGGGTTCCTGACCGGCGAGATCAGTCCTCAACCCATGGGCATGTTCTCCCCTGACCAGCCGGTCTTCCTGAACTGGCGGGAGGAACGACGCCTCAAGGAGGCGGGCATCAACCCCTGGCCTCACCTCTGACTGTCCCTAAACTGGGGCTCTGGTCCAACTTCTATGGTGCGCCTTCTCCCTGTCACCGTCGCTCTTGCCGGAACGTCTCCCGAGATCGTCCGGAAACGGCCGGTGACGGCGGCGCTCGGGCTCATGGTTCTGGGCTGTGCGAGCGGTACTGCTCCGGCTGGAAGAGCTGCTCTTCCTGTCGGCTCCGGAGATCAGGGTGGTGTCGGTGCAGGACGACGGCGACGTGATCCGGGTTGGTGTCAGATCCCGGACGGCCAAGGCTCGCTGCCCCTGCTGCGGGAGCTGGTCGGAGCGGGTGCACGGCTCCTACCTGCGGTTTCCCGCCGATCTTCCCGTGGCAGGACGGCGGGTGGTGCTGCGGCTGCGGGTGCGGCGGTTCACGTGTGAGGACGCCTCATGCGAGCGGCGGACGTTCGTCGAGCAGGTCACGGGCCTGACCCGCCGACACAGCCAGCGGACCGAACGAATGCGGTCGGCGCTGGCCGAGATCGGCCTGGCGGTGGCCGGCCGCGCCGGCGCCCGGCTGGCCGACGTCTTCGGGGCGAGGGCCAGCCGGAACACGGTCCTGCGACTGGTCGACGCGCTCCCGGAGCCTCAGCCGCGGGCCCCGCGTGTGGTCGGCGTCGACGAGTACGCGATGCGCAAGGGACGTGTCTACGGGACTGTCCTGGTTGACGTCGAGACCCGCCGACCGGTTGACCTGCTGCCGGATCGAGAAGCGGCCACGGTCGCGACCTGGCTGGCCGAACGCCCGGGGATCGAGGTCGTCTGCCGTGACCGTGCTCCGTTCTTTGCCGAGGGCGCCAGCATCGGGGCACCCACCGCCGTCCAGGTTGCCGACCGTTTCCACCTCTGGCGCAACCTCGGTGAAGCCGCGGAACGGTGCATCTCCCGCCATCGTTCCTGCCTGCGCGCAACCATCGCCGAGGCGGCCCCGGAGAAAGCAGAGGCTCAGGCACCGGCGGATAGCGGCTCGCCATGGCCCACCGGGCACCGCTTCGCCGACCGCACCCGCGCCAGGCACGCCACCGTCCACGCGCTGCTGGCCGCCGGCCACAGCCGGCGCGTGATCCAGCGCCAGCTCGGCATGACCTACCGCACCGTCCAGCGGCTGGCGGACGCCGCGACCCCGGAAGCCCTGTTCCAGGGGCAGTGGCAGAACCGCAGGACCAAGCTCGACGACTTCAAGCCGTACCTGAACGAGCGGTGGGCCGAGGGCTGCACGAACGCATGGACCCTCTGGGAAGAGATCAAGACGCACGGCTACTGTGGCGGCTACGGAGCCGTCCGTGCCTACCTCCAACCGTTTCGCACCGCCCCGACCGCACCGGCAGCCCAACCACCGTCGCCGCGGACCGTCGCTGGGTGGATCCTGACCCACCCCGACACCCTGTCGGAGAACGATCGACTCAAGCTGAAGTCAGTGCTCGCGCACTGCCCTGAACTGGAAGCGCTCACCGGTCACGTCCGCGCGTTTGGGAAGATGATCACCGAGCTCCAAGGCGACCGGCTCCCACAGTGGATCGAAGCGGTCCGCGCCGACGACCTGCCCAGTCTCCACGCCTTCGTCAACGGCCTGGAACGAGACCTTGCCGCGGTCACCGCCGGACTGACCCTGCCCTGGAGTTCGGGAGTCGTCGAGGGCCACGTCAACCGGATCAAGATGCTGAAGCGGCAGATGTATGGACGCGCCGGCTTTGCGCTCCTGAGGAAGCGAGTTCTCCTCGCGTTCTGAGCCTCGGCCGGTCGGCAACTACTCCACGAGTCCGAAGCCGTCCGGGAACGCTTCCAGGAATTCACGGCGGCCGGGATCGGTCTCGGCCGCGTCATTGCCCCGATCACCTGCTGAAGCTCTGCACGCTGGGAGTCCGCGAGGCGAGCCACCATCGCGGCGACGCCCTCCAGTGCCTTCATCGCATCGTCCTGATCCATGCGCTCGTCATCCGCGCTCTCGACGAACCAGGCAAGGTCCACGAGCGCCTCCGCCAGAGCGCGGGTCAGCGACGGGTATTGCGACATCAACGATCCCCCCGAAGGTGATGACGGCAGAACTCTCGGCGCACCCAATCACATGCGGCCGACAACACTCACTGTCACCTCGCCACAGAACTTGGACCAGAACCGAAACCGGCGAACAAAGCCAACGGCCTCTACCTGGTTCCTGGTGCCCGGCATCATCTTGGCCCTGTGCGCGTTCGGCGCCTTGATCGCGTTCTCCGAAGACGGCGGGGACGAGCCCATCGGCTGCTGCTTCGCTGCCGTGCTTCTGGCCGCAGGCCTCGGTCTCGCGGGCGTGGGCATCAACTCGTTCGTCGCCGGCTGTCACTAGCCACCGGACCCGGACAAGGGCAAACCCCGGCACAGGTCCCTGGGGCGGACCGGGCCGGGGCAGGAAGCGGCACGTCTCACGCGCCACGGTGTTCCTACAGGGCGAGGGCGGCGCGCAGACCGGCGGCGACCTTGACCATTGTGGTGGCGCTGAGAGCTCCAAGGCTTTCGCGGAGTTCCTCGCGGTAGAGCACGACGATGTCGTCGCACAGGACGGAGCCGACCAGACCGCCGTCGGCGGGGCCGAGCTTGACGATACTCGCGAGTTCGGGCTTGGCCGTGGTGGTGAGCCGGACGGCGAGGCAGTCGTCGAGCTTCTGGTTACGGGCGTTGTTCGACACGACGAGGAACGGCTTGAGGCCGTAGCCGGCGTCCGCTCGGTAGACGACGCCGCGCACCGGCACGATCTCAGTCACGTGTTTCTTCAGTCCTCGCTGGAGCCGCGGCGGCGGTTGCGCATGGCACGGGCGTGTTCACGGTCCTCGTCGTCACGAGCGGCGGCCAGCGCGGCATAGCCGGTGGCCATGACCTTCTGCTCGACGGCGATACGTCCGGCCTCCAGGAGGGCCTGGAGCACCTCGGCCTCGGAGGGATTCGCCGACAGCTCGACACCGAGAAGCTCGGCGATGGCAGAGCGGTAGGCGCCGGCGGGCTCCCTGAGCCGTTCGACTGTCTGGGTGTCCTCGGCCGTCACGGGTACGGACTTCCGCGCCACGGCCCTTCCGGTGAGACTACTCATGCTTCACATAATGCAGCATGAAATGCAGCAAAACAAGCGGCACTGCCCCGAGAGGGAAGCCGCCACGCGGTCTCTGGGCTCCAGCAAGGCGGCTTGAGCGCCTGCGCCCGGGTGAGCGGGGCTGTCCAGCGTCGTGGCCATCAGCAGCAGACTGCCCGGCCCTGCCAGCCTCGCAGACAGACCGAACCTGGACCCCGTCGAAGCCGGTGGCGCTGGTCGCCGTCGCCTCCATCGCCACTGGCTCCCAACCGGGACGGTGAGCAGTCCGCATCCTGCCGCAGTTGTGCCGGCTCATAAGCACCACCGGCGGAGCCGCGCCCGCCGTCCGCTCGCGTGGAGGCCCCGCCCGGTACGCCGATCAGTACGAGGTCGGGATCACGGAATAGCACCAGCCGTAGTAGGCGTTGAGTCGGTTCATCAGCGCGTCACCGGTCTGCGGTCCGACGATTCCGTCTGCGTGGCCGAAGTGGCTCCGCTGGAACGCTCTGACCGCTCGGTCGGTGTCAGGCCCCCAGACTGAGTCCGCCGTGACACCGACCGCGATCTGGACGCACTTCACGCCCACCCCCCGGTCGCCGTAGCTCAGGTACGTGGTGTTCGGGTCCGCGTGCGCTGGGGCGGCGCACGTCAGGATCGCCGTGACCCCCGCCAGCACCGGGAGCAACCGGACTGTCGTGAGTCGCATGTCAGGGACATCCGTTCTCGATGTCGATCTCGATGATCGGAGCAGTCAACGCCCACGAGTTCTGCGGGTAGAGCGTGATGTACTCGCCGGTAGAGAAGTGCATGAGCGCGCAGTCGTCGTTCCGCGCGTTGACAACGTAGTGCGCGGAGCGGGCCTTGGGGCCGGTGGTCTGCCAGCCATAGTCCTTGTACATCGAGATCGGGGTTCCGCTCGAGTTCTCGAAGCACACGTAAGGCCACGGACACGACGACGCAGCCGACGCGGAGGTAGCCCCCGCCAGCGTCAGGCCCGAGGCCGCGACAACGCCGGACACCAGAACAGCCATAGCTCTGAGGGTTCGCTTCACGGGTACAGCACCCTTCATCTGCCGGATCTCACCTGCCAGAGCGGGCTGCCCCGCCCCCTCACCGAGTGTCCTCGCGGGCGGCTGGCGCTGTCATTGACAGACAGCGCACAATTGTTAACACCATGTGCACAACATGATGCCGCGAGGGGCTGGGGTGCGGGATGGGCGGAACCAGGCTGCGCACGCAGGACATACCGGCGCCGGACGGGTTCGACCGGTGGTGCGAGCTGGTAGACCGTAACCTGGCACCGACCCGGTGACCTCCCGTCATGCGGAAGATTTCGATGCATCCGCTTCACTGTTCCAGCTGGGGGCCGTGCAGTTGTCGGTCCTAACGTTCCCCACCTTGCGAACGGAGCGGACGTGGCCCCTGATCCGCCGCTCCGAGCCGGAACTCTGGCATGTGGCGCTGGTCGCCGCAGGCTCCATGAGGTTCGGCCAGCACCGCAGCCACACACTGCTGGGCCTCGGCGACCTGGTGCTGTACGACACCTCGCACCCTTGCCAGTCATGGGCGCTGTCCGGGGACGGCCCCGGGAAGGTAATAATGCTGCACCTGCCCAAGACCCGGGTGCCGCTCCCCGACCAGGCGATGAGGTCGATGGCGGCGCAGCGAATACCGTCGGGGTCGGGGATTGGAGCCGTCCTGGGCGCATTCCTCGAACAGCTCGCCCGGCAGGCCGGGTCCTGGCACGAGCGGGACGCCGTACGCCTGGGCGCGGCAGCCGTCGACCTGTCGCTGGCGTTCCTCGAACACCGAGCCGACGCCGAGACACTCCTACCGGCGGAGACCCGCCAGACCGCGCTGCTACACGACATCAAGGCATACATCGAACGGAACCTCGGGGACGCCCAATTGACACCCCAGACGATCGCGCACGCGCACTGCATCTCGGTGCGCTATCTACACCGGCTGTTCCGTCAGGAGCAGCAGACGGTCGCCGCCTTCGTCCGCGCGCTACGTCTGGAACGGTGCCGGTCCGACCTCGCGGAGCCCGGCCTCGCAAGGTTTTCCGTTGGTGCAGTAGGCGCGCGGTGGGGGTTCGCCGACAGCACCGCGTTCAACCGGGCGTTCCGGGCGACGTACGGTCTTCCCCCGGGCGAGTATCGGAGGAAGTCCGCCCTCCGCCTCCGCCCGTAGGCCGCGTCCGCCGTCCCTCCTCCGAGCACCGTGCCCGGCTGGGCAACCCGGTAGGGGTGGATCGTCGGCCGTCGTCGAGCCCGCGTGCGTACCGTCTGGAGCGCTTCGAGGAGACGGCCGAGTCGTGGAGGAGGCATTCGAGGGCCTGGACGAGGATGTCCTCGCCGAGGCCGCCACCGAGGCGCGCTCCTTCGGAGCCGTCCCGGCCGAAGCGGTCGACAAGCTGGCGCGCCGCCCGCTGCGGCAGCTGGCAGACTGACAGGGGCGGGCTCGGCCGAGCGCTCGCCGCGGCCGCACCGGAGAGGCCGCTGCCCGATTGGGCCGCCGACACCAGCCGCACGCAGGACAGCCGCTTTGCGCCGGGCCCCGCACCACCTCGCTGGCGTCGGCCGGCACCTCGAAGGGCGAGCTTTGTGCCGGCCCAGAGGTCACGAGCATGTTCTCCGAGAGTACGTCGCGGCTGACCCGGGCCGCCTTGATGCACTGGTTGCGCCGCTCCAGCCGCGGCTTGACGACGATGACCTGTGGGAGCGGGTGGCACCGTTGCTGCCACCCGCTCCCGAACGACGCCACCGCTATCCCCGGCGGGTGTCAGTCGACAAGGCTGCCCGCCTCATCTCGGGCTGGCGACTGTGCGGGCACCTGGGCAAGGCCGCCGGCCACGTCGGTCTCGGGGCGGGCGTGCGGGATGAAACGGTTGTTCTTCCGGCAGGCCTACCCTGATCGCCGACACAGGGGAAGGCCACCGGGGGATGGAATTGACGATGCGGGACAAGCGCTGGATAGCCGCGGTGGCGCTGATCGGGGCGGCAGTGGCGGCGTGCTACGCCGCATGGGGCGATGAGTCCGACTACCCACTCCCCTACACGCGGCGGGACGCCTCGGTCCTGCGACGCATCGCGCTCGCCGACCCGTCCACGAAGAACACCACCGTGGCTTCGGACGACCGCACGGTCTCGATGGAGGTCGCCTGGAGCGGCTGCGACTACAAGCCCGACCTGGTAGCACGGGAGACAGCCAAGCAGGTCACCCTGCTGCTCAGACGCCGGGACGCCTCGGGCCCGGACATCGGCTGCGAGGACGGCGGCATCGCCGAGCTCACGGTCGTCCTGCACCAGCCCCTCGGCACCCGGGCCCTGACCGACACCCTCACCGGCGAACCCGTCCCCCATACCCACGCCTGACAACAGCCCGCCACCGAGGCGAAGCACGCCGCGCCCAGGCGCGCCGGCCCGTTCCGACAGCAGGGGTAGCCGCACCACGCGGACGGGGGTGGCCGCACCACGCGGACCCCTTAAAGAACAGTTGGAGAGAAGTAGACGCGGCGCTCCCGGACGCCGAAGGCTCCGTACAGGTGGCTTCGCGCGCGACGCGCGAGCCCCGCAGGCCTTCGCCGGAGACCCAGCGAACCAGGGCCGCTGCGCCCCCTTCGCACCCCCCGCCGAACGGAGGGGGTAGCAGCACCGGTGACGCCACCCTGGCAGCACCGGTGCTGCCCAATATCTAGAACCCTGTCCAGAACCCGGGGCCGCTGCGCTTCTCCCGGACGGCCGTAGGCCCCTGACGGGTGGCCTACGCGTGCGAGCCCCGGCGGCCCACCGCCAGAGTAGTCATCCCCTCCAGGCCACGGCGCGCACGGTGCTGTCGGTCATGGTGGTGTGCAGTTCCAGGCGGACGAGTACTTCGGCAGGGCTGGACCGGCGGAGAACGAGCAGTGGGCTGCAGAACTCGGTCATGATCCCCGCTGGGGAGTCGTGGCCGGCCCAGCGCATCAGAGGGCGGTTGAGGTCCATGTCCTGGGGAAGCGAGGTCGTGACGACGCACGGGAGCTTGTGGCGCAGCACGGTCTGCTTGAGCGCCTGGCCGATGTTCTCCAGCTCGCTGGTGCGGGAGGCGCCGTCTGCCTGGTCGGGGTGCATTCGCTCCCAGCGCTCGATGACGAGGAGGTCGGGTCGCACGCATGCGAGTGCCTGGTCCACGAGCCCGGGTGTCGGGTTCGGGGTTTTGTCGACGACCAGGGTCGGACGAGAGAGCGGTGGTGGGTAGCCGGTGAACAGCAGCACCTGCTTGCCGGCTGCGGCCAGGTGCACCGCCATCGCGGTGCCCAGTGGGCGCCTCCCTGCTCCCGCGCTTGGCGACAAGGCCCAGCAGGTGAACTCCGGCCACGGGGTCTCCAGTGGAGGCTTACGGCGGGACCACTGTCCGGGCCAGTGCTTGGCCGGTGTCCCCATGGGTCGGCCCGTGCCCACTCGCTCAGCAGTTCAGCGGTCTCGGGATCATCGGCGCGGGCCCGGAAGCCGCGGGCGACGTGGACGCCGTCGCCGAGCAGCCGGTCGTAGATGGTGCGGATGTCGAGGCGGCAGGGCCCGTGAACTGGGTACGGGCCCCAGCCACTCCGTTTCGCCTTTGACGATCCCTTCGATGCGGATCTTGCCGTCCGGTGCCGCCTCGATCGGCTTCAAGCACACGACGCAGTCGTACGGGTCGCTCAATGAAGTCTCCTGTCCTGGTGGTGGCAGGCGTACGCCTCGAAGCTGGCGCCTCGCCTGAGCGCGTCCTACAGGACGGCGCGCAGTTCGGCGGCGAGATGTCCGGGGTGGGCGAGAGGGTCGGAGAGATCGAGGTCGACGCTGTTGGTGTAGAGGATGCTGCCGTCGGGCTGGGGTTCGCCGTCGTTAAGTGCCAGCAGGTACCAGCGGGAGTCGCCCCGGGCGAACACCCAGGGTTCCCCGTCCTTGTCCAGGGCGATGCTGCATCCGCAGCCGTCCTGATCGTCGCCCTGCTCGCCGGGCCCGTGGCGCTGGTCGAGCTTCGTGCCCAGGATGTCGGCCACCGCGGCGATGGTGTCGTGCGGACCGGAGGGCAGGGTAAGGGCGGAGGGCAGCACCGCCAGTTCGCCGACCACGGCACCGGCGTGGGAGGGCGCCACGGACAGCATGTCGTCGGCGGCGGCCTTGATGAGGTCATGGACGCGGTCGGTCGGCGCGCAGTCGCCCCGGCCCTCGATGTGCACGAGGACGGAACGCAGCCGCTGCAGAGCGATGCCGGCGGCGTCGACCTGGGCGAACAACGCGGCAGCGAGGACGGCCGCTTGTTCCGGGGTGTAGAGGGCCCACTCGTGGTCAAGGGCGTCCACCGCGGCACGGGTCGCCTCGGCTCCGGTGATGGCCAGCGAGATCGCGTCGTCCGGCTCCTGTGTCTGGCCGCCCGCGTAGCTGCGTACCTCGCTCGCGAGGTCGCCGAGGACGGTCCGGGGTGTCCGCTTCTCGTAGCCCTGCCAGAGGTCGGGCCACGGGGTGTTGCCACTCATGATGCTCTCCTCAGGTTCCAGGCCGTGGATGTCTAGATCGTCTTCTGCGGGGCGCTCACGTCCCCGTCCGACCCTGCCGGCGCGGATGGGGACGTTGGGCGCCATGAAGGGCGCCCAGAGCCTTTTTCAGGGTCAGTTTGCTGCATCGGGAAGGAAGCCCGCTGCTACGAAGGCTCGCGCTACTTCCGCGAGCTCGGCCGGGTCGATCGGCCCGAGCTCCTGCTCGGTGCGGCAGTCGTGGCACAGGCCGTCAGCCGGCCCCGCGCCGTACGAGTTGTATCCGCACCCGTCGGTGATGCACCACCACTTCGCCGGTCCCTCACCCTGGCCGTCGGCTTGCTGCGGAACACCGGCCTTGCTGCCCGTACGTCGGTCGGCCTTGCGCATCTCGCACGCACGGCACGGTGCACCCGAACCGATGATCACCCCGTCCTCGCACGAGAGGTCTGGGCAGTCTGGTGAGGGCTTCACCAGCTCGACAGCCAGCCCCACCCCTGTCTTGACCTTTTCCAGGGGATCCAGCCCACCAAGCTTCGCCAGGTAGCCACGGGTGATCCAGCGCCGCTGGATCCGCTCGGTCAGCTGCTCCGGGGTGCGGTGCTTGAGCTGCTCGCGGATCAGGTTGCCCAGCGGGTTAGCCGGGACGCGGGCGGGCAGAGGCTTGGCCGGCAGCGTTGACAGCTCCGTTGGGAACGCGGACACCACGACCCTCACCTTCGCCGCCTGCTCCCGAGTCATTCGAACGCCGCCACCCATTGACTTCGCCGAACTGGTGGTGCCGTTGGACGCGGCGCAGCCGCTTCGCCTCGCGCGCGCGCTACTACCTGTAGATGCCCTACGGGCGTCACCACCGGCTCGCGCCGAAGGCGCATCAGTTTCGTCTTTTTCACCTTCGTCTTGTTCCACCCCCCGGCGCGGGGGTACGACACCCCCCGGCGCGGGGGTACGTACCCCCGCGCCGGGGGGTACCGGAATTACTGGGCTCTCCTGCGTTTCTCCAGGTCGCGCCGTACCCCCCGGCGCGGGGGTACGGAAGTCGGCAAGCTCGGGCATCCGAAAGTTATCCACAGGCGGCACCGGCAGCTTCGCCTTCTTCGCCGCAGCCCTCTGAGCAGCGACTTTGTCGCAGTGAACCTTGAGAGCGATCCTCACCGCGTTGAGCCAGGCATCGAACTCCGCCTCGCGCTGCTCCCTCTGCTCCTTCGTCTCGCCCTTCGGCGCACGGTTCATCCCGTACCAAGCCGCCATCGACTGAGGGCCGCGGTATCCACGCGGTGGCGTCTGATGAACGATGTACCGATTGCGGCTGACCAGACCGGACGTGGAACGGATCACCTCGACAGCGCCGAGCACCTCCAGCTGCAGCATGTACTTGCTGACGCCCTCCGGCTTCTTCAGCTGAAGGATGCGAGCCAGGGAGGTCAGACCGGGCCACACCTCGTTGTCGTCCCTGCTGACGTTGACGTGCGCGACCATCCCCCAGTAGAGGGTGCGAGCGTCGTTGTCGGCGCCGGACAGGAGCACCCAGTCGCCGACCTGGCTGAACGGAGCGCGTCGGCCGAGAGCGACCTCAAGCTCTTCATCGAGCTCGGACGGATCCGACATGAAGGCGGGACTCACCAGGTCACCTCCGATCCGGCAGCGAGCACCAGGACCGGTCCGGCCTGGACGGCGGGCTGGTACGAGGAGCGGATCTCGGCAGGGGTGCGGTTCTGCATGTCCATAGAGGCCGGGAACCCGGAGTCCGTGTGACCGGTAGTGGGCGGAATTGCATCCGATGCAACAAGCGGCTGGGCGGGAGAAAGCACGTCTGACCTGCTCAGAGTCATGGGAAGGGGAGCCCGGCCGGGGAGGGATGTGCGGTCGGACCTGCGACGGTCTACATTAAACGCCACGATGTTGTATCTGATGCAACCATTGAGGCGAGGATGAGAACGGTCGATCTGCCGGGGGCGATCCACCTGGTGGTGCCGGACAACGTGCGGGCACTGGACCCGGCGCCGGCGATGTTCAGCGCGATGTTGGAGGGCTGGTCCAGGCAGCAGCTGAGCCGCCTGCTCCAGCAGAAGACGATCGATGACAGGCTGGGCCTGGTCCGCCGGTTCGCCGAGTACACCGGCACCTACCCCTGGGAGTGGACGCCGGAGGACGTCGAGGCGTACTTCGCCGCCCAGATGTCCAAGAAGCCGCCGCTCGCCCACTCCACCGTGCGCGGCCAGCAGGGCGACCTGGCGATGTTCTGCTCCTTCATCACCGACTCCCGCTACGGCTGGTCGTCGGCCTGCGAGGAGAAGTTCGGGCAGTTCCCCGTCCAGGTGTGCCACGAGTGGAACACCGCCGACCACGTCGCCGAGTACGAAGGCCGGCCCGGCCGGCGCGCACTGACCTACGACGAGCTGCAGCAGCTCTTCGACGCGGCCGACGACCGCGTCGAGCGCATCCGCAAGCTCGGCCGCAAGGGCTCCCTGGCGGCCTGGCGCGACTCGGTGATGCTGAAGTCCGTCTACGCCTACGGACTTCGCCGCCGCGAGTCCTCGATGCTCGACCTGCAGGACCTGCGGCACAACCCGCGGGCCAAGGACTACGGCCGCTTCGGCGCCCAGGAGGTGCGCTTCGGCAAGGCCTCGCGCGGAAGCCCGCCCAAGCGCCGCACCGTGCTCACCGTTCCCGAGCTCGACTGGATCGTGGAGCTCCTGGAGGAGTGGGTCGACGAGGTCCGCCCCCGCTTCCACCCCGCCCAGCACCCCGCGCTGTGGGTGACCGAACGGTGCGGCCGCATGTCCGCCCGCCGGCTGGACGAGGTCTTCGCGACCATCCGCCAGGAAGCCGAGCTCCCCGAGGAGCTCGAGCTCCACTGCCTGAGACACTCCTACATCACGCACTTGATCGAGTTCGGCTACCCGGAGCGGTTCGTCCAGGACCAGGTCGGCCACCGCTTCGGTTCCACCACCGCCCTCTACACCTGGGTGTCGGACGAGTTCCGCAACCGGCTGCTCGAACAGTCGCTGAAGCGCCAGTCCGTACGGCCGAGCCAGCGCCGCACGAAGCCGGAGAAGGGAAGCAGGAGATGAAGAAGAGCATGGGCATCCGCTGGAACCTGCGGAAGCTGATGGCCGCCCGGGACATGTTCCAGACCAGTGACCTGGTGCCCCTGCTGGCCGAACGCGGTGTCCACCTGTCACGCGAGCAGGTGTATCGACTCGTCGCACAGCCACCTCAGCGCCTCTCGATGGACACGCTGGCCGCGCTCTGCGACATCCTCGCCGTCACCCCGAACGACCTCATCGAGGTCGTCGAGGTCAAGGCCCAGGTCGCCAAGCCGACCGCCTCCGGCGAGACCGCGGGCAGCGAACCGGCCCCGCCGACCCGCCGCACCCGGCTCCGCCGGCCGGAGGGCCTGTGACCCGTCGCACCACGCAGGAGTTCTTCGACCGGCTGGTCGCCCTGGTGGCCGCCGACCTCCCGGAGCTCGGAGCGGAGGGTGCCGCGGCGATCCTCCGCACGACGAACCACCGCACCCGCCGCTTCCTGCGGGAACACCTGGAGGTGTTCCCGCAGGCCCTGACCAGCGGAAGCGCCCACGCGACGCCGTGCGTCCAGCGCTTCATCGCCGTGCTGCTGGAAGCCGGCTACACCCGTGTGAAGCAGCCCGCCTGCCCGCGCTGCGGACTGCTCCGCCCGCTGGTCGAGAAGGCCGCGGACGGCACGGAACACGTGTGCAGGACCTGCCTCTACCTCAGCAAGACCGGAGACTGCCGGCGCTGCGGCAAGACCCGCCCCCTGGTCTCCCAGGGCCACTGCTCGGCCTGCTACCGCCTCCACGTGGGCCCGAAGAAGGCCTGCGCGGACTGCGGCCGGCTGACAGTCTGCTCGGCCGGGACCGGCCGACTCCTGTGCGACTCGTGCCGTCCGCGCCGCCCGAAGACCTGCGCGCTCTGCTCCAAGTCCGTTACGGCATACGCTCATTGGCCACTCGGACCGGTCTGCGGCATGTGCTACGAACGGACCCGGCAGCACCCGGGAACATGCACCCGATGCGGTCGACGCCGGGCCCTGATCGCCCGACTCGACGGCGAACCGGCTTGCGGCCCCTGCGCGGGCAGCACCACCGACTACCTCTGCACGAACTGCGACAACCCGAGCGACTCCTCCTTCCGGCCGACCATGTGCGCCCGCTGTGCCCTCAAGGTCGAGATGGCCGGCTACTTCGACGGCCTGCCCCCGCTTGCCGCCCGGCAGTTGAGCCCGCTCCGTGAAGCGTTCACCCGCACCGACCAGCCCCAAGCCGTCGCATCCTGGATCCGCAACGCCAAGGGCGCCCACTTCCTCGGCGACCTCGCCCGGGCCGGACACGAGGTGACTCACCGGCGCATCGACGACCTCACCGCGGAACACCCCGTGGCTGGCGGCAACCTGCGCAAACTCCTCGTCGCCGTCGGAGTCCTGCCCGCCCGCGACGAACACCTGGCCCAGGTCGAACGCCACCTGGAGCGCGTCATCGCCCGCCACCCGCAGTTCACTGCGGTGCTCAGGGCCTACGACCGCTGGAGCGTCCTTCCCCGCCTGCGGCGCCGAGCCCAGCGGCGCCCGCCCACCAGCTACGTCACCAGCTGGGCGGCCACCCGGATCAACCGCGGAGTCCAGTTCCTGACCTGGGCCGCAGACCAGCAGATCGAGCTCGCCCAGGTCACCCAGGAACACGTCGACCAGTGGCTCGCGGAGGGATCGCGCGCCCGCTACCAGGTGCGCGACTTCCTCGTCTGGACCGCTCGCCGAGGCCTGTCCCGGGACCTGCTCGTTCCCCACCCCAGCAAGCCCGACCCGGCCGGCATGGACGAGAACGACCACTGGGACATGCTCCAGCAGTGCCTCCACGACGACGAGCTTCCGCTCGACGTCCGCGTCGCCGGCGCTCTGGTCCTCCTCTACGGACAGCAGGTCAGCCACATCGTCACGCTGACCGCCGACGATCTGAGCCGCACCGGCGAGCAGACCTTCCTCACGCTCGACCAGGCGCCCGTCCTGCTGCCCCCGGACCTCGCGGTGCTGGTCACCAGGCTCAGCGACCAGCCGGACAACGCCGTGGTCCGCGGCAGCGGCACGACCCGCTGGCTCTTCCCCAGCAACCGCGATCCGGACGGCCACCGGCGGCCGGCAACCGTCACCAAGAGCCTCAACCGTGCAGGCATCCGGGTGAAACCAGGCCGCGCGACCGCGCTGACGAACCTCGGGCAGGACCTGCCGCCCGCAGTCCTCGCCTCGCTGACCGGGATGCACGTCATCACGGCGGAGAAGTGGTACCGGCGGGCAGCTCCGGACTGGGCCGTCTACATCCAGAGCCGCAGGAACAGCTGAATATGGGGCGTCACGAATGACGCTCCCCGCCAGCAGGGCAGCGTGGTCTTCGTCACGCGACAGCGGTTGGGATCGGGCGTTGATCACGAACCCAGTGGTCGCACGGACGGCCTGTGGACAGGGGTTGGCGGCGGTGCGGGACAACGGGGGCTTGCCTCTCCGCCGCTGCCAGTCCGTGGGCACCAGACAACTTGACTCGGCCGGGTGAGAGATGGTGTCTCTCGCCCCGGACCGGGTATGCCTGGTACCGTCGGACCAACAACGGCTGTGTTGTGGGCGCTCACCTGGGTGTCCCTGGCGAGGGCCGGTTATATCGAGAAGCGCAAGCGGCCCAAGTTTGGCGACTGGGGGCCGCTTTCGCGTTTGTTGGTCTGTGCGCCGCCCTACGGGCGACCGGATCAGCTTATTCGTCTCCTTGGGTCCTCGGGCCGTTCAGGTTCCGCGTGTCGGCTGGACAGCTCGGCCTCTGCGCGGAGCAGCTCGTCCAGTGCCTGGTCGGCCGACAGCTTGGTGTCCTTGGCGTCGTCCCACCGGCTGAGCGTGGATGCTGCCGCGCGGAGCAGCCCGTCCGGAAGGCCAGCGGCGGCCATCGTGTCCGCCGCCTCCTCCAGCTCGGGGCCCCACCGCCACCCTCGGGCAGCGGTCTTGCCGATGTAGTCCGTCTCTGTCAGGTAGGAGCCGGCCCGCTGATCGGCGAC
The DNA here is from genome assembly GCF_043202455.1 of Kitasatospora sp. NPDC048194. Lineage (NCBI taxonomy): Bacteria > Bacillati > Actinomycetota > Actinomycetes > Kitasatosporales > Streptomycetaceae > Kitasatospora > Kitasatospora sp. NPDC048194. The sequence goes on from NZ_JBIDAK010000048.1 coordinate 15,443, forward strand.
ATCGAGCAGCGCCTGGTCGACGCCGTGCTCGCGCGCGAGCCCGTAGGACAGCGCGGCCAGCACCCGGGATGCCTTCTGGAACGTGCTGTAGGCGGCCTTCAACACGCTGGCCTGCCCGATCTCCTCTCCCAGAATGTGGGTCAACACTGCGGTGCCGGAGAAGAGCCGTTCGACCAGCCTGACCCCGTCCACCGGTCCGGAGAGGTACAGCCGGGCCCGCTTCGTACCGATCGGCGGCGAGCCGACCACTGCGCCGTCGACCACTGCGCGAGCCGTTCCGCCGAGCAACTCCTCGATCCGCGCCGCCCGCTGCGGACTGATCGCGTTCGCTTCTACGTACAGGCCGGTGAAACCGAGCCCGGCCACCTCCCGCGCTACGTCCTCCGCCGCGGCTGGCGGGCACAGGCTGAGCACCACCTCGGCCTGAGCCACCAGCTCGTCCAGAGCTGGCACCGCCGTCAGACCGAACTGCTCCGCCCGGGCCGCGGTTGCCTCGCTGCGCCCCCGCGGGCACCACAAGACCTGGCCGCTGTTCGTGAGGGCGCACGCCGCGACGGCCGCGCCCATGCTGCCGGGATGCAGCACCCCGACCGTGACCTGTCGATCCGTCACCGGGCACCTCCACGGACGTGTTCCAGAGCGTCCAAGACATCCAGCGCGATGTGGTCCGGCTTCGGGCCCCCGGGCCACGGCCGACCGTGGGAGACCCAGACGGTGCGCAGCCCGGCGGCGCGGCCGCCGACCACGTCCAAGGCGGCGTTGTCCCCGACCATCCAACCGCCACCTGTGAGGCGGCGCCCCACGCTCGCGGCAGCCATTTCGAAGATCGCAGGGTCCGGCTTGCGGGTGCCAGCGTCCTCGGAGATGCATATCCCGTCGACCAGGCCGTCGATCCTGCTCGCCTTCAACTTGGCGCGCTGGATCTCTCCGCCGCCGTTGGTGACGACGACAACCTGCCACCCACTGGCCCTGACCGCCTCCAGCGCGTTCGGAACGCCCGGGAAAGGCCGGACCGTTGCCGGGAACTCTGCGCTGTAGCGGGCCCACAGCCGATCAGCGGACTCCGGCAATGACAGCTCAGCACACAGGCTCTCGAACGTCTGCAAATCCGCGCGGACCTGCATAGCGCCCAGGATCCGCCGCTCGACATCCGGGCCCAGTCCGTGGGCGGCGCAGTACCCGGAGATCCATGCCGTCACCGCAGCGAGGCGGTCGATCAGCGTGTCGTCGAAGTCCAGCATCAGCAGCTGATCACGTTCGGCGAGCGCCTGGCGGATCCGCTCAGCTGCTTGCTCGGGTGACGCCACGTCCGTGCGGACAACCAGATCGAACCGGAAGCTGGCATGGGCCTCGAGGTCCGCCTGCGTGGCATCCCAGGCGGCCAGACGCGCGGAGGTGTCCGTGTCTCCCCGGCCCGCCGACCGTTCGGCGGTCGACTCCCTCGGGCACCAGAGCAGCACCGTCAGCCAGTCAGCGGGGTAGCGGTCCAGTACCGCCCGCACCCCATCGACCTGCCCTAGGTGCATCACCGGCACCCCGGCCTCGACCGCCGCGTCCAACCCTGCCCGGTCGGTCACATAGGTGCTGTCGTACCTGCTGTTCTCGTAAACCACGGCACCTGCCGTGGCGCGCAACTGCGCCAGCAGTTCCGGCGTCCCCATCCGATAGCCGGTCGACCGGCCCGGTCCCACCTTCACCCTTGAGAACAGTGTGAAGATGGGGTCGAGCGTGGCCAGGGCGCCCGTCACGGTGTCCTTCCCGGAGGCCGGCGGCCCGTACAGGATCACCCCGCGTCGCGGCTGGCTGGTCATACGCGTACCTCCGCGAGAGCGAGCCGGGCCTGATCGGCCAGTGAGATTGCTGCCCCCATGCGATTGTCGACCACTAGGTGCGGCACCACTGGCCGCAGCCCCGTGTCGATGGTGGCGATGTAGTCGTTCCAGTTCGCCAACTTCCACGCGTCCCGGGCGGCCGATCGGAAGCCGATGTACTCGCGCATCGACTCTGCGTCGCAGCGCACCCAGATCGGCGACACGTCGACACCCTGGGCGCGGCAGCGGTTGATGAGCCGAGTCATCCACGCCTCGTCCGCCATCTCGGCGATGAATGGGGCGGTCAGCACAGTGGAGATGCCGCAGGCCACGTTGGCGTAGGCGGCCTGCATAAGGCAGTCGTACTCCAACGCCCGCACCTCATTGCGGTACAAGTCCGTGTGTCGGTCGTTGGGATCACCGCCGAGCGAGACGAGCAGACGCTCTACTAGCGGTCGGGTCAGCGGGTCCTTGTCCAACAGCGGCCAGCCAGTCAGCTGAGTCAGGAACCTGGCGAACTCCGTCTTTCCGCTGCCGGCGAACCCGCCGACCAGGACAATCGAGGGCCGGTGCGGATCGCCGCCCGTGTGCCGCCGACGCCAAGCGTCCATAATCCGCTGCTGCAACGACATGTTGTCGGCATCGGCCGTACCCGGTGCAATCCTGTGCAGCGCCCGCTCGACAGCCAGTACGTGAGTGCCGTTGTTGGTCGAGGACATTGGCGTCAGCGCAAAGGTGGTGTCCTCACCCGGCAGTGGATTCCGGAATCCGAGCTGCGGGTCCGTCGCCCGGTAGAGCGCGCAGTACGCCCGTCGATAGTCCGGGCCAGGGTAGATCTCGCCCTGCTCGTGCTGCCAGATCGTCTGCGGGTGCGCAGCCGGAATGTTCTTCAGTCCGGCCTGCTCCGCCACCAGACGAAGGCGCTCGCCGGCGTCCTCGAGTGTCAGGCCGTGCGCCTCCCGCTGCTGGCGCAGCTTTTCGGGTCGCCATCCCAGCCGCACCTTTGCCATGCTCCCCACCTCCGCTGTCGTCATGCTCGCGAGCCTAGGGGCGGTGCCCCGAAACGCATATGTACGTGGATGTTGAAAACGCATTGATGAACCCGCGTACGGATCTCCCCATGGAGATGTGATGGTTCATCACGGCCGAGTCGGATTTGATCTGTGCATCAGAAACCGGCCCGAGGGAGTGCCCGTGGATCACGTCTTTTGGAAGACCGCCTGCTCGACCCGCTCAAGGCGGGCGGCCAGGGCGCTGACCTGCTCCCGCAGCTCTTGGAGCTCGGATGTCGCCTCGGGCTCGTCCAGTGGTACATGCCGCACGAAGCTCCCCTTCCCCTGGTGCGAGTAGATCAGCCCAGACGCTCGGAGCTCGGTGAGTGCCCTCTGTACGGTCCCGTGAGCCACGCCGTAGTGAGTAGCAAGTTCGCGGGTGCTGGGCAGCTTGTCGTCTGGCCGAAGGCGACCTAGACGGATCTGATCGCGCACGTCCTCCACGATCCGCTGGTAGGGCTGGGCGAGTGGATCAGTCATGAGCCACATCGTAGGGCCACCTCCCTGTCATAGATAGCTTCACCGGCTTAGTTGACACAGCCACGACTGTATCAGCTAAGCTGGCTAAGCCAACACGGAGATTCTCGTGAAACGGCGAGACCCCGGTGCGCCTGGACAGCATCCACCGGGGTCCCAACGGACCAGCTCGTCAAAGGAGAGATCCGCAATGACCAGCATGACCGACCCGCGTAGGAGCGGGAACAGCGACCCCACCCTCGCCAGCCACCGCAGTGCTCCCCTTCAGGAGCAGTACGAGGGCCGCGTGCTCTCGCTTGTCATCCACGACCTCGCCGCGGTCGCCCCGACCGCCAGCGAGAGCATCGTTATGGAGCTCGTCGCTGACGTCTGGCGGCAGGCCGAAGAGCACCTCGCCAAGGCCGGCCGCACCGGCTGGGCGCACCTCAGCTGGTTCGTCCAGAACGCGATCAGCCGCTTCATCCAGCCGGCGGCCCAGCCGCAGACGGCGGGGTGCTGACCATGGCGCAGCAGACGTCGCCGCAGAGCCCCGAGCAGGCCCGGGCGGTCGCGGAGCGCGCCGAGGCGTTCCACGCCGCGATCCACGCGGCCCGGACGCCGGACCAGATCCGCGAGGTCTGCGTCGCCGCGTCTGCCGACTACAAGGCCCGCAACGGCCAGCCGGCCGGGCAGGAGGTGTCCCAGTGAGCGCGACCGACGCCGCCGCCGACCTCGAGCGCCGGGTCCAGCAGCACCTGGGCCGGATCGACGCGAAGCACGCCGACGACCGCGCCGACGCGGCCACCGCCGCAGAGCAGCAGACGGGAGGGCGGTCCTGATGGGCATCCGCTCCTACCTGGGCTTCGGCTCCCGCAACTCCTCCAGTTCCAGCAGCTCCGGCAGCACGACCGGCACCAGCGGGGACTTCGCCGGGGGATGGCACTCCTACGACGAGGCCGAGGCGCGGCGCCACCACCGCATGGCGCAGGTGCCGGTGGCTCCGGCCGGTACGGACCAGCGCGGTCGGCGGGTCTTCTCTTCGGACCCGTACAACCAGCCGGGAGCCGAGCAGCACACCCGCCGCGGCTTCGGCCGCCCGTACCGCCAGAACGGGGGTGCGCAGTGACGATCACTCACCTCTGCCGCGCCTTCGCCAACGGCGACGGCAAGGACAAGAAGGCTCCCGCCCCGAAGGGAGGACGTCGATGATCGCCATCCTCTCGAACCAGGCCGACGAGGCGCTGCGCCGGATGCGCGAGGACCAGGCCCGCCGCGACGCGGCGAAGGCTGGCGGTTCCGGCTCCGGCCAGTAACCCTTCTCCCCGCTTCACCCGCAGTTCGGCTCCCGCCGCCTGCTCTCGGAACCGTCCTGGCATGCCCATGCCTGGACGGCGCCGGGAGTGGGCGCCGGGCCCGCCAGGGCCCAGCACCCGACGCACCACCAGCAGCACCCGGAAGTCCGGCCCGAGGGGGGCCAGGCCAGGGACGTGCCCGTTGCTTCCTAACTCCACAGCGCGCCAATACGAACAACACAGAGAACGGCCCCGGGGCCCGCGAGCGTGACGCCGCCCCAGGGGTGAACCACCCGACTGCTTCCGTAGCACTTTCGGCACGGGGACACCGCCGCCCCGCTCAATCCAGGCGCGTCCGACCCGGCACCCGGCCGGGCGGTAAGCGGCCGATCCCGCCCCCTCGGCAAGGGGCGCGGCCGTCACGCACCCCGCACCACCCACTCGCTGCTCCACCCCGGCGCTTTCGCCGGCCAGCCAGGCCGCGAGCGCCCCCGCCGCCATCGGCCCCTGCCGGTGCGCACCGCTGATCGGTGCGCACCGGCCGCCGGGCCCGCGGCCATCCCGAACGAAGCCTCCCGGCGCCGCACCGGCCCGGGAGCCCGTCATTCGTCAGGAGACCCCTTCATGGGCACGAACCACCCCGGCAGCGGCATCAGCCCCGGCGTCCTCATCCAGACCGGCAGCAGCCGCACCGGCCAGGGCCCCGTCGTCAACCACATCAACGGCAGCACGGTGCACGTGACCGGCCTGGTCATCCAGTGCGGCGAGCTGAACACCGTGACCGACGACCAGAACCCGGCCGCCGACACGGCGCGCCACACCGGCCACGGCCCGCAGGTCTACTGACCCGCTGACCCGCCGTCGCTTCACGCGCCCGACCGTCGGCCCGCACTCGCGGCGCCGGCGGCCGGGCAGCACCCCGGCCGTACCCGTAGCCGCCCTGGACCGCCGACGCGCGACCGGCCTTCGCCGGACCGCCGGCCGTCCAGGGGAGCCACGGGCCCGCCCCGAACTCCACCCCTTGTCGCCCGTCCGAAAGGACCGTGCACATGACGCTCGACCAGGTCTTCTTCGCCTTCTTCGCCACCTGCGCCGTCACGGCCCTGGGCCTGCTGCTGGCGCTGTACGCGGAAGCCCACCTGATCCCGCCCTACCTCGACCGACTGGAGGCCACCGATGCGTAACCCCGCCCCGGACGGCGGACCGGAGGTGACGACGTGACCGTCACACCCGAGGTCCCGCCGCGCCCCACGTACGACCCCGCCGTCCCGGAGCACCCCGAACCCGCGGACATGACCAAGCCCGGTTACGACGAGGACGGCCTGGCGGAGCTGGCGCAGGAGCTGCGCCAGTCCCGCCTGGACGCCGCCATCCCGCTCAAGCCGGACGACGCGGACCACCTGATCGACTGGGCCCGCGTCAAGCGGGCCGCCGCCGCCCTCAAGCGGACGGTGCAGGCCTGGCCGAACCTGGCGGCCGCCGCCGTCGCGGCCACCGGCCCGGCCTGGCTGTGGCGCAGCGTGGTGCAGGACTGCTCGCACTCCTTCCGCCCCGCCGCCGACGTCGCCGACCCGGGCCTGTGCCTCGGCCTGATCACCCTCGGCGCCGTTCTCGTCGTCCGCTCGCGGCTGCGTGGCGTCGTGCTGCGTACCGTGCTGCGGGTGGCGGCTTGGGCGGTCGTCGTCGGGACCCTCGCCTACGGGCCGGCCCGCGACTGGGCCGGCGCCCTGCTGGGCTCCGTCTTCACCGGCGCGGTCCGGTGATCGGGTCCTACCCCGTCGACAGGGAGAGCCCGCTGGCCGGGCTCTTCCTGCCGGTGAGCGAGCTCGGCTACACCGGCGCCGCCGTCCTCGCCGCCTGCTGCCTGGCCCTGGCCGGGGCGCTGCGGTGGGTGCCCGTCCGCAACCGGGCGCTGCGCCTGATCACGGAACTCATCGCCCGGACCGCGTACGTCGGCACGGGCTGGGCGGCCGCGTCCATCACCGTCACCTACGCCTGGAAGGCCGTCCAGTGAGCATGACCAGCATCGAGATCACCCACACCGTGACCCTTGCCGGATCCGCGGCCGGGTTCGCGGCGTTCGCCGGCACCTGGGGCTACCTCTTCTTCAAGCACAAGCGGAAGTTCGCCGCGTTGAGGAAGAAGAAGTACCTGGTGCCGTACATCTTCGGCCTGGCCGTCATGGTTCTGGCCTCCGCCTGCCAGGGCGGTCTGCTTGGTCTCGTGTCCGGGTTCAGCACCGGCGCGGGCAACCAGGCCGGCACCCTGGCGAGCCGCGGCATGGTCGGCGGCACCGGCGCGGTCGCCGTCGCGCAGGAAGGCCAGCTCACCTTCTCCGGCTCCTGGATCGCGCTGATCGTGTTCGCCTTCGCCTGCGCGTTCTGCTGGTTCGCCAAGAACATGGGCGAGCGCGTCCTGATGATCTCCGGCGCGTTCTCCGGCGCGACCTGGGGACTGTCCATCTCCCTCGGAGGCCTCGCCGCCTACACCGGCGTCCCGCTGTCCAACTGGCTCGGCGCCCTGATCATCGGCTGACTCCGGCCCGTGATGGGCGCCCCGGACCCGCCCGCCCGAACCACTGGGCGAACGGGCGCCGGGGCGTCCACCCCAGACCGGACCACCCAACCCAACCCCGCCCCGTGGAGCCTGGAGGCCCCGTTGACCACCGAGACCCACCCCGGCACGGCGCTCGCCGACGCCGACCCGCCGACCACCGCTCCCGTCCAGCTGACCAAGACCCCCGGGCCCGCCGCCGACACCGCTCCGGAGACCACCGCAACCGCCGGTAAGGACGATGCCGACAGCGGGGAAGCCGAGGCCAAGCCGAACCCGATCGCCGCCTTCGCGGTCGGCACCACCAGGCGCACCGGCGAGGGCGCCCGGCTGATCGGGCAGTGGCTGGCCCACTGGGCCTCCACCGCCGACCAGTCCGGCGACGAGATCCGCCGCCGCCTGGTCGCCGCTCAGCTCGAGGCCTACACCGAACGCCGTGGCGAGGTGGAGGCCGCGCTCGGCAAGGAGCACAAGAAGATCGTGCGCCTGGAGGAGGAAGCCAGTGACGGCGGACTCACCCAGACGCAGCGCCAGCAGCTCATCCTCGGCCGCGAGGCCGCGCGCCGTCTGGAGAAGTCCCTCAAGGACATGCGCAAGGCCGACTTCCGCCCCGTGCAGCCGACCGAGCGTCAGATCGCCCGCGCCCGCTCCTTCGGCCGGTTGCGCCGGGGCGGCGCGCTGATCGGCGCGGCCGGCGGCGCGGCGGCCGGGGCGGTGAACGCCCCGCCGGCTGGGCTGCTCGCCCTGCTCGCCGCGACGGGACTTGCCTGGTGGACCGCCGCCCACCCGCCGCGCCTGACCCACCGCCCGGTCCCCGCCGAGCTGCTGCTGCCCGAACTTGACCCGCCCACCGGCATGGTGACGACGGACAGCGCGGACAGCGTTGCCACGGCGGAGGTCGCCGAGCAGGACGCGAAGCCGTTCCCGATCGCCGAGGCCCAGGACGCCGAGCAGGCCGGGCAGTGCCTGCGCCGCGCGCTGGTGGCGCAGCAGATCGACGTCGCGTCGATCACCGGCACCGTCCGTACGTCGGTCGGCTGGTCGATGACGGTGACGGTCGCCTCCGGCGATCCGGCCGACATCGACACTGACCGCAGCTCGGCCGCGATCCGCACCCTGCTCAAGCTGCCCCGCAACGGCCTGGCCGTGGAGTGCTGGCCGGACGCGAGCGACACCGCCACCGTCCGGCTGCAGACCAAGCCGGGCTTCACCGACATGGGGCCGCTCGCCGAGAACACCGCACTGTCGAACTCGATCATGCAGGCGGGCTCCTTCGGGCAGGGCCTCGACGGCACGGAGCTCTCCTTCCCCCTTGCCGGGGTGATGGGCTTCCTGGTCGCCGACTCCGGCGGCGGCAAGTCCTCGATCATGCTCGCCCTCGCCGACTGGGCCACCTCCTGCCGGGACGCCGTCGTGCTGTCCATCGACCCGCGCGGCGAAGGCGTCGAAGCACTCGGCGACGCCATCCAGCTCGCCGCCAGCGACGACAAGCACGTCCTCAAGGCCCTCGACTGGCTCGACAAGCTGTGCCACGCCCGTACCAAGCTGCGCAAGTCCCTCGGCTACGGCAAGACCTGGCGGCCCTCCCCGGAGCACCCGGCCGTCATCGTCTTCGTCGACGAGTGGCACGACCTGCCCGTCAAGGCCAAGGCGAAGCTGCTGCGGCTGCTGCGCATCGGCCGCAAGGAAGGCGTGTGGATCATCGGCGCCTCCCAGTTCGGCACCAAGGAGGACCTCGGCTCCGCCATCGCGCCGAAGATGTCGCTGAAGATGGCCGGCTGCTGCCGGGGCATCGACGTCACCGGCCTGTTCGGCCAGGGCGCCCTGCGCGAGGGCTACCGGGCCGACCGGCTCAAGCCCGGCACCCACACCGACCCCGCCGACGCCGGCACCGTCTACATCCAGGGCCTGCCCGGCCAGCGCAACCGCCCGATGCCCTGGAAGTTCCGCCACCTGACCGACGACGAAGCCACCCGCCGCGGCACCCTGCGCGCCCAGGCCGGCCTGCCGGACCTGACCGCCAGCGCCGCCCTGGCCGGCCTCGACTGGCCCGCACTGCTCGCCTCCCTCGGCGCCCGCCGCCCCACCCCGGCCCCGACCGCCGGGTTGGCCGGAGCCGCGCCGACCGCGTCGATCCTCGACGTGATCGACGCGATGAACGACGAGCCGACCATCCACGTCCACCCGCTCCTGAAGCGCCTCGCCGAGGCCAACCCGGAGGTGTACGGGGAGTTCACCAAGGCCGACCTGGACGCGCTGCTCGCCCCCTACGGGGTTACAGCGCGTCAGGCCCGCGCCATGACCGAGAACGGCGCGAAGAACCGCATGGGCTACTACCTCTCCGACTTCACCGACGCCCTCACCGGCGCCGACGACGACGAAGAAGACGACGAAGAAGACGACGAGGACGCATAGCCACACCCGCTACAAGCCCTCTACAACGGCTCTACCAGCCCTGCGCCCGATCCGGTCCATAGAGCCCCGGTAGAGCCGCTGTAGAGCCCGTAGAGCGCTGTGACCAGGCACGTAGCGCCGTAGAGCCCGTAGAGCCCACCCCGCCTACAGCCGCAAAACGCCCCGTCACCCCGCCGAAAGCACCCCGGCGCGGCCGGCCCGCTACAGGCCTGCCGCGCCGGGAACCCGGCGGACTCCACCGCGCCGCCCCGCAGCTTCGCCCGACCTCTCCACCCCCGCCTCGCACCGCGCCGCAGCCGGTGCCAGGAGCCACCGCCACGCCCTATCGGCTTCACCGACAGTGACCGACCATCGAAGGAGAACCACCACCGATGAGCCCGACCAAGACCACCAACCGGCGCTCACGCAAGGCCCCGCCGCCCAAGCCGGCACCCCGCCGCCGCGCCCCGGCCGCCACCCCGGAGACGACCGCGCCGAGCCCTCCCGAGGCGCCTCGGACCGACGAGCCCGCCCTCCCCGAACCCGTCGCGGCACGGCCCGCCGCCGACCCGGTCCTCGCCGACGCCGCCGACCGCGCCGCCGACGTCCTGGCCCTCGCCGAGGACCAGGCGCTCGCCGTCCTCGAGTGTGCCGCCGCCACCGCCGGCCGCGACCTGGCGACCGCCGAGCAGTGGGCGGCCGAGGCCGAGCAGCTGCGCGCGGACGCCGCCGCCGAGGCCGAGACGGTCACGCAGCGGGCCGACCTGGCGGTCCGGCAGATCCTCGACATGGCCAACGACCAGGCCGACCTGATCCTCCAGTACGCCCGGGAACAGCGCGACGAAGCCGACGCCGACGCCCACGCGGACAATGACCGGCTGCTGGAGGAGGCCACCCAGCGGGCCGCGGCGCTGCTGGCCGAGGGCGAGCAGCGCGCCGCCGCCGTCCGCGCCCAGGCCGAGCAGGACGCCGAACGGATCATCACCGACGCCGAGGAGCAGGCCCGCCTGCTGGCGGCCGGCATCACCGCCACTGCTGAGGAGCAGGCCGCCAAGCTGCTCGGGGAGGCCGAGCAGCGCGCCCAGGCGATCCTCGCCGACGCGCAGGCGCAGACCACCACCCTGCTCGCCGACACCGAACAGGCCGCGGCCGCCCTCACCCAGGCCGCCGAAGAGCAGGCCCAGAAGGTGCGCAGCGAGGCGGCCGAACAGGCCCGGCACCGCGGCGCCCAGGCCGAGCAGCTGCTCGCCGACGCCGAGGAGAAGGCCGGCGCCCTCACCCGCGCCGGCGAGGAAGCGGCCGAGCGGATCCGGGCCCAGGCGCAGCGTGACGCCACCGAGCTACGCGCCCAGGCGCAGCGGCACGCGGCCAAGGTCCGCGAGGACGCCACCTCACAGGCCGATACCGTGCTCGCCGACGCCCGCACCCGGGCCGAGGGGCTGCTCGCCGAGGCCCGCGAGCAGGTGGAGGAGCTGCGCCGCGGCGCGCAGTCCGATGCCGACCGGGTGCGCGGCGAGGTGCGCCGGCTGCGGGAGGAAGCGGACCGGGAGGTCGACCAGGCCACCGACGCGGCCCGGGAGGTGCGGGCCAGGGCGGCGGCTGAGGCCGACCAGGTGCGCGCCCAGGCCGGGAAGGAGGCGCAGCAGCAGCGCGCCCAGGCCGTCGCTGAGGCGGCGCGGCTGCGGGGCGAGGCCGAGCAGGAGGCCGGTCGGATCCGCCGGGAGGCGCAGAAGGCGGCGGCCGCCGAGAAGGCCGAGGCCGCCAAGGCGCTGGAGAGCGCGCGGGAGCTGGAGGCCAAGGCGCAGGAGGCCAAGGACCGGGCCGACCTCGCTCACTTCTCCGCACAGCGGACCTTGCAGCAGGCCACCAGCCGCACGGCCCGGAAGCTGGAGCGCCGCCGGCTGAAGCGCGAGGCGAAGGCCGCCGAGCGGGCCGGGAAGACCACTCTCACCAGCCGGCTGAAGGCGCTGGTGAAGGCGAACTCGCGGCGGCTGCTGGCGATCGTACCGATCACCGCGCCGATGGCCGTCGCATGGACCGGGCAGGCAGGATTCGCCCACGACATCCTCGGCTGGATCGCCCCGTTCACCATCCTGTTCGCCGCGGCCTGGGAGCTGAGTACGGCGTTCGTCGCGTGGATGTACCACCAGGCCCGCCAGAGCGGCGACGCCGGCACCCTCTACCGGGTCGCGACCTGGGTGTTCGCCACCGGCGCGGCCGTCATGAACTACTGGCACGCCTCCGGGGTCGTCACCGGCCAGAAGTGGGACCCGGTCGCCATGAAGATGGTCGACCAGATCAGCTACTGGAACGTCACTCCGAAGGCCGTGAGCTTCGCGGTGATGAGCATCACCGGCATGGTGCTGTGGGAGCTCTACGCCCGGCTGATCCACCGCCAGAAGCTCCGTGCGGACGGCAAGGTCGCCAAGTCGAGGCCGACCATTGGCGCGATCCGCTGGATCCGCTACCCCGCGCACTCCTTCACCGCGTGGTCGCTGGCGATCACGGACGAGTCGCTGTCCACGGTCGAGCTCGCCTGGACGGCGGCGGCGAACCACCGCGAACTGGTTCGCCGAACCGGCCTCGGTGCGGTTCGCCGGTTCGTCGCTGCCATGATCGGCGTCGGCGACTGGGTCCCGGTTCGCGCACTGCCCCGCGTCCCGAACTCCAGCCTCGCCGTCGCCCTGACTGGTTCGGCGAACCCGGCCGCCATCCCGCAGTTCGCGGTTCGCCTCACCCGCGCCGGTTCGCCGAACCACCCCGCGAACCGGCCTGGCGGTTCGGCGAACCACGCCCTGCCCGCGGCGCGAACCGGCGAACCGGGCGGGCGCCGCGAACTGGAAGCCGCGAACCGAACCGCGCCGACCGGTGAACCGGCCCCGGCGGACCCCGAGCCGCGAACCGCCGCCGAGCAGGCACAACCCGCTTCGGCGCAGGCCGGTTCGAACCGGCGCAGCGCCGCGCAGCAGGCCGCGGCCGAGCAGGTTCAGCAGGTTCTCGAACTGATCGAGACCCATGGCTACGACACGGTCGACCTCGAGTTCGTCATGAAGGCCACCGGCATGAAGAAGACCACCGCGCACCACCGCCTCGCGGACGCCCGCGAGAAGTTCGCGAACCGCGTCGGTGCCTGACCGCGAACCGCGAACCGGGTTCGGCGAACCACGAACCGCTCTTCGCGAACCGCGAACCGGTTCACCGCCCGAACCGCGAACCACACCAGACGGCTCCGGGATGAACGAACCATCCCGGAGCCGGTTCGGGCACCACGTGCCCGGCAGGCCGGTCTCGTCCCCGGCCCACCCTCATCCTTCCGCACCGCGAACCACCCACCGACCCGTTCCCGAAAGGAAGTACCGCCCGTGTTCGCCATAGAGCGTGACGCCCGGATCGCCGCCCTGCGCCAGACCCACCACGAGCGCAGCAAGACCCTGGCCAACGTCCCCGCCGGCACCCGTTCCCACGGCCGCCTCCTCGTCGAATGCGAGGAACTCAGCGACGAGATCGACCGCCTCAAGCGCTGCATCAACATCCCGCGCTCCGTCGCCCTGACCGTGCCCGTGCTGCTCGCCGTCCTGGTCCTCGCCCTCGTCAGCTGACGTCCGGTCGACCGGCCTCGCCCCCGGCCCGCACCGCCCGCCCGGCACCCAGCCGCGTGGGCGGCGCGCGCTCCGGGGACAGGGACCGGCCGCCCGGCCGACACCGCCACCTCGCCGAGGAGAACGCGCATGACCCAGGCCGATCTCGTCTACGCCGCCACCCTGAACCTGCTCGGCTCCGACCCCGCGATGCCGCCCGCCCTCGAAGCGTCCCTCACGCTCCTGCGCGAGCGCGCCGCCGCCTCGCACACGCCGCCCGCCGCGGCCCGCCGCTCCCTCACCCGCCGGCTGCGCGCCCGACTGGCCAGGCTGCCCCGCCGTCTGCGGATCGGCCGCTGGGAGGTCATGGCCGGCCCGTACGACTTGTTCATCGAGCACCACCCCAAGCCCGGCTGCACCGACTGCCAGGACCACCGCGGCTGGTACCGCGAGGACGGCTGGGAGCACTGCGACTGCATGACCGCCTTCTCGTCCTGGCGCCTGCCCTGGCGCCCCACCCCGGCCCGCTTCTACAGCGACGAACCTCCCTTCTAAACAGCCCCGTAAGGACCACGATGACCACCGCCCAGACCACCTGGCCCGACGACGTCCTCGCCCGCTACCTCACCGCCGGCCACGCCACCGTCGACATCACCACCGACACCACCATCAGCGGCCGCTGCGAAACCGGCAGCTGCACCCGGTCCTGGGACGCCCTGGACGGCCACCCCACGTTCGAAATCACCCTCCGCGCGTCCTGCACCGGCACCGGCTGCGCCGACCCCTACGGACCCACCGACAACTTCGACACCTGCACCCAGCGCAAAGCCGCCGACCTTGCCCTTCTCGGCATCCCGCGCCGCCTGCGTACCTGGGCTCAGGACCACGCCCAGCACTGCCGTGCGATGCCGCGCCCCACCAGCTGACCGGCCGCCCGGCCTCGCCCCCGGCCCGCACCGCCCGCCCGGCACCCAGCCCGGCGGGCGGCGCGGGCCGGGGACAGGGGCAGGCCGCCCGGCCACCACCCGAATCCCCGCCCGACCCGAGGAGACCCGTGAACCTCACCTACGAACCTGGCACCGCTGTTGTCCTTGTCGGCCTCAGCGGTGCCGGCAAGTCCACCTTCGCGCAGCGCCGTTGGCCCGCCAGCTGGCGGCTCAACCTCGACTCCTACCGTGCCATGGCTACCGACAGCGAGGCCGACCAGTCCGCCACCCCAGTCGCCGCCCAGATCCAGGACCTGCTCCTGGACGCCCGCCTCTCCCGTGGCCTCACCGCGATCGTGGACTCGACCGGGCTCCTCCCTCACGTGCGAGCCCACCTGCTCGCCCGCGCTCGCTACTGGCAGCGTCCCGCCGCCGCGGTCCTGTTCGACGTGTCGCTTGACCAGTGCAGGCGTCAGAACACGGGAAGGTCCCGCGTCGTGCCGGACCACGTCCTGGCCGAACAGCACCGCCACCTGCCCACCGCCGACCAGCTGCTCGCCGAGGGTTTCCGCTTCGTCGACCGCATCACCAGCGCCTCGCCCGCGTACCTCGAGCCGGTCCACGCCCGCTGATTACCGGACCCGGCTGCACCTCCCGGCCTCCCAGGCTGTCCTCCCGCCTCGCCCGCACCACCGGGTCAGCACTGTGGCCGGCCGTCACCCGGACCGGTCGAAAGTCACCAACTCCCGGGACCGAGCACCTCGCCACTGCCGAAATCACCCGCACCACTCACGAAGGGAACCTGATGCACCACTTCGTCGCCCTGTCCGGCGTCGCCGCTATCCTCCTGGCCGTGTGGGCCGTCCAGCTGACCGTGCTGGGCCTCCACCTCCGTTACACCATCCACCACGGCGTCCGCACCATCTCCGCCATCGACCACTCCGAAGAGACCTTGCAGATCGCCTGCTTCGTCACCACGGTGGTCAGCGCCATCGCCGGGGGAGTCGCCTTCGGCGTCGGCCTCCACGCCACCGCGTGGGGATGGGCCCAAGTGATCCTCGCCATCGGCACGTCGGTGTCCTACATGCTCCTGGCCTACGCCACCGGCTGGGACGCGAAGACCTGGTGGGGCAAGCGGAAGACGGGCAAGGCCAGCCGCGCCGACGGAGTCATCGAATCGGCCTGACGCCACGGCCTGACGCCCTTCACCCGGGCCTCCTGCTTCACCCCGGAGCAGGGGGCCCTTTCCCTGCCCGCACCCAGCGACGGCCGATCCCGGCGTCCAGGCGCGAGCGTTTGCCTCGTCCCGCCGCCGCGGCCTGACCCGCGCTGTGAGCGGACCGTCGACGCCGGTTCCGGACCCGGCCGCATCAAGCGGCCGGCACTGCCGGGACCGGCGCGGCTGCCCGGTCACCCCGACCCCGCAGACCCAGCCCAGCAAGGAGACCGATCGATATGACCGACAACCTGCCCCGCCTCACCGCCGCTCCCGACCTCGCCCTGGTCACCGTGGACGGCGTCATCACCGAGATGAGCGGCTACAAGCCCCGCCAGCTCGTCCTCACCGACGACACCGGCAGCATCGACATCACCGTCCCCTTCGGCTGCCTCGGCGGACCCGCCGTCAACGACGCCGCCACGCTCGTCGGAACCTACGCCGTCGTCGCCGGCCGCCGCGAGGACACCGGCCACGTCCTGGCCTCCGTCGTCCAGCTCGCCGAGCGCACCGCCGCCCGCGACCTGCTCATCCCCGCCACGCTCTCCGGCCTGTCCGACAACGTCGTCCAGCTCCTCGCCACCACGATCAGCACCACCCCCCGCGCTCTGCCGCCCGGCCCCCGCACCGCCAGCTGACCGAACCGACAGACCCTCTCCGCCACCCGCCGCCCGACCACCGGGCCGCGGGTGGCGCCGCACCCAGCCCCTGTCCCCTCTTCTTCGGAAGGCACCGACCCGACCATGCACATCAACGACACCCGAGCCCTGGCCGCCGCCGACACCATCGCCAAGCTCCTCACCGACCTCACCCCCGACCCCTTCGACAATTTGCTGCGCCGCGACGACGCCTACACGGTCCTTCTGGCCGCGCTCGGCCAGCTGGAGGCCTGCGGCCGGCGGCGTACCAGCGTCGGCGAGCTGTACGCGATCACGCGCCTGGTCCCCAGCGGCCAGGTCCTCGGCAGCCACGACCGCCTGATGGCCCTTCTGGAGCAGGCCGCCGACCACGGCCGGATCCGCCTCGACCACGGCCAGGTCCACATCGGCGACGCGCCGACCGGCGGCGGCCCCGGCCACGTCTGGATGCGCCAGCTCACCCAGGGCGGCGCCCAGGTCGAGCTGATCGGTGACCAGCCCTGGCCCATCGGCACCCACTGCCACGACGAGACCAAAGCCTGGTGGTACTGCACCGGCTGCCGCCACGGCCTCGGCCAGGCCGGCGCCATGTACGTCTACGCGGTGCGCCAGCAGGTTAGCGACCACGCCGACCAGTGCCCGTTCCTGCCTCCGCTGCCTGAGGTCTTCCCGGCGCCGGTGCGCGCGCTCGACTGAGCCCGGCAGCGGTCCCGGGCACCGGCGATCCGGTGCCCGGGCCCGTGTGCCGCCCGCCGACCGCCACCCGCCCCGTGAGGAGCCCGCCTTGAACGAAGCCGCCCGTCACGGACTCCAGGCCCGCGACCCGGACCCGGAGATCGACCGCGAATTCCAGGCCCACGCCCTGGACGCCTCCCAGCTCGCCGACGCCGCCCGCCACTACGCCGCCCGCCTCATCTACGGCGTGCGGCCCGAGGACGCCGACCACCTGGCCGCGCTCGCCGCGCGCCTGTCCCGCCAGGCCCATCGCATCGACGGCATGCGCGTCATCGCCCGCCGCCCCCTGCAACCCGCCACCTGAACCCCGACCCGGAAGGACACCCACGCCCGTGGCCACCACCATCGCCGCCCACCAGCTCGCCGAGGCCCTGACCCAGGTCATGCCGCACATGGCCGACCCGGCCGGCAGCACGCCGATCCTGGCCGGCGTCCACTTCGCCAACGACGGCACCCACCTGCACGCCGTCGCCACCGACCGCCACACCCTCGCCGTCGCCCGCCGCCGGCTGCGCGACTGCGAGGACGAGTGGAACACCACCGTCGGCGCCGTGCACATCGCCTACCTGCACGCCTGGGCCCAGGCCCACTCCACCCACCGCGACACCGTCGACCTGGCCGTCGAACCCGGCCTGCTGACCGCGACCAGCACCGCCGGGCGGATCGCCGTGCCGACCATGGACGGCGTCCACGCCCCGTGGCGGGCCCTGCTCGCCAAGCACCTCGACCACCCCGCCGAACCGGTCGACGTCTCCATGCTGGACACCCAGTACCTGGCCCGCTGGGCGCAGGCCGGCCGCCACCTGCAGATCACCCAGGCCTCGCCCGAGGCGCCGTACATCCTGGCCGGCCGCGACTTCATCGGCCTGCAGATGCCCGTCCGTCCGATTTACCAGGAGGCTCCGAGCCGGGCCGCGCTTGCCGCCGACTGGGCCACCTCGATCAGCGGCGCGACCGGTACGGACGTCGACCTGCCGCTGCCGGCCGACAACGACGCGGCACCCGCCATGACAGAGGACCTCCTCCGCCAGGTCCTCATCTCCGCCCAGGACCTGTACGACGTCGTCGGCGGCCAGGACCGTGCCGCCACCGCCGCCCACGCCAGTGCCGGAACGCACGCCTGGATGGCGCACCGCCTGCTCCAGGTCCTGCAGGTGATCGACCCGCGCACCACCGAACTCGCGCTCGCCGACATCAACGGCGAACTCGAGGCCGGCGACTTCGCGGAGCTCGCCTTCGACGAGGCCGAGACCCTCGGCCACCAGCCGCAGGCCTGGGTCGACTCCTACCTCACCGCGCGCGACACCAAGCGCGCAACGCAGACCCCGGCTCCGGCCGCGGTCTGACCGCCACCCACCACCGCTGGCTCCCGGTTCCCGCCGGGGGCCAGCGGCGTCATCCAAGGCACCCACTCAACCCCGGACGGACCGGAAAGGAACCACCGACCATGCACCCGCACATCATCGCCGGACTCCTTGAACGCGCCCTGCACACCTCCATCGCCGCCGAGGCCTGCCTCGCCGCCCGCGGCAGCACCACCCTCCAGAACCACCTCACCCACCGCACCCGCCAGGCCCTCGCCGACCACGGCGCCGACCCCCACCACCCCACCGACCGCCAGCTCCTCACCTGCGCCGACACCCTGCGCCGCTCCACCCCCGCCCCCGCCGCCGACCCCGCGGCGATCACCGTCGTCCTCACCGCCGCCGCCGACCGGATCGCCACCCGCCCCTACGGACCCGCCCACGGCCAGCTGGAAGGCGACATCGTCGACACCATCGAACGCCTCACCCCCGACGACCCGCAGCTGCGCTTCGACGTCCTGACCGCCATCACCCAGCACCTCCCCCAGCCCGGCATGACGATCACCGCGTGGGAGTGGAACGCCAACCCCACCGGCGCCCCGGGTGCCGCCGCCCTGCTGCGCAACCTCGCCGCCCGCCGGGCCGTGCCGGCCTACATCCCCCTGCCGACCGAACCCGCCTGCGCCACCATCACCGTGGACCTGCGCGACACCGGTCTCCACGGCCCGGCCGGCCAGGACGACGGCGCGCAGCGCCGGGCCGACCTGCGCGACCTCGAACCCCTCGCCGCCCGATGGGCCGCTAGGCGCGACGGCCGCCCCATGCCGCCCCTGGACCAGGCCACCCGCCAGAGCCTCATCCGCACCCTCACCGAAGCCGCAGCCCGAGGCGCCGCCCTCAACCCCCAGGCCGCGCAGGCCGCCCAGGCCCGCGCCGACGAGCTGCGCGTCGGCCTCGATTGACCGCCCTCCCGGGCGCTGACGCTGCCCATCACCGCGCCCCGCCACCCGGCCACCCAGGCCCGGGCGGCAGGGCGCCGTGGTGAGCGGCGCGGCCGCCCGGCCGGTACCAGCCCGCTCCCCTGGAGGCACCTGATGACCGAGCAGACGACCCGCGCCCGACTGCTGAGCAACGCCCTCGACACCGCCGACAACATCGCCATCGCCGCCGCGGCCGCCACCGCCGGCCTAACCCCCTACCGCACCCTCGCCGCCCGTCCGGCGGAGGTCCGCTGCGGGGCGTTGGAGTCATAACCCGGTTATGGCGAGGTGCCGCGCCGCGTCACAACGGGAGCTCTCGTGTAAACGCCGTTTACACGACGGTGAATGAGAAAACCGACGGCGCGCGCCGCGTGATGTGTCTAAACCGCCTCGACGCCACTATGGTGACGCCATGACGTCTCAAACCCCTGGAGGCGGTCGGGAAAAGGTGGCGTCGAAGCTACCGGTGGCCCTCCGCCAGGAACTCAAGACCCGGGCGGCACAGCTCGGAATCGACATGCAGGACGCTGTCGCCCAAGCGGTCGAGCAGTGGCGTGTCCGTCCCGCCACCGGCAACCCGACCGTCGACACGGCTGGTGCGGACAGCTGGAACACGTGGCTGCCCACTGGGCTCTACGACGGGTTCAAGGACGACTGCTCCGACCGCGGGATCTCCTTCGTGCAGGGCCTCGCTCAAGCAATCCGGGTGTGGATCGACTCGCACAACGTGTCCCTCTCCGAGCTGGCGATCCCCCAGTACACCCGGCGGATCGTCGTCTGCAACCAGAAGGGCGGCGTCGGCAAGACCACCATCGCTGCCGGGACGGGCCAGGCGATAGCGCTCGGCCTCCCCGCCAGCACGGGCGCATCGAAGCTGCCCGCGCTGCCGGGGCTGCGCACCCTGCTCGTCGACTACGACCCGCAGGGCCACCTGACCTCACAGCTCGGGGTCAAGCAGATCCCGCCGGGCGAGGAGAGCCTGGTGACTCACATGGTCGACCGTGACCGCGTGGTCGGCTCCCTGCTCGACCAGGTCGTGGAAATTGAGCGGGACCACTTCGACGGCCGCCTCAGCCTGCTGCCCTCGAGCTTCGACGCGTTCCTGCTCGACTCCCGCCTCGGATCGGTCCGCGGCCCCCGCGAGACCAGCCTGCAGCGAGCCCTCGCCCCGCTCGAGGAGCACTTCGACGTCATCGTGATCGACGCCCCGCCGAACCTCGGCCTGGCGATGGACGCCGGCCTCTACTACGGACACCGCCGCAAGAACGAGCCCGCCGGCGTCTCTGGCGTTCTGATCCCGGTGGAGGCCGAGGACTCCTCCGCAGACGCCTACGCGATGCTCGACAGTCAGATCCGCACGGTCAGCCTCGACTACGAGGTCGACATCGACCGCCTCGGGCTCGTCGTCAACAAGTTCGACAAGCGCAAGGGCTACGTCGCCACCCACTCCCTCGACAACTGGCAGTCCCTCGGCACACCACCCGTCGTCTCCGTCGTCCCCGACCTTAAAGAACAGCGCGAGGCCGTGCACCTCAAGCAGCCGCTCCTCATGTACGCACCCACATCCATCCAGGCGCAGCGCATGCGTGAGATCCGACGGAGGCTGTCGTGAGCATCGCCAAGAAGCTGCAGGGCGGCGGCGGGTCCTTCGGGGCGCTGGCGCAGGGCACATCGCGTGGAGACGAGGTGCGGGCGCGCAGCGAGGCGCTGGACGCCACCGGCCGGGTGCGGCGTGCGTCGTCGGCGCCGGTGTCCTCGATCGTCTTCAATCCGCTCAACCCGCGGAAGACCGTCGACAGCGAGTCCATCGACGAGCTTGCCGAGAGCCTGACGCGCCGACAGGTCGTTCCCGTCACCGTGGTGAGCCGGGGCGCCTTCCTCGATGCGCACCCGGACCAGGCGGACGCGATCGGCGAGGCGGACTTCGTCGCTCTCGACGGCAACCGTCGTCTGCTGGCCGCGCAACAAGCAGGGCTGAAGACCCTGCGCGTGGACCTCAACGACGACCTGGTCTCACGTGCCTCGGACATGGTTGAGGCGGCTCTGGTCGCCAACGCCCACCGTGAGGATGTGTCGCCGTTCGAGGAGGCGCAGGCGATCGAGCAGCTGCTGGAGACGGTCTACGAGGGCAACCAGGCTGCCGTCGCGCGGGCGCTGGGCAAGTCGCGCGCCTGGGTGGGACAGCGTCTGGCGTTGCTTCACCTCTCCCCCGAGCTTCAGGAGCAGGCGGGAGCAGGAGAGCTGGCCATTGAGGACGCGCGCAGGATCGGTGCCGAAGCGCGGTCGGGGAAGATCACCCCCGCTGAGCAGCTCGAGCGGGCCGAGGCTGCGAAGCAGGCGGCCGCTGCGAAGCAGGGGGCGAAGGCGACTCGGACGGTCCGGCGCGGGAACCGTCCGGCGGAGGTGGAGCCGGTCGCGCGTGCAGCGGCGACTCCTGCCCCCGGGAACGCCGCTGCCGGTGCCGGTGTAAACGGCGTTTACACGCCTCTTAGAGGTCAGGCGCTGGGGGGAAGCTCGCAGGACGAACAGCCCTCTGGTGTAAACGGCGTTTACTCCCTGGAGCTGCAGGACCAGGGGGACACCGGTCCCAAGACGTCCGAGCACTCCGGATCGGATTCCTCGGGGCCGTCGGCGGACCTGATCCGGCAGGAGCGCCGGACACCGTCTGCGCCGGGCGGTCTGGTCGCGCCGAACTGGCGTGACCTGGACAGCGTGGCGGACTGGCTCTGCCGGTTCCTGCTGCCCGACGAGTTGCGGATTGTTGCCAGCCTGGTGCTGGACCGGGTCGCGGAGTACGCGCCGGAGCATGCTGCCGACAGTTGACCGGTCAGCGCGTCGACCTGGCTGCCCGGGCACCCTCACGGTGCCCGGGCCGTCTGCGTTGTACGGGGGCCAGGACCGGCAGTCGGGTCGGCTTCTGCCTTCGGCGGGGCGGGGTGCCGGGGGAGTGGCCCCAGGCACAGCCGGTGTAAACGGCGTTTACACCTCGGGGGTTCCGGGTCGCTGCGGTCCGGGGCAGTAATAGCCTTCTCGCGGTCAGGCCTGTTCGTAGTGCGTGAGGCACCCGCGAGCTCGCCGTCCATGGCCTCCTCGCCGTGGCCGTGTAGCGCGCCCCAGACTGGAGCCGTTCGGCAAGACCGTCCATGCGGATCTGCGCACCAGCCCGACGTAGCCCCCGCCACTGCCCCGGTGCGCCGGGGCGGCCATCTACCGGACGGCGGTTCTGTTGTCGAGGTCGTCACCGACGACATGCCCTTCCTAGTCGACGGTGCTCCAACGGCCTCGTCGAGCGAATCCGGCACCGCCGCGCGGCCAGTGCCGCTGGCGGGAAATCTCCCTGCCCGTGCTCTGACGTGGCGCGCAGCAGAGCATCGGAGCGGCGGTTGTCCCGAGTGTCGTAAAACAGGCGATGATCCGTCGGGTTTGCACCTCTCTGGCCCCTGACACGTTCGGTGAGCGGGGGCTACCGTCCTCGGCATGTCTCAGAACCCGAACCGGCCGCAGTTCGAACTGCGCTTCGGTGGACTTCACTTGACCATTCAGCGACTCCCGGTATGGCTGATCACGGCTGTCACGGCCGGCACCAGCGGCGTCACCGCCTGGTTGGCCAGACGCTGAACGCGACCGGCTCCTTGGCCACCATGCCGGCACCAGCACAGTGCCCATCCGTTCGGCGGCCTTGCGGGCGTCAGCGCCCACCGTCCATGCCGTCCCTCAGGCCAGCTCCATCACAGCGTGCTGACGCCCGTCGCCCAACCCGCTGCCTGCTCGTTGCACCGGCCGAGCGCTCCGACCAGGGCGCGCGGCTGCACCTGCCCCAACGTCGCCCGGCACGGACACCCCCACGGTCCGGGCACCGCATGGTGAGGCTGTCGGGCGGTCAGGACCGTACACAGCCTGGCCGCCCATGCCGTGTCCCGGGAGCCGGGGGACAGCCTCGCAGGCAGACCGTCGGTCGCACTCCCCCAGGGGCCTCGCGTCGCGCCGCATCAGGACGCCTTGCGTCGTGGTCGGCCGACGTGTTCGAGGGCGTGTTGGAGTTCGTCGCGGGTCATGGTGGAGCGGTGCGGGATGTCGAGGTCGGTGGCCCGCTTGTAGAGCTCGACCTTGGTGAGCTGGGACAACTGCTGTTTGCCGGTGGCACTCGCGCGCTTGGTCGTCTTCGTCGTCGTCTGGGGCTTGACAGTGGTGCTCTTCTTGCCACCGGTCGGCTTGGGCGAGTGGCTGGCGCGGGAGGTCTGGGGACGCTCTGCGCGTGACTTCCCGGGCTCCTGGGGCGGTTCGCCTTTGCGGGCGGTTTCGAGGCTACGGCGCAGGACGTCCATCAGGTCGATGACGTTGGTGGCCTCGGGGGCGGGGCCGGCGGACACGGCGATCTCACGGCCGGCGAGCTTGTCCTCGACGAGCTTCTTGACCTGTTCCTCGTAGGTGTCGTGCCACTCGTCGGGCTTCCACTCGATGGCGAGCATGCCGATGAGCTGCTCGGCGGTCTTGACCTCCTGCGCGGACAACTTGACCTTCTCCGGCAGATCGCCGACCTCGCGGCGTGGGTCGCGGACCTCGTCGGCGAAGTGCATCGTGTGTAGCTCCAAGATGCCGCCTTCGGAGCGGACAGCGGTCAGGTACTCCTTGCCGCGCATCGCGAACATGGCCAGCCCGGCCTTGCCCGAGTGCTCCAAGGCCTCGACCAACAAGGCATAGACCTTCTGGTACTCCTTGCCGCGGGGTCCGAGGTAGTAGGTCTTGTCGAAGAAGATCGGGTCGACGTCGGCGAGGTTGACGAAGCCGGCGATGTCGATGGTGCGCGAGCGACCGGGGGAGATCTGGTCCAGTTCGTCCGGCTCGACGATGACGTACTCGCCCTCGGTGACCTCGTAGCCCTTGACGATGTCCGCGTACTCGACCTCCTGGCCGGTGCGCTCGTTGACGCGCTTGTTTCGGACCCGGTCGGAGGTGCCGCGCTGCAGCTGGTGGAAGTGGACGTCATGGGACTGGGTCGCGGTGTACAAGGCGACCGGCACGCTGACCAGGCCAAACGTAAGCACCCCGGTCCACATCGGTCGGGCCATCACGAACTCCCTCCACCGCGCGTGCCCGTCGCCGGCGCGAAGGGCGGATCACGGCCAGCCTCGCGGCGCAGCCACCGGCACGCACGCGGTGTTGGGCCGACAGACGTGCGGCCGTGCCGGACCCGAGGGCGGCGCCAGCCAGCACCAGGCCTTGGCGCGCTACAGCGTGCCCGCGTCCTGTTCCCGTTCGCCGAGCAGCGGAACGTCCTCGACGCCTACGTCGGTGCGGATGCGGTGCGCCCGCACGGGGTGGCGCCATCTGCCGGCCGCGTCGCGGGCGACGTCGGCGGCGATCTCCAGCACGATGTCGGGCTGGACCAGGACGACCTCGAGCGTCTCCCGGCTTCCCCAGCCGGCGGTGAAGGTGCGCCCTTGCCAGGGATGCGGCCGGCGGCCCGCCGACAGGTGCCCGGCGACCTCACGGGCGATACCCGGGCGTAGGACGGTGGTGTGACCGGTGTAGTGCAGGTGCCCGCGCTGGTCGTAGCGGCCCGGCAGCAGGGTGGTCGGCGAAGCCACCGTGCCGGTGATGGCGCCGACCAACGCCTCGGTGGTTTCGCGCACCTTGTACTTGCGCCATGCCCTGCGGCCGGGGAGGTAGGGCTCGCCCAAGCGCTTGAAGCACAGGCCCTCGAGCCCAGCGGCCGTCCAGTTCAGCCATTCCCGGGCCTCGTCCGGATCGGTTGTCGACGGGCACAGCGCCAGCGATCCGCTCAGCTGCCGCTCGGCGAACAGCGCCTCGAGCGCTGCTCTGCGGCGCGAGTACGGCCAGGAGACCCGCTGTTCCAGGAACAGATGATGCAACTGGCCATCGACTGCGCTGGCTTCACCCCCACCGAAGCCGACAAACTCCGCCAAGCCATGGGCTCCAAGCGCTCCCACCAGCGGGTCGCCGAGCTGCGCGAGCGCCTGCTCGCCGGGATGGCCGAACGCGGCATCCCGACAGAGGTCGCCGAGGACGTCTACGCCAAGATCGACGCGTTCTCCAGCTACGGTTTCCCCGATCTCACGCCGCTAGCTTTGCCCTGCTGGTGTACGCGTCCGCCTGGCTCAAGCACCACTACCCGGAGGCGTTCACCTGCGCCCTGCTGGCCAACCAGCCGATGGGCTTCTACTCCCCGCTCACCCTGATCGCCGACGCCAAACGCCACGGCGTCACCGTGCTGCCCGCCGACGTCAACCACAGCAGCCCCCAGCCCACCCTCGAACCCTGCCCCGGACGCAGCGGGGAGGCGGCGGCCCGGCCGGCGATCCGACTGGGGCTCGCCGCGGTGCGCGGCCTCGGCCCCGACCAGGCCGAGACGATCGCCTCCCATCAGCCCTACCGCGACCTGGAGGACTTCGCGCGCCGCACCGCCCTGCCCGCACCCGTCCTCGAGGCCCTCGCCACCGCAGGGGCGTTCGCCAGCCTCGGCGTGACCCGCCGCCAGGCCCTGTGGTCCGCCGGGCTGCTCGCCCGCACGAGCGACGCCATGCTGCCCGGCACCGCCCCCGCGCTCACCGCACCGGCCGGCCTGCCGGAGATGACCGCCATCGAGGAGACCATCGCCGACCTGTGGGCCACCGGCGCCTCCGCCACCACCCACCCCGTCCAGCACGCCCGCCCCCACCTCGTGCGTTGCGGAGCCATGACGTGCGCCGACTTCAAGCACGGTGCCACCCCCGGGACGATGGTCGCCGTCGGCGGCCTGGTTACCCACCGCCAGCGCCCGCCCACGGCCGGCGGCGTCCTGTTCATCTCCCTCGAGGACGAGACCGGCCTGGTCAACATCATCTGCCAGCCCCACGTCTGGGAGCGACAGCGCCGCATCGCCCTCGGCAACGCCGGCCTGCTCGTCCACGGCACCGCCGAACGCCGCGACGGCGCGATCAACCTCGTCGCAACCCGCCTCACCCCGCTCACCCTCGCCCCCGGCACCCGCAGCAGGGACTTCCGGTGACCTCCGACCCACCGCCCCGGTCCGCATCCGCCCCGGTCCGCATCCGTCCCGGTCAGCGGCACAACCCCGGTGACCGGCCCGCCGCGCGCGGGATACGGTGACCACCCGAACCACCGGAAGGGCACCATGGCCGACACCAGCACACCGCGCAACGCCGTCGGCCGCCCCAAGGGCCCCGCCGCCGCCGACGCCGGCCCTCTCACCGACCGCCAGCGCCACGTAATCGAGGTCATCCGCGACTCCGTCCAGCGCCGGGGCTACCCGCCGTCCATGCGCGAGATCGGCCAGGCCGTCGGCCTGTCCAGCACCTCCTCGGTCGCCCACCAGGTCAAGACCCTCGCCCGCAAGGGCATCCTCTACCAGGACCCCCAGCGCCCCCGCGCCTACCGCGTCACCGCCGACGAACCCCAAGCCCCCACCACACCGGCCTACGCCACCGCCTCCGGAGCCGTCCCCGTTCCCCTGGTGGGCCGGATCGCCGCCGGCGGCCCGATTCTTGCCGAGCAAACCATCGAAGACGTCTTCCCCCTGCCGCGCCAGCTGGTCGGCGACGGCGAGCTGTTCGCGCTCACGGTGCGCGGCGACTCCATGGTCGAGGCGGCCATCACCGACGGAGACACCGTCGTCGTGCGCCGCCAGCCGGTCGCCGAGAACGGAGACATCGTCGCCGCAATGATCGACGGCGAGGCCACCGTCAAGCGCCTCAAGCGCGAGCACGGCCAGACCTGGCTGATGCCCCACAACCCGGCCTACGAGCCGATCAACGGCGACAACGCCACCATCCTCGGCAAGGCCGTCGCCGTCCTACGCAGTCTCTAGCGAGGCGTATGCGCACGCCAACGGGGGGAGTACAGCGGTCTCCACGCCGGGCGCAGATTCCGTGCGAGCACGATTGCTACCGTGGGGTTTTACACGCGCGTGGGGGGTGGCTGATGACCGGCTTTCATGTCAAACCGGCCGACATGCTGTTGGCCTCTGCTGGCTTCTCTGATCTGCAGACTTCGGCGGCGCAGATCTACCGGGGCCTCATTGGCTCCTTGGACGCCGCCGCTGGGATGGCCGGGGACGGCGACGCCGGCAAGAAGTTCGCCGCGAAGTACGATCCCGCCGCGCAGAAGCTGGCCGACGCGATGGCGCAGGTTGTCGCCCAGCTCGGCGGTACTGCGAACGGTCTCTACACCATGGCCATCAACTACCTGCAGAGCGACAGCGACGTCGCCGCCACGATGATGTCCCCGCAGAAGCTTCCTGCCGCCACCGACCCTCAGTGCGATCAGGAGCCCGTCAAGGCGAAGATCCAGTCTGCGGCGGGCCACGCGGACAGCGGGGCCGTGCACGACTTCCTCGCCAAGTTCTGGCCCCAGGGCGATGTGACGCGACTGCGCCAGGCGGCCAAGGACTGGAAGCACCTGGCGGAGCTGGCGAGCAAACTCGGCACCGCGGGCGACATACGGGTCCAGCGCGTCACCGCCACCAGCGAATCCAGTGCGGTCACGTCCTTCGCGCAGAACTGGGCGAAGGTCCACGACGGCTGCGCGACGACGGGACCGCTGCTGAACAGCATCACGAACGCGGCCTACAAGCTCGGTGTGGCGTGTGAGTCCTACGCCCAGCAGATCGAGGACCTGCGCGACACGCTAGAAGACTTAGCGGTCGGCGCCGGGATCGTCGCGGGTGCCGGACTGGTTCTGACCGTCTTCACACTCGGAGCCTCGGATGCGGCGGCTGCCGGCGGCGAGGCCGCCATCGCCGCAGAAGCGAGCGCGGCGGCGGTCGCCATGACCGCCGCGGTCGAGGGCAGCGCCGAACTCGCGGTCCTTGCGGAGGCCGCGGCGATCGTCGAAGCGGCCGAGGCTAGTCTCATCCCCGTGGGTACGGCCCTGACAGCTGCAGCGGCCGGAACCGCACTGGTGCTGGCCGGCGCGGGCGATGCGGCAGCAGCCGGCAAGCCCCCGGTCCCGAACAGCGTCACCGATCACCTTCCGCCGCTTCCGCCCCTGCCGAACTCCGGCTTCAAGGACCTGTCCCCGGCGGACCAGCAGAAGGTGAAGCAGTGGATGGCCGATGCCGAGGCAGCCACCGACCCCAAGCGCTCCGCGAAGGCGAACGACCCCGCCAACGCGACTAACCCCAATGAGGCCGCCCGCCGCGCCTACCAGATCAAGGTGGCAGGCAGCCGCGAGTACAACATGTACACCACCCTCGACAACCCGAAGATCCCCGGCACCGAGGCGACCATCAACGCTGATGGCATCCGTCCCCAGGATGGTGCCGCCATCGAGAGCAAGTACGTCGGACAGAAGGCCAACTGCAAGTCGCCTTTCCGTCTCGACAACGTCGACAACGTCTTCCCCATGATCTACGAGAACGCCCTCGCCGATCAGACGTGGGAGAACGCCAAGTACGCCTCGGCTTTCAAGGACCCCCGCAACAAGCCTCTCAACCACGTCGAAATCATCACCAACGACGATAAAGCCGCCGCGTACTTCGATGCGATCATGGCGGCCGAGAAGGTACCGGGGCGCACCCGAGTCGAGAAGTAACCGCACACCAGCCGGACGGCAGGAACACCCTGCCGCAACCCGAGAGGAAGCCCGTGAGCGGCAAGTACCTCATCATGCCGGACCAGGAACACGGCGGCTCCTGGGACTTCACCCCCGAACAGCTCGACCACGTCCTGCACAGCCACTGGCCCCACGCCCGCCTCGCAGGCCCCTTCCCCCGCCTCAACGTCTACACGCTGTCCGTCCCATACCGCGACGAGCTCCGCGAGTTCGACTACTTCGACGACCGCAAGTTCTTCTCCTTCGCTGACCAAGACCCGATCGACTTCCCTTTCCGCGTCGTCTTCACCCTGCTGATCGACCTCGCCCCCAAGCAGCCGCTCATGTGGAGCGACGACTTCGGCGGCGACGTTCAGTACGCCGATCTCTCGCTGGGTATCCACCAACTCCTGCGGCGCTTCCAGTAAGCGCGGCGCGCACTGCGCCGACGGTCATCCAGCTCGGTGGGCGGCCGCTGGGTTCAGCAATGAGAAGCATGGGGCAGCCTTCGGGGTCGCCGTGGCTTGGGCTATTTGAGCAGGTGCTCGGGGGAGAGGTCGCCGCGTACGCGCTTGATCTTCGGCCGGTGGCGATAGCGCGAGAACTCGGCCCGTTCATCGGTCTCGATCTCGACGACGACCTCGGGTTTCGCGGGCAGGTAGGCGACCGGTGGGCTGCCGGGCAGGCCGCCCACGGTGCCGGGCAGCTCGGCCAGGTCGCCGCTCGCGGGGTGCAGCAGCGGGGCGAGTTCGGAGCGCTGCGCCCGGCCGAGGGGGAGGCTGATGGTGACATTCCCCTCGTAGCGTGGAGTCGTGACCAGAGGGGAAGTTGAGGGTCATGGCGGGGAAGAGGCGCTCGTACGACGCGGAGTTCCGCGCGGG
>NZ_JBIDAK010000049.1:0-41839 GCF_043202455.1 Kitasatospora sp. NPDC048194
GTCGGGTGAGCGTCCTGTGGGCGCTCCTGCGCGACAACAGGGTCTTCACCCCCGCTCCGGTCGCGCAGGCGGGTTGACTTCGTCATTGAGACTCCTGGACAGCTTGTTGGCGTCGACACCCTTCGAGCTACCAAGAGGCCCTGCTTTCATGCGCGACTGTCGCCGCAGTCACCCGATCGAGACCCCCGTTCGACCGACAGCCCTCAAGATCGGAACAACGACCTTTCAAGGCGTAGGCATGTAATCCCAGGGAAGCTCAACTCCCGTGACGGTGTGCAGCCGTGCCATGTCCTGCCGGTCCTTGTCCGTGGCTTCATAGCCGAGGTGGCACTGCACCTGCGTCGTCGCGTCGACACACGGGACCTGGCGCCCGCCGATGGTCCCGGTGACCGGTGCCGGGTAGTGGAACCATTCACCGCCCGGGAGAAGCTGCTGCCCGCCCTCGCGGGAGGAGCCGACGATGGGGTGCAGGTCGATCTCCCGGCCTGCACTGTCCGCGACGGCCAGCCCGGTGGGAAGCCAGTCCCGCAGGACCTCCGTGAACCCGGCTTCGACCAGCGCGTCCCGCACTACGTCGAGCTGGTCCGACAGGACGACCAGGTCGAGATCCGAATGGATTCGGGTTGTCTCCCCGATCAGGGCATCGACACCCCAGCCGCCGTCCACCCAGACTGCAGCCCCTGCGCTCTTGAGCAGGTCCAGCACTTCGAGTACATCGGATTCATTCAGCACCAGGGCACTCTGGCAGCGCAGACGATCTGTCGCCACCGAGATATCCGACGGTTCGGCGCGGTTGACCACCGGCTGCTGCCCGGTTCCAACCAGCGCGCGTCCTGGCTCACCCGTTCGATCAACAAACCCCATGATCGGTACGACAACGGATTCTGAGACTGCGGTAGTGCTCACCCAGGTCCGTGCTCGCGCTCGTGCGACAGGCCGCGAACTCTCCTTCCCGATCCTGCAGGCGATCACGGTCAAGGACGGGAAGATCACCGAGGTCCGTCCGTTCTACTGGGACACACGGGTCATCGCCGACGCCTGCGCAGCGCCGAGGGTGACCGGCTGATGAGAATGGTGAGTCCGCTGGTCACTACCACTGGTTGATGGCCGCTACCAGCACGGTTGCCGCATAGCGGACCGCGAGGGTCGTACCGTGCTGCCTCTCAGCAGACTGTCCCGGTGCCGTCCAGCGGCCCGGAGCGGGGTCGGCCACCAGCAAGGACACCCGATGGTCAAGAACCACGCGGAAGAACGCCGCCCGGGCCCGCGCCGCCGAGACCGGCGAGACCCACCAGGCCGCCGGCGCCGCGTGGCTCACGAGGCCGACGGCAGATCGCGCAGGGTGCCCGCGCACACCCCGTCAGATCGCCCATAGACACGCCCAACGCCTTTGTGAGGACCTCTTACCGCCAGTCGGTGGTGGCGGCGATGACGACCTGGGCCAAGGCCACGGGTTGATTGCGGGCGATGAGGTGTCCGGCGCCCGGATGAGCCGGACTGCGGTGTGGGGAGCCAGCCGCAGCAACTGGTCGATGTCCTCGTCGGTGAGCGACGAGCCGTTGTCGCCATGGACGAGCAGGACGGGCAGGTCGAGTTCCGCGGTGATCTGCCGTAGGCGGGGAACCTGGGCGAGGATGTCTTCGACGAGCTCGGTGTGGGTGCCGAGCAGGCCTGCGGAGGCGAGGAAGCGGCGGACCCTGGCGGGTTCGAGGCAGGGGACGACGTCGACCAGCACCAGCCCTGCCACCCTGGCTCGCACTGCCGGATCCATGAGGGCGGCGATGGCGGCGAGGCCGCCGAGTGAGGCACCGACGACCACGCTTGCTGGTGGCTCGGCGTGCACCATCGCGGTGATGTCGTCCGCGTACGAGGACAGCGTCCGAGCACGGCCCCCGCTGTCGCCGTGGCCTCGCTGATCGAAGGCCACGCACCGGTACCCGGCATCGACGAGGACCTCGCCGACCGGCCCCCACACCTGCCGGCGTTCGCCGCCGGCGTGAAGGAGTAGAAAGGTCGGTCCGGCACCGACCTCCTCCCCGCGCAGGATCACATCGGGGCGCGTGATCCGTCGTACTCGTGGCAAGGTAGGGCCGGTCATGAAACTGACACCTTCCCTCCGTGTCATGTGAGGTCCCAGGTGATCTTGGACAGTCGGCACAGGGATGTCTCTGTTCACGAGTTTCGGTTCTGGCTCAACTTCTGTGATCCAGCTACCCCGTAATTAGCCTCGGCACGGTACGCGTCAACGATCGTGAGCAGCAGTGACACGTTCGGGATGTCGGCTACTTTCTCGGAAGCGGCCGAGAACAGCTTGCCGGTTCTGCTGACGGTTACGCGGCCGCCCGTGGTCGACACCGTGGCCTCACTCCAGGGGATGAGGCCCCGCTTTCCCCGTATCCCGGCCTCGCTGATGGTGAACTTCCCGAAGGTCAGGGACTGTCCGTCGTCCAGCGCTGCTCGCGCGCTGGAGATCAGGGCGCGGGTGACCTGTTCTTCGGCCCGCCTGCCGAGGAGGGCGTACTGGCGGGCCGGCGAATCGGTACCTTCCGCATGCTCGTCGTAGGAGCCGGTGATCGGTATTCTCGTGCCGTTCGATCCGATCAGGGTGTACGAGAAGGACATCGACTCGCGTTTCAGCTGCGGGTGGCGGGTGACGGTGACGTCCCGGTACAGCTCTGTCGTCTCGTCCCAACGCAGCGCCAGCGGGGTGGCCCCCTGGTCGTGCCGGACAAGGCCGTGCTCGAACTCGTAGACCCGGTTCCCGGAGACCTGCTGACCGGGGACGGCGACCAGCGGAATGGCGAGGGTCTTGCAGTGCCGGCCGAGCCGCCGCTCACCGGCGATCCGGGCGATCTCGGGCGGCACGCCAGCCGGTTCGGAGCCGACCGCGGACCAGCCGGGCCGCCGAAAGCGGACGCGGCGCACGACGCCGCTGCGGTCGACGACGAGTCGGCACAGTTCCTTGTCCGCGGCCAGGACGTGCCAGCCTCGCCCGTCCGGAGCGTGCGTGTGGGCGTACAGCGAGAAGGAGTAGACGGTCTGGAGCCGCTCCGCCGCGACCTTGATCCCGCCGTCCCCGCCCGCGCGCGCATCGAGATGCTCTTGCAGATGCTCCTTGGCCTCGGCCTCGGTGCCGAAGAGCCGAGCATTGAAGGTCACCCTGAAGCCAAAGGCTGCATCAGCGTCCGGAACCACTGCGGCCCATCCCCAAGTCCCCACCTCCTCAGGCTAACTCGGCCGGACCACGAAGGCGTGACCGGGCGGCCGCTCCGGACGTCCGGGGCCTGCCGGTAGAGGGGTTGACCGGAGACCCTCGTCCTGCTTTGGCTCTCGGGCAGCCTCGCGCCCTCGACCGATGCGCGCAAACGACAAATACCGCCGCTTGGTGCGGGTTGATGCTGGTGGCTCGCCTGTTCACCTGTCGCCGGTTCGTCATGGGGACGGGCCTGCCGGTGACTCGGCGCATCTCGGCAGGGGTCAAGTCGGGTTCATCACCCAACCTTTTCCGTAGCGCCGGTCGCTGCGGCGCGTTCGATGGCCGCGAGCAGCCGGTGATGGGCTGCGGCGGTGTGGAAGTCGGGTTGGGGCCGGCGCCCTTCGGCGATCGACTCGGCGATCTCCTGGTAGAGGGCCGCGACGTTGGCGACCGGTCCACCGGCAGGGTCGAAGGGGACGGTCCGGTAGTGGTCGGGCACCCGCACCTGCTCGCCGTTGACCCGGATGTCCCAGTCGGTCCAGTGCATGTACGTGCCTGGTCGGGTGGGGGCAACCGCCACAGCGCCCTCGGATCCGACGAGCTTGATGAGGAAGCCGTCCGGGCTCCCACTGCCTCCGTGTACGGCGACGGACGCGGAGGCGCCGTTCTCCAGGACGCCGTGGAGCAGGACCTGTGCGGGCACACCCTTGGGCACCGTGCGGCCGGTTCCCGTGACGGCGACGTGGTCGTGCGGGCGGGGCAACCTCGCGGAGACCTCGACCAGCCTGCCGGCCATCCGGTGCAGGGTGGCCAGGAAGTGGCCGGCCATGATGGTCAGGAGTGAGGTGCCCGCAGTCGGGTCGGTGGTCCATGCCAGCTCCGGCGCGATCCGGGGGCCGCCCAGTGGGTCGCCGGCGGCGACCAGGACGGCCGATTCGAGTCGGCCGATCGCGCTGGCGGCGATCAGGTCGGCGACGTACCGGGCGTCCGGGGACTGGTACCCCTGCAGGTTCACGGCGTGCACGACACCGGCCGCACCGGCCGCTCGGACGAGGTCCTCCGCTTCTGCGGCGTCCACGCCCAACGGCCATTCGGACAGCACGTGCTTGCCCGCCTCCAGCGCGGCCCTGATCACCTCGGCGTGCCCGGAAGCCCGGACCGACACCACGACCAGGTCCACGTCGGGATGGGCAGCAAGGGCTTTGGCATCGGTGAAGGCGCGTGGTACGCCGTGGGCAGCCGCCGCCTTGTCGGCGCTGGCCCGGTTGGTCGTCGCGACCGCGGTCACCTCAAACGCGGCGAGTGCGGCGAGTGCGGGCAGGTGCGATGCACCGGCCCAGCCGCTCGCTCCCACAACCCCGACCCTGATCATGTGCCCTCCCCTAGTTCTGTACCGATCGATACGAAACTAGGAGAATCGGGGCCGGGATTCAAGGGGTAACGTACCGATAGGTAAAAAACTTGAGGAGGTGCCGCATGTCAGGCGGTCGCCCACGTGCCTTCGACCCGGAAACCGCGCTCGACCGGGCACTGGAGGTCTTCTGGCGGCAGGGCTACGAGGGGACGTCCCTGTCGGACCTGACCGCGGCCATGGACATCAACAGGCCGAGTCTGTACGCGGCTTTCGGCAACAAGGAACAGCTGTTCCGAAAAGTGCTCGACCGCTACTTCACCAGCCCCGGAGCCTTCGCCGCCGAGGCCCTCGAGGCGCCCACCGCGCAGACCGTGATCGAACGGCTGCTCCTCGGGGCCGTCGAGCTGACCACGGGGCGCGACACCCCGCACGGCTGCCTGAGCGTCAACAGCGTCCACGCCTGCGGCCCGGACTCCGAACCGATCCGCCAGGAGGTGATCGCACGGCGAATGGCCGGCGAAACCGCGCTCCGCCACCGCTTCGAGCAGGCAGCCGACCTCCCGGCAGACACCGATCCGCGCGTCCTCGCCCGGCTGGTGTACACCGTCACCGACGGCATCGCCGTACAGGCGGCGAGCGGCTGCACTCGCGACCAGCTGCACCAAGTGGCCGACCTGGCATTGCGTAGCCTGTTCCAACTGCCCAGCTGACCGGACGTCACTGCCTGTGGCAGCGGTACAGCCGTCAGCCCCAAGGGATCGCTTGGTGATCCGGGAACGCCTGCCGGTGGGGCGGCTCGGCCGCCGGAATCGGCGTCATGGGACACCGAGCGGTTGGCGCTCGCGTCCGGCTCCCGCGATCGGTGACGCCTGCTGGGCGTGTGCTCCCGCCCTGGTGACGGTGCCGTGTTTAGCGTTGGCGGTGATGAACGAGGCGACGCGTGAATCGTGATGCGGATCATCCAGGCACGTCACCTGGTGAGGACAGGCCGGATCTCCGGCTGTTCCTGGACGATCAGTCGGAGGGCATCGCTCAGCAGTTGCGTGCTCTGGCCAGGGCGAAGGACCGGCTGCAGGGGCTGCTGTCGGCGGTGCTGGCCATCGGCAGCGAGCTGGACCTGCCGACGGTGCTGCACCGTATCGTCACGACCGCCATGGACTTGGCCGACGCGCGCTACGGCGCGCTCGGCGTGCTCGCACCCTCTGGCGACCACCTGGAGCAGTTCGTCACCGCCGGCCTGACCGACGACGAACGCGGGGCCCTCGCCGGGATCGACTTCCCCCACGGCTGCGGCGTCCTCGGGCACCTGATCCACCACCCCGAGCCGCTGCGGGTGGACGACATCCCCTCCCACCCGGCCTCGGTCGGATTCCCGCCCGGCCATCCGCCCATGCGCGCCCTGCTCGGCGTGGCGGTCAGCGTCCGCGGCGAAATCTACGGCGACCTCTACCTCTCCGAACGCCATGACGGCCGGCCGTTCGACCAGGACGACGAAGAGGTCGTACGCGCCCTCGCCGGAGCCGCCGGCATCGCCATCGAGAACGCCCGCCTGTTCAGCTACATGCGCGACAGCGCCGAACAGTTCCAGCGCCTGCTGCTGCCCACCCTGCCGGACCTCACCCCGTTCTCCGGCGCCGCGATCTACCGCACCGCCGCCGAACCGGCGAGCGTCGGCGGCGACTGGTACGACGCCGCCGTCCTGCCCGACCACGCCTGCGCGGCCGTCATCGGCGACGTCGTCGGCCACGACCTGCAGGCTGCCGCCGCCATGGCCCAGACCCGCAACATGCTCCGCGCCCTGCTCTACATCCGCAAGACGCCGCCCAGCGCGGTGCTGACCCAGCTCGACCACACCGTCCAGGCCATCACCGACCTGCCCGTCACCACCGCGCTGCTGGCCCGGATCGAACCCGCCGCCGACGGCTGGACCCTCCACTGGACCACCGCCGGCCACCTCCCCCCGCTCATCCTCACGCCCGACGGACCCGCCCGGTACCTGCACGCCGAACCTGGCATCCCTCTCGGCGTCGACCCCGACATCCGTCGCCCCGACCACACCCACCTCCTGCCCGGTGGCACCACCGTCCTGCTCTTCACCGACGGCCTCGTCGAACACCCCGATCACGCCATCGACGACCGCCTCGCAGCCCTTGCCGACCTCGCCGCCGCCCACGCCCACCAGCCCCTGGACGACCTCGTCCGCACCCTCGCCGACAACCACCCCAGCGACGGCCACGACGACATGGCCATCCTGGCCATCCGCACCCCCACCGAAGACCGACTCGACGGGCCGCTCCTGGTCGAAGGGTGACGCCGGGCCGGCGGCGGCCGCCGAGGGCGTCCCGAGCGCAGGCCCGATCGACCGCACCGTCCGCGTGATGCCGCAGCTGCGAAACCATGGCCGCATGACCCCCGCAGCCTTGACGGACGACCGAGAGGCACCCCCGGGCGGAGCCCGCCGACCGGGGCGGCTGGGCTGCCGGTCACCGCAGCCCCGCCACCCGGCCGTCCGCCCGGTCCTCCCTCCGGTCCTCCGCCCGGTCGTCCGTGCCGAAGGTGCGGCGGTAGGAGGCGGGTGAGACGCCGAGCGCCGCCCGCATGTGGGCGCGCAGGGAGTTCGCGGTGCCGAAGCCGGCCCGGTGGGCGACCAGGTCGATGGAGAGGTCCGTGGTCTCCAGGAGCTGTTTGGCCAGTTCGAGCCGCTGAGCGGTGAGCCACTGGACCGGGGTCATGCCGACCTCGTCGCGAAAGCGCCGGGTGAAGGAGCGCAGGCTCATCCGGGCGTGCTCGGCGAGCCGGCCGAGGGGCAGCGGTTCGCCGAGATGGTCGAGGGCCCAGGCCCGGGTGGCGCTCGTGTCGGCGATGGCGGGGTCGGGGACCGGACGGTCGATGTACTGGGCCTGCCCGCCGTCCCGCCACGGCGGTACCACGCACATCCGGGCGGTCCGGTTGGCGACGGCCGCGCCGTGGTCGCGGCGGATGATGTGCAGGCACAGGTCGACGCCAGCGGCCACCCCCGCGGAGGTGAGCACGTCGCCGTCGTCGACGAAGAGCACCTCCTCGTCGACCCTGACCGCCGGGTAGGCGCGGCGAAACTCGGGGGCGAGGTTCCAGTGGGTGGTCGCGGGTCGCCCGTCGAGCAGCCCGGCCGCGGCGAGCACGTAGGAGCCGGAGCAGATGGACACCAGCCGGGTGCCGGGGCGGATGCGGGCGACGGCCGCGGTGACCTCGGGCGGCAGCGGACCGCCGCGCCCCAGCTCCGGCATCGCGTGGGTGGGCGGGACGACCACGGTGTCGGCCGCGGCCAGGGCTTCCGGGCCGGCGGCCGGCTGCACGGTGAAGCCGGCGTCGCTGAGGACGGCGCTTCCGTCGGCGGTGCAGACCGTGACCTCGTAGAGCGGGCGGCCCTCGGCGTCCTGGGCGCTGCCGAAGACGCGCGAGGGGATGCCGAGTTCGAACGGCGGGACCCCGGGCAGGGCCAGCACGGCGATCCGGTGCGGCCCGGGCACCGCCGCCGCCCGGTGCGAGGTGTTCTGCGGTGCTTCGTCCCGGATCCGTCCCATGGCCAGATCCTGTCACATAGTGGCCGGACGGCCAACACCATGGACGCCCCGGATGCCGGAGGGTTGACCCCGTCGTGCCGGGGACCCCGGCGGTGAAGCGAATCGACCGGTCCGGCCGGACCGGGGAGAACGAGGCGTACGGACATGCGTGCAGTGGTGGTGGAGCAGTGGGGCGGACCCGAGCAGCTGGTCGAGCGGGAGCTGGCGCGGCCCGAGCCCGGGCTGAACGAGGTCCTGGTGCGGGTGCACGCGGCCGGGGTGAACCCGGTGGACTGGAAGACCCGGGCGAGCGGGGGCCTGATCGAGTGGGGCGACGTACCGGCGGTCGGCTGGGACGTGTCCGGCACCGTGGCGGCGGTCGGCCCGGGGGTGGGCGTCCACCGCCCCGGCGACGAGGTCTACGGGATGCCGCTGTTCCCCCGCCAGGCGGGCGCGTACGCGGAGTACGTGGTGGCACCGGCCAGGCACCTCGCCCCGAAGCCGACGAACCTGACGCACGTGGAGGCGGCGGCCCTGCCGCTGGCCGGACTGACCGCCTGGCAGGCCCTGGTCGACGCGGCGGACGTGCGCCCCGGTGAACGGGTGCTGGTGCACGCCGCGGCCGGCGGGGTCGGCCACCTGGCCGTCCAGATCGCCAAGGCCCGCGGCGCCCACGTCATCGGCACGGCCAGCGCGGGCAAGCACGGGCTGCTGCGCGAACTGGGTGCGGACCAGGTCGTCGACTACCGGGCGGTGCGGTTCGAGGACGCCGTGTCCGACGTGGACGTGGTGCTCGACGGGCTCGGCGGCGAGATCGCCGAGCGCTCCCTGGCGGTCCTGCGGCCCGGCGGCCGGCTGATCACCCTGCCCGGCCCGGACGACGTGCCCGCCGCCCGCGACGGCGTACGGGCCGACTGGGTCCTCGTGGAACCCGACCACCTGGGCCTGCGCGAGCTGACCGCCCTGGCCGACCGGGGCGCACTGCGGCCCGTGGTCGAGACCGTCCTTCCGCTCGGCCAGGCGGCGAAGGCCCACGAACTCGGCGAGCGGGGCCGCACCACCGGCAAGATCGTCCTGACCGTCGTCTGACCGGTCGGCCGGGCGGCAGGCACCCACCCTCCGCCCGGCTGCTCGGGTCTGCCCGCGGGCCGCCCGTCCAGCGCAGTGGCGGAGACGGCGAGGCCGGCCCCTGCTACCGGGCCAGGGCTTCGGGCGCGACGCCGGCGGCCTTCGACCTGCGGACCTTGACCTTGGCCTTGGTCAGCCGTGTGAGCGCGGCCGAGACGTCGGCGGCCTGGGCGTCGGTGAAGGCCGCTTTGAGGATGGTCGCGGCCACGGGCGCTCCGCCCGGCCTCTTCACCAGGACCGACCAGGCCAGGGGGGTGTCGGTGGCTCGGGTGACCGACACCCACGGGAACCTCAGCTCCCCGGACGCCGTCCGGATGACAGCCTCCTGATCGGTCATCACGACCGACGTGGGACCCGCCTGGCGCTGGGCGGCACGGGAAGCGGCCTTCTTGGCGACCACGGTGATGTTCTGGACCTGGATCAGGCAGGCGATGAGCGCGGCGACCGCGAAGAGGACACCGCCCGCCGCCAGGCAGAGCAGAGCGAGCAGCAACCAGGCACCGGCGACCGCCCAGCGCACTGCCGGTGCGGGGACGTTGGCTCTCACCGCGGTGGCGAGCTCCTCAGGTGCTGCGTCGTACTCCACCTGGACGTTCATGTTCGTTTCGTTCCTTCGTTCGCAAGAGGGCACATCATGGCCGGGGCGCCGCGCCCGACACAAATGCGATGCGGCTGCGCGGCCCGGGCCGCCTTCACCGCGCAACTGTCGGGGGCGGGCTGCGGCGGGGCGGCGAATGTGCCAAGAGAGGGCCTTCGGGGCACCAAGCGGATGAATCATGCATCGCGGACGACTGGCGCGCCGGGATCCGGGATAGGGGGGACAGGGCCCGTTGGCGTCGTGGTCACGCGGCGGCCCGGGCCCGCATGCGCACGGCCCCCGGAACGTGATGTGGAAAGCGAGCCCGATGTCCTGTCCGCTCCCCCGGCCGGCACCCGCTGCGAGGCCCCTGTTCGCGGTGGAGGGGGTGGACCCCGACGTGCCGGGCGCGGTCGGCCGGGTGCTCGACGAGCACTTCGACCGGTGGGTCGTTCGAGCTGCTGCCATCGACGGGACGTTCGCCGCCGACATCGCGCGCCGGGTGGCGGCGTTCACCCGGCGCGGTGGCAAGCGAACCCGGGCGCAGTTCCTCTGGTGGGCGATGCGTGCTTGCCGCTCCGGGGACGTGCCGGGCGGCGCGGCCCTGACCACTGCCGCCGCGGTGGAGCTGTTGCAGACCTGCGCGCTCGTTCAGGACGACGTCATGGACGGCTCCGACAGGCGCCGCGGCGGGCAGGCCCTCCACGCGGACGTGGCCGCGCAGTACGCACCTGGTGCCGGTGCCCGGCCGGCGGCGGACCTGGGGGCCTGCTCGGGTGTCCTGGCCGGGGATCTGGCTCTCGTGTGGGCCGACGATCTCGTCTTCACGGCGCTGGCGCAGGTGCGCCCGCACCGGCGCGAGCAGGTGCGGGACATCTGGTCGAACCTTCGGCTGGAGCTGGTGGCCGGTCAGTACATGGACTTCCATGGCCAGGTGACCCGCTCCCGTTCGCCGGGGCGGGCGGTGCGGACCGCGTGCCTGAAGAGTGCGATGTACTCGGTGGAACGGCCCATCCACCTGGGTGCCGCGCTGGCCGGTGCCGACCGGCAGCAGACGGGGGCCCTGCGCCGGGCGGGCCGTTGTGCGGGCATCGCCTTCCAGCTCAGGGACGACCTCGACGGGCTCTTCGGGGATCCGGCGGACACCGGCAAGCCCTGCGGTGACGACGTGCGAGCGGGCAAACCCACGTTCCTCGTCGCGGTGGCGCACGCCCGGGCCGTCGCTCGCCGTGACAGCGCGTCCTTGGATGTGCTCGGGCGCTGCCTGGGCGATCCGGACCTGGACGACGGCGGCCTGGCAGAGGTCCGGCGGGTCCTGGTCTCCACCGGGGCCCGGGCGGCGGTCCAGGCCAGGATCGAGCGCCTGTCCGAGCGCAGCCTGGAGCACTTGGAGAGAGCCCGGCCACAGGCTCCGGGCGCCGAACGGCTGGCGGACCTGCTGAGGGCGGCGGCGGGACTGGCGCGTGGTCCGCTCCGCGGTGAAGAGGGCGGCCCGTGAGCCGCGCCGCGCCGGCGGCCGATCACGTCGTCGTCGTGGGAGCCGGCCTGGCCGGGCTGTCGGCAGCCTGTCACCTGATCGGTGCGGGACGGCGCGTCACCGTGGTCGAGCGGGGGGACGTGCCCGGCGGCCGGGCGGGGCGCATCCGCCGCGGCGGCTACCACTTCGACACCGGCCCCACCGTGCTGACCATGCCGCACCTGGCCGACGAGGCGTTCCGGGCCGTCGGCACCTCGCTGCGCGAGCACGTCGACCTGCTGCCGCTGCGCCCGGCTTACCGAGCCCGCTTCGCGGACGGCAGCGCATTGGACGTGCACACGGACGCGCAGGCGATGGAGGCCGAGGTGGAGCGCTTCGCCGGGCCGCGGGAGGCGGCGGGCTACCGGGAGCTGCGCCACTGGCTCACCCGGCTCTACCACGCGCAGATGCGGCGCTTCATCGACACCAACTTCGACTCTCCCTGGCAGCTGCTCAACCCGGACCTGGCCCGCCTGGCGGCGCTGGGCGGATTCGGCCGGCTCGCCCCGCGGATCGGACGCCATCTGCGCGACGAGCGGCTGCGCCGGGTGTTCTCCTTCCAGTCCCTTTACGCCGGGGTGGCTCCGGGCCGAGCGCTGGCCGCCTACGCGGTCATCGCCTACATGGACACCGTGGCCGGGGTGTGGTTCCCGCGCGGCGGCATGCACGCCCTTGCCCGGGCGATGGCGGGGGCCGTCGCGGCGGCTGGTGCCGGGTTCCGGTACGGGAGCACGGTCGTGCGTCTGGAGCGGTCGGGGCAGCGGGTGACGGCCGTCGTCACGGACCGCGAGCGCATCCCGTGCGACGCGGTCGTGCTCACGCCCGACCTGTCCGCGACGTACCGGCTGCTGGGACGGGCGCCGCGCCGTTGGACGCCGTTGCGGTTCTCGCCGTCGGCGGTCGTCCTCCACCTGGGCACTGACCGCACCTGGCCCCAACTGGCGCACCACACCCTGTCGTTCGGCCATGCCTGGGAACGGACCTTCGACGAACTGACACGTACCGGGGAGCTGATGACGGACCCCTCGCTCCTGATCACCCGGGCGACGGTCACCGATCCGTCGCTCGCCCCGGCCGGCCGGCACACCCACTACGTCCT
Organism: Kitasatospora sp. NPDC048194; assembly: GCF_043202455.1. Lineage (NCBI taxonomy): Bacteria > Bacillati > Actinomycetota > Actinomycetes > Kitasatosporales > Streptomycetaceae > Kitasatospora > Kitasatospora sp. NPDC048194. Next base: position 12,413 of record NZ_JBIDAK010000049.1, read on the forward strand.
GGCGCCGGCGCCCAACACCGTCGTCGGCCCGGACGCCGCGGCCTGGAACGACCTGGCGCCGGGCTACCGCCTCCACCTGCTGGACACCCTGGAGCAGCGCGGTCTCACCGGCATCGCCGGGGCCGTCGAGGAGGAGTGCCTGGTGACTCCGGCCGACTGGACGGCCCTGGGGTACGCGGCGGGCACACCCTTCTCCGTGGCCCACACCTTCACCCAGACCGGTCCGTTCCGGCCGCGCAACCTGGTGCGGGGGCTGGAGAACGCGGTGGTGGCCGGCTGCGGCACCACCCCGGGCGTCGGCGTTCCCACGGTGCTGATCAGCGGGAAGCTCGCCGCCGCCCGCCTCATCGGCACGCCGCGCCCGGGCCGCCGCGTACCAGCGCCCGCGGCCCTTCCCGGTCGGCGGGGCGGCGCATGACGGCCCGTGAACTGGACGCCGCGGGCGTGACGGCGCCGGCCCTGCGGGCGGCGTACACCGCCTGTCGCGACCTCAACGCCCGGCACGGGCGCACCTACTTCCTGGCCGCTCGGCTGCTGCCGGTGGAGTGCCGGTGCGCCGTCCACGCCCTGTACGGCTTCGCGCGCTGGGCGGACGAGATCGTCGACGGGCTGGACCGGCAGGAGACGCCCGTCGAGCGGGACCGCCGGCTGGGGCTGCTGGAGGAGGACCTGGCCGCGGGCCTGCGGGGCGGCGGCGCGGACCAGCCGGTGGTGCGGGCGGTCGCGGACACCGCCGGCCGGTACGGCATCGACCCGGAGTTGTTCACCGACTTCCTGGCCTCGATGCGCGCCGACCTCACCGTCACCGACTACCCGACCTACCAGGACCTCTACCGCTACATGCACGGTTCGGCGGCGGTGATCGGCCTGCAGATGCTGCCCGTGCTCGGGACGGTGACGGGCCGGGCCGAGGCCGAGCCGTACGCGGCGGCCCTCGGAGTGGCGTTCCAGCTGACCAACTTCCTGCGCGACGTGGGTGAGGACCTGGACCGCGGCCGGGTCTACCTGCCCGGCGACCTGCTCGCGGCCCACGGGGTGGACCGGCCGCTGCTGGAGTGGAGCCGGCGCACCGGCCGTGACGACGCCCGCATCCGGACGGCCCTGGTCGCCGCCGCCGGGGTGGCCCGCGGCGTCTACCGGGACGCGGAGCCGGGCATCGCGATGCTGGATCCCAGGGTCCGGCCCTGCATCCGGACCGCCTTCGTGCTCTACGGCGGCATCTTGGACGCGATCGCCGGGGACGGGTACGCGGTGCTGCACCGGCGTTCGGCGGTGCCGGTGCGCCGGCGCGCCGCAGTCGCGGCGGCGGGGCTGGCGCGCGTGCTGGCCGCCCGGGGGCGGGCGGCTGTGCGGGGCGACCTGCCCGCCGACCCGCCGCCCTGCCGTTCGGCGGGCCCGGGCGGCCGGAGGGCAGGGCGGTGAGCGCGTGGCCCGGGCGGCAGTGGACCTCGCCGCTGCGGCTGCGCCGGGGCCCCGCCTGGGCGCGGCAGGAGCCGTCGTGGCAGGCGGCGAAGCCGGCACTGATCGCCTCGGCCCTGGAACGGGCGGCGTCCCGGCCGTTCGGGAACTGGTACGTGGTCGGCGCGGCCGGGAGCATCGCCTCCCGCGGCCGCCCGTGCGGACGCCTGGTGGGCGGGACGGAGGTGGTGCTCTGGCGGGACGGCGGCGGGACGCTGCGGGCCGGGTCGGGGATCTGTCCGCACCTGGGCGCACCGCTCAGGGACGGCCGGGTGGTGGGCGGCACACTGGTGTGCCACTGGCACGGTCTGGTGCTCGACGGCGGTCGGACCGCCGGGTGGAAGCGCTACCCGGTCTACGAGGACGGGGTGCTGGCCTGGGTGCGGCTGGACGCCGTCGGCGGCGAGGAGCCCTGGCAGCAGCCGGCGGTGCCGCGGCGCCCCGCCCCGAAGGGGGCCGTCACCGCGGTGTACACCGCGGTGGGCCGGTGCGAGCCCGAGGACGTGGTGGCCAATCGGCTCGACCCGTGGCACGGCTCCTGGCTGCATCCCTACGCGTTCGCGGACCTCAGGGTGGTGGAGGTGCCGGACGGCGCCGGGGCCGGGCAGGACGGGTTCGTCGTCGACGTGTCGTTCCGGGTGGCGGGACGGCTGGTCGTACCGGTGCGTGCGGTGTTCACCGCGCCCGGGCCGCGGACCGTCGTGATGCGCATCGCCGAGGGCGAGGGAGCCGGCTCGGTGGTGGAGACCCATGTCACCGCGCTCACCGCCCCCTTCTCCCCCGCCCCGCGTTCGGCGGTCGTGGAGGCGGTGGTCGCCTCGTCCGGACGGCGCGGCTTCGCCGTGGCCCGGGCGCTCGCTCCGGTCCTGCGGCCGGTGGTGCGCCGTACGGCCGGGCGGTTGTGGCGCGACGACCTGGCCTATGCCGAGCGCCGCTGGGCCCTGCGCAGCACCGGCCGCTTCCCCGGATGAGCGCCCGGGCGGCCCGCCGGCCTCCGGTCAGCGGGCCGCCCGGCGGGCCAGGGCTCGCAGCGGGCGGCAGCGCCCGGCCCGGGGGACGGACCACAGGGTCTGGCCGGCCACGCCCCAACGGGCGAGCAGGGCGTTGGCGGCCTGGAAGCCGGTGGTGGCGGCGCGTTCCATCAGGGCGACGGGCAGGTCGGTGCGGATCAGGTCCCCGGCGAGGACGACGGTGGGGTGCGGGGTGATGACGCCCGGGCGGCGCGGCCATCCGCCGACCGGGAACGCCGGGCAGTCGCCGCGCCATTCGTGGCGCACGTCCACGGTGCGGGCGCCGCGGGTCTCCGGGTAGACCTCGTGCAGCCGGGCCGTCATGCGTTCCTGGGCGCCTTCGCGGTCGGCGTCCTCGTCCACGGCGTAGGCGTGCAGTTCGACCACCGATCCGCCGGTGCGGGCGGCCCACCGGGCCGCTTCCCCCTCCCAGCGGTCGAGGACGCTGATGTTGTCCAGCCCGTCGTAGCCGCTGGTGCCGAGGAAGCCGGGACGGTGCGCAGCGAGCGGGCGGTCCAGCCAGAGCCGGGAGACCAGGAACGGCGGCGCGGTGCGCAGGGCGGCGATGTCGGCGCGCCACCGCGGGTGGCCCAGGTGCTCCGAGGCGGCGACCAGGCGCCGTAGGCCGCCGGCATCGAGGGCCAGGACGACGGCCTGGTGGCGCTCGGCCCCCCGGGCCGGGGTCACCACCTCGATGTCGCCGTCGGCCAGCGGCCGGACCCGGTCGACGGGGGAGGCGGTGCGCAGATCGACGCCGAGCGCGCCCAGGTAGTCGGCGAGGGGCTGCCACAGGGCCTGCGGGTAGGGCTCGGTCGGGACGTCGAACAGCAGTCCTTCGGAAGATCCGAGGAAGTAGATGTGGAACATCAGCAGCAGTTCGGCGGCGGACAGCCGGCGCGGGTCGGTGAAGAAGCTGCGGGAGAACACTTCGAAAGCGAGGTGGTGGGCAGCGCGGGGGAAGTTGATCCTGTTCAGGAATTCGTGGGCGCTGGTGCCGTCGTACCGTTCGAACACCTCGGGTACGCGGACGTCGAGCAGCGGCAGGGCCGCCCGTGTGTCCAGGGCGGCCAGGTCACGCAGCCCGAAGGTGGGGCTGAGCAGGACGAAGCCGGCTGCGCTGAGCGGAGGGGTGCGCGGTACCCGGGCGAAGCTGTCGGTCAGTCCCGAGCGGTGGCGCAGTGGGTAGTCGGGCAGGGCGGCCAGCCGGGTGAGCCCCGGGTCGGTACGCCGCAGCAGGCCGCGCAGGTTGTAGTACTGGCGGAAGAAGGCGTGGAAGCCGCGGCTCATGGTGGCCGCCGAGCCGTCGGCGAGGCGGGTGGACCAGCCGGCGACCCGCCCGCCCAGGACCGGCTCCCGTTCGTGGAGGGTCACCGCGATGCCGCGTTCGGCGAGTGCGGTGGCGGCGGCAAGGCCGGCGATGCCGCCACCGACGACGGCGACCCGGGGCGGTTCGGCTCCGGGGAAGCGGGCGTGGCCCGGTGCGGCCGGCACCGTTTCGGCCCGGCGGTCGCGGCCGCGCCGGGCGGCGGGTGTCGTGTTCTTCACGCGTGCGCCTGCGGGTCGGCGGGGCCCGGCCGCGTCGCGGCGGCCCCGGGCGGGGCGGCGGCCGGGCGGGGGCGCGCGGCCAGGAAGGTGTGGACGATGCCGGTCTGCCATCCGGCCGCCGGCAGGGTGCGCACCGGTGCGAATCCCGCCCGTGCCAGGCGGGCGGCGAAGTCCGGTGCGGTGTCGAAGTCCAGGACGCTGCGGCGCAGGTGGCGGTAGAGGGCGCGGTCGCCGGTGAGTGCTCCGGCGGGTTCGATGACCGTGCGGCAGACGGCGTTCCACAGCATCCGGTGCGCCGCCGAGCCGCTGAGGCTGTACTCGTGGACGGCCAGGCGCCCGCCCGGGCGCAACAGGGCGTGCACGCCGGCGAGGACGGCGTCGGGGTCGGTGGTGTTGCGGAACAGGTACGCCGCGAACACCGCGTCGTAGCGCTGCCCGGCGCCGGGCGTGGCCGCGGTTTCGGTGCCGGTCTCCACCAGGTGTTCGGCGGTGCGGTGAAGGAAGGTCACGTTCCGCGGCCAGGACTTCGCGGCCGCCCGCGCCAGCATGCCGGCGGAGGCGTCGACGGCGGTGATCCGGGCGTGCGGCGCGGCCTCGATCAGCGCCCGGGTAGAGGCCCCCGTGCCGCAGCCGAGGTCCAGCACGTGCAGGCCGACCCCGCCGTCGGACAAGCGCAGGCGGCGGGCCGAGCGGCGCAGGGCGGCGAGGTGGCCGGGGTTGAGAGCGGTCAGCAGGTCGTAGGCCGGTGCGGCGTGGTCGAAGGCACGCACGAGGTCGCGGTCGTGCAGGAGCGGCGTCATCGGAGCTCCTCGGAGGAGTTCGGGGCGTGTTCCGGTCCGCTGCCGGCCAGGGCCCGGCGAGGCAGCAGGGGGAGTTCGGCGGCGCAGCGCAGCATCGGGCCGACGGGGCAGCGCAGGCCGATGCGCAGTTCCTCGGCGGGGGTGCTCCTGCCGTCGAGGAAGCGCAGGACCTGTTCGGCGGGGGTGCGGCGGAACAGGTCGGTGAAGAAGCGGGGGCCGTCGATCCGGCCGGTGTCCAGGGCGCGCAGCAGGACGGCGTCCATGGCCAGGGCCCGTCGGCGGTGGGGTGCGGGCGCGGGTGCGGTGCGGCCGGGTGTCGGTGGCCGGGCGAGGGCCGCGGCGATGGCCCGGCTCTGCCGCTGGATGGCGGCGAAGGTGTAGCCCGTGGCTGGGCGGGTGGCGCCGCCGGCGGTGCCGATGCGTACGTGTGCGGGCCCGGCACGGCGGGGGAAGCGGCCGTCCGTCATGGGGATGACGCCCTGTTCGGCCTCCGCCACCGTGAACGGGCCCAGGCCGAGGATGCGGTGGGTGTAGTCGTGCAGCGCGCGCTCGTAGTCGGCGGTGGTCAGGGGACGTCGGGAGAACTCGGTGTACTCCACGAGGGCGCGGTCGGGGGCCAGGGGAAGGACGTAGCCGAAGGCGAGGCCGTGTGCGGGCTGCGGGAGGCGGAAGTCCATCAGGTGGGCGGTCGAGGGGTCGAAGCGCGGGCGGTCGGTGTGCACGAACCAGCCGCGGAAGTGTTGCAGGAGGGTGGTCCGGGCCAGCGGCGGCCGCACGGGCGGCCTGGAGTCGAAGACGTACCGGGCGTCGAGGGTGAGCGGGCGTCCGGCGGGGTCGGTGGCGACCACGCGGGCGCCCGGGCGTCCGTCCGGCCGGGTCTGCACCCGTTGTACGGTGGCGCGCACGATCCTGGCGCCGGGGTGGGCATCGAGGCGGTCGTGGACCAGTTCCTCGAACGCGGTGGAGCGCAGCATTCGGTAGCGCAGTGGGGCGGGTTCCGCCTCGACGGCGTTCCCGTCGGGGCCGGTGATCCGCAGCCGGGACCACTGCGCGGTGACAGCCTGCTCGTACTCCCCCGGGCGGTCGTCCCAGAAGCACCAGGTCCGCGGTGGCGGGCGCAGCGGACCCTCGGGGGTCTCGACGACGGTCAGGTCGAGCCAGGGGCCGGGCCGGTCTCCCCCGTGTCCGTGCCCGTGTCCGTGTCCGACCAGCCAATTGGCGAGACTGAGTCCTGCGGCTCCTCCGCCGATGACGACCAGGGGGCGGGCCCCGGCTTCAGCGGTCCTTCTCAACCTCAACCTGCCTCCGCCTTCCGGCTTGGACGGGGTCTGACGGCGGTCTGCGCCCGGCACTGTCCGCTGGCGGTCAGGCAGGCCCGGCGGGCATCGTCCCAGGCGCGCGGCGGTGTCGACGGCGTTGTCGCGTTCCGGGCGTGTCACGTGCGGCAGAACCTGCCTGGAGATGTGGTGGCCATCGAGAAGACGGCAGCCGGCGGCGCCACGGGTGGCGGCGATGCCGGCGAGTTCGTCGAGGCCGTGGGCGGGATAGCGACGGCCGCGATCTCCTGGCGGCGTCTGCGCGTCGAGTGGCACGGCAGGCCCGAGGACTGGGAGCAGTACACCGGAGGCTCCGCGGAAGCGTTTCGCCTCCGCGGAGAAGAACAGCGGCTGGGAGCCGTCGAGGCTGCCGCCCGGCGGCGTGCGCCGGGCCGGGTCGTACCTACCTGTGGCGCCCGAACTACCCAGCCTGGCGCCCGTCCGGGTCGAGCAGTTGGCCCGGCGGCACGGGTGGTCGGTGGACTGGAGGAGGAGCAACTCGGCGAAGGGCGAGCTGTGCTTCCACCGGCTCATCCCGCCCCCGGTGCAGGCCGGCGTGCCGGACCCCGCCGGGCCGCCGCCGGCGCCCGGCGAGCCGGGACGGCGGGATCGGTGCGGGGCGGGTCAGCCGGTGACGGTCTCGGCGTGCCGGGTGAGCGCGTCCAGGAGCGCGGTCTGCTGGTCGGTCAGCTTGCCGTCAGTGCGGGCCCTGGCCTGCTTGCGCAGCCAGGTGCCGGGGCGGAAGGCCGGGTCGTCGCCGAGGCCGGTGCGGTTCGCGGGGCCGGTGAGGGTGCCGCCGGCGGCGAGGTAGGCGAGCAGGCGCCGGTAGGAGCGGTTCCAGTCCGGCTCCAGGCGCCACAGCTCGTCCAGCGCGTCGAGCTTGGCGACCTGCTGAGGCGTGAGGGCCTCGGCCTTGCGCTGGCGGCGCATCCACGCGCCGACCGCATAGCTGTCCAGCTTCTCGGTGGCAGGGATCGCCAGGTGGCCGTGCCGGGTGGCCCAGGCCCGGGCGTAGGCGTAGCCGCGCTCCCAGGCATTCGCGTGCTTGGACCAGATCATGCCGAGCGCGTCCAGTTCGTTGATCCGGGCCGGGTCGAGGAGGTGCCGGCCGTTCAGGTGCCGCTGGCGGTCGAGCCAGGAGATCAGGTCGCCGTGCGTCTGCTTGTCGGTGGGGTCGAGGTGGCCGTGCTCCAGGTGGAACCGGGCGGCGACGGCGTACATGCGCTGCCACTCCGTCGCCCGCGGGCTGAACGCCCGCAGCTTCACCGTCTGGAGAATCGCGCCGACGTGGCGGCGGGCGTCGATGCGCAACCATTCCATCGGCGACTCCACCACCGGCGCCGTCGGCTGCTGCTCGCCCTTCGCCGCACCGGTCTCGCCTTCGGCGGGCGAGACCGGTGCGGTGGTGTGTGCGGTGGGCTGGGAGCGGGTGCCGCGCAGTTCGGTGATCCGGCCGACCACCCGGGCGTCGTGCGCGGCCAGCGCCCGCAGGACCCGCCAGATCGTCCGGAACGAGCTGGCCTCGATCGCGGCGTCGGCCTCCGCCCGCACCGCCGCCCCGGCCTCGCGGACCTCCGCCGGGTCCGCGGCCGCCGTGCCGTCATCACCGACCTCCGGCGAGGGGAGGTAGACCGGGATGATGACCCAGGAGACCTTGCCCTGCCGGTAGGACTGGCGCAGCGCCCGGCCGACGGCCTGGACGATGTCGATCACGCTCGACTTGGGGTCGGCGAAGCAGATCGCGTCGACGGCGGCGATGTCGATGCCCTCCGTCAACAGCCGGCTGTTGCACAGGATCCCGCATTCCTCGCCATCCTCGCCGGTGTGGGCCTTGAACTCCGCGAACGCGGCCCGCCGCTCGCGCAGCCGGTCGGTGCCGGCGACGGCCTTCGCCCAGATCCGCTCCGGCCGGTCCGCGTCCTTCAACAGGGCGGCCGCCGCGGGCAGGCTGTCCGCGAACTCCCGCGCCCCGGCCACCCGCGAGTGGAACGTGATCACCCGGCGCAGCTCCAGGTCCGCGACCGCGCGCAGCACGGCGATCTGCAACGCGAGGCGCAGGAGTTCCTCGTTGGTGCGCTGTGAGCGCAGATCGGCGACGGCGGGCAGGTTGAGGAGGTCGCGCAGGTCCTCGTCCGTGACGACGGGGACCAGGACGCGGTAGTCGGCGAGGTAGCCGTGCTCGATGCCCTGGCCAAGAGCCCAGGTGAACACGGTCGGGCCGTAGATGGTCTCATCGTCCATCGAGCACAGCGCGGGCAGCTGCTCGGCACCGTCGGCGAGGTCGGCCAGGCCCGCCTTCGCCCGGCGGTCGTCGGCGATCCGCGGTGTCGCGGTGAAGTACAGCCGGCGCACGGCGGGCACCTGGGCGTCGTCGTGGACCGCCGCCCACGCCTTGCCCTCGGAGCCGGCCGTGCGGTGCGCCTCGTCGACCACGACCAGGTCCCACGCCGGGAGGCCGAACTGCTGGTGGGCCTGGACGATCCGCTCCAACGAGGCGTAGGTCGCGTACACGGTCACCGGCTCACCGCGCCTTGCGGAAGCGACCAGGTCGGCGATCCGAGCGCCCTGCGTCGACACCTGAGCCCACACCCGGCCGCCGGCCTCCGCGCTCTCCAGCGCCTCCTCCCGCGAACACGCCGCCACCGCCAGACCCCGGCGCCCGCCCCGCAGCGACCACGCCTCCGCCGTCTGCTCCAGCAACTCGATCGTCGGCACCAACACCAGCACCCGCCCCCGAGCCGCCAGCCGCCGAGCGCAGCCGGCGGCGATCAGGGTCTTGCCCGAACCGGTCGCCGCCACGACGGTCGCCCGGCCACCGTCCTTCACCGCGCGCACCGCCGCCGCCACCGCGTCCTTCTGGAACCAGTGCAGCGGCAACGGGTTCACCGCGGCGATGGCGGACGGCTGCGCCGGGAGCTGCGGTACGGCCTGGGCGCGCAGAGCGGCCGGCACGCCGTGCTCGGCGGCGGCGGTGGTGGTGGTGTCCACGGCGGTGGCTTCTCCTTCGTCGACTGGGCGTTGCGGAAGGCAGCGCGGGGCGGGTCAGTCCGGCTGGGCGTACTGGTTGAGGGCGTCGATGAGGCGCTCGACCATGTCGCCGAACTTCGTGATCTCCCAGTCGGCAGTGAAGCCACCCTCGGCGAGGAGGATGTCGGCGAGCTCGTCGGTCAGCTCCTGCGCGTCCTCCTCCCCTGGCGCCACGGCGAGGTCCAGGACGACGCCGCGGGCCTGGGCGGCACGGCGCAGCAGCGCGAGTTGTTCGTCCGGGCCGGTGAACCAGGTGGGGCGGTCGGGGTCCGGTGCGTGGGGGTCGCGGGTTGCGGTGGTGAGGAGCCGGCGGGCGGTGCTGGGTGAGATGCGCAGGTTCCAGGCGATCTGGCTGACCGTGTGGCCGCTGTCCTCCAGCTCGATGGCCTGACGGCGCAGCTCTTCCCGCTCGACAGGGCTGCGGCGTTGGGAGACTCGTTCGGTGTTCATCGGTGCTCCTCGGGTACCCAGGCGCGGACTTCGAGGTAGGCGATGTCGGCGTCCTCGACGGCGCGGCCGGTCTCCACCAGCCAGGCCTTCATGGCCTCGGTGACGTCGCCGTGGTGGTCGGCGACGCGCTGGGACCACTCGGCGGCGTCGAACCCGCCGGTGGAGGCGGAGCCGTAGGTGCGCTCCTCGGTGCCGTCCGCGCGGGGGACGAAGCCGCGGCGCAGGCCCGGGGAGTCCTCGGTGGAGCCGGCCGACATCGTGTACTGGTCGGCCTTCATCCGGACGGTGAAGGCGAGGCGGCCGCCGGCCTGGCCGGTTTCGTGCACCACGGGGGCGAGGTGGGAGGCGCCGGAGCGGATGGCCTGCTTTCCGGCGCGGCCGGCCATGGAGCCGCCCGCCTCACCGACGACGTCCTTACCCCGCACCCGCGCCTTCTGCCCGGTCCTCGTACGGCGCCGCTCCACGTTCTCCTGGGCCACGGCTCCGAGCGCCTCGACGTCGCGCTCGCCTCCACGCACGGCCCGCACGACCTGGCGCAGCGCGGCAACGAACGCCGCGCCCTTGCCCTTGGTGAAGAACTGCGACACCAGGCTCGCGTCGCGGCCGAGGATCTTGGCGACCTGGCGTTTGGTGTAGCCCTCGTCCAGCAGTTGCTGGGTCAGGCGGGCGGCCTCATTGGGGTGGGTCGGGTCGGCCGGGCTCACTGGTCACTTCCCTTCTCGGCGAGTTCGGCGCGGCCCAGGGCGCGCAGCTTGAGGTACTGCTCCTGGCTGGTCGGGTGCTCGACGGGGCCGGTGAGGTGGCCCTTGAGGAGGTAGTCGCCCGGCTCGCCCCGGTAGGGCCAGGGCTGGCGCTCGGTCAGGGCGATGCCGTCGGTGCCGAAGTACACGACCGTGCCCGGCCGCGCGTGCAGCGCCCCGGCGTGGGCGATGACCTCCTTGCCCTGCCGGTACTTCATGTCCAGCAGCGCCGCCCGGGCCCCCGACCACACGTACGCCGCCCACTCCGGGTGGGCGTACGGGTCGCGGGAGAAGCCGGCCTGCCGCTGCCAGGTGACCACCTCGCTGTCCTGGCCGAGGATCTCCACCCCGGCCGGGAGCGCCTCGCCGATGGGTGTGGTGCCGGAGACCAGGCGCGGGCGCTGTGCGAAGCCGCCGAGGCCGAACAGCAGCACGGAGCGGACGGCGCGGGAGGCGAGGTAGGCGGCGGTGCGCTGGCGCTCGTCGCCGTGGAGGGTGGAGAGGTTGGTCAGGTCCGCCCAGGCCGACTTGAGGCGCTTGCCCCACTCGTCGAGCGGCTTGCCGTCCTCGAAGAGCAGGCCGCCGAGGATCTCGACCTTCCACGGCATCAAGTGGTTGGACAGCGCCAGGTGGACTTCCGCGCCGCCTGCCCAGGTGGTGAAGGTGGCGCCGGGCTCCGAGGGGTAGACCCAGGCGCGGTCACCGGTGACCGGGGCCGGGAGGAGGCCGACGTGGTTCCAGCCGGCCGGGACGGTCACGCGCACGTTCCAGTGCGAACAGGACATCAGTGCCTTGATCTGTTCCTGCTCGGTCATCGCCGCGAACGCGGCCGCGGTGATCCGGCGCGGGGTGCCCACCGGGGACTTCCACAGGTGCTTGGCGTAGGCGAAGGTGCGGTCGTACTCCACCAGCGCGGGCAGTTGCTCCGGCACGCGCGGGGGCAGGATCAGCTCGGTGCGGCCCTGGCCGCCGGTCGCGTGCAGCAGCCCGCGCAACTCCTCGGACAGCACCGGGTAGCCCCCGGCCCACTCGCCGGTGGTCGGGATGGTGCGCGACCACAGGTCCCGGCCGGTCTGCGACGGCGAGCCCATCAGCACGGCGTCGTCCCAGTGCCGGCGCAGCGCCTGCCACAGCAGCCGGAACGCGTCCCGGCAGGTGGTGACGTCGGCGCCGTCCGGGTCGAACCACTCCCCCATGGAGCGGATCTCCGTCACCGGCCCGTCCGGCGCGGTGGTGGGCGCGTAGCGGCCGACGGGCTGGCGCTGGTGGACGAAGTGCCCGGCGAGCTTGTCGCGGCCGGCGCCGACGGCGGTGGTCCACCGCTCCGAGGGCGTGTTCAGCCAGGCGGCGACCGCGTCCTTGAGGGTGGAGTAGCGCTCGGCGCCGTCGTGCCAGGGGGCGCCGGCCGTGATGTAGATCCGCTCGGTACCGGGCGCGGTGTGCAGGACCGCGTCCAGGATCTCGCCCGGGGTGCGGGTGCCGAGGTCGAGCCGGACCACACGGTCGCGGACCGCGAGGTCGCCGGTCGCGGCGTCCAGGAACACCGTCGAGCGGGCCTGCTGCGTGAAGTTGGGGCGTTTGGAGACCAGGCCGGTGGTCACGGCCTCGAACCGGGCACCGGCCGGCCCCTCCGGGAGGCTGGGCAGCTCACGCGGCCCGGCCTCAGCCACCGGACGTGACGCGGCAGCGGCCGGGACGACCGGGGCCGCCTGGGCCGCCGGGGCCGCCTGGGCCGCCGGCGCAGCCAGGGCCGCCGGGGCGGGAACGGCGGGCTCGGCCGGCGCGGGCTGCTCGGCGACGACCTCGACCCGGTGGTCCTCGACGTCGACCGGAGCCGGGGTCGGGGCCGGCTGCTCGGGTACGGGGGCCGGGCGGGTCAGCACCGGTGCGACCGCGGCGGCGGGCTCCTCGGCCGGCGCGGCCTCCGGGGCCGGAGCGGGCGCCGCAGCAGCGGCGGCGGCCCGGTCGTCGGCCTTGGCGGCGCGGACGGCGGCCGGGGTCGGGTCCAGCAGCGGGGCGATCCGCACCACGTCGCCGACCGACAGCCCGGAGGCCTTCGCGACGGCCGGCGCCTGGGCGCCTTCGTACCCCGCGAGCCCGGCAACCCGGCGTGCGCGCTGCTGGTTGAGCTTGTCCAGCTCCTTCTGCGCGGCGGCGACCTGCTTCTCGGCGGCCGTGATCTCGGTGCGCAGCTGGCGCAGAGCGGCGAGTTCGGCGGTGTACGTCTTGCGGTCCATCAGGCCGTCACTCCCCGTCCGCGGTGCCGGTGTCCAGGGGGCGGGCCCGGCGGGCGAGGGTGAGCCAGCCGTCGGGGCCCTGGGTGCCGTGGATGTCGGCCAGGCCCGCGAGTAGGAACGCGTACGCGCCGCGCTTCGGCGACCGCGGCTGCGCGGTGCCGGCCTCCCACTTCGCGAACGTCTCCCGCCGGGTCCTCAGGGCATCGGCCACCTCGACCTGGGTCAGGCCGGCCGCCTTGCGCAGCCGCTCCCGCTCAGCGGGTTCCGGCAGGTCACCGCCCTCCCGGGCCTTGGCCAGCAGCGCGTCCACCGCCGCGAAGATCTCGGACATCACACACCTCCTGTCGAGGAAGGTATCGCAGAACGCCGTTTTCAACGCAGCATCTTCCGCCGCATGTGCGCCTCACGATGACCTCATTGCGATGAGGTGCCCCGTGCCCGGGCCTGAGCGGCAAGGCCCGTCCGGAGGTCGGGAGACCGGTACGGAAGCGGCACACGGCGGCGTAGTCTGGTCGCCACCTCGGCGGTGGAGTCGCTCACCGCCGGCGTGGTCGTCCCGGCCGAGGGCGGACGGCTGTGTCGGTGGGATCGCCCGCTCTGGCCCTTCTCGTGACCCGGAGGACGTCATGACCGCACGAAGGCGCCGATGGTGACGACCTCCGGGGCTGCGGCGCGACCGAGCGGGCGGCGTCTGCTGCTCGGTGTCCTCCGGGACGTCGCGGTCCCGATCGCGTTGTACTACGGCCTGCGCGCCGCCGGAGCGAGTGTCTTCGTCGCACTGCTCGCCGGCGCCCTCCTGCCGGCGGTCACCACGGCGGTGCAGTGGTGGCGCACCCGCAGCCTGGAGGGCATGGCGGGCTTCGTCGCCGGGACCATGCTGCTGGGCGTCGCGGCCGCGCTGGTCAGCGGCAGCCCTCGGTTCCTGCTGGCGAAGGACGGTTGGCTGACCGGCGTGGCCGGGCTCTGGTTCCTGATCTCGATCAGGGCCAGGCGTCCGCTGCTCTTCCACGGCGGCCGCCCCTTCCTGGAGGGGCGGTTCCGCTCCGACGGCACGTCCTGGGACGTGCTGTGGGAGCGCGAGCCGGCCTTCCGGCGGATCTGGCGGGTGTCGACCGCGATCTGGGGTGTGGCGATGCTGCTCGACGCCGTCGTGCGGGTGGTCATGGCCTACGTGCTGCCGGTGGATCTGGTGCCCGGCCTCGGCGCGCTGCTGTGGCCGGTCACGCTGCTGCTGTTGCAGGTGGTGAACGGCGTCTACTACGAGGTGGCCGGGTTGTGGCGGCTGACGTCGGGCGCGCCCGGGCGCTCGGTGGACGGCTGAGCGCGCGTCCGGGGCGTCCCCGGCCGGCCGGCAGCGGGTTCGGGGGCGGGGGAGGCAGCGCGTGCCGGGCCAGGCGCCGTGAACGGCCGGCCGCCCGTTGCCGGCGACCGGCCGAAGGCCGAGCGGTCCGAGTCGGCGCCGCCGTCACGGCATGCGCGCGCTGAGGGTGCGGACCACCTGGCGCAGCACCTTGTCGCTCCAGTTCCGGTCCGCTTTCGGGTATTCCCCCACTCCGCCGGCCGTGGAGGAGCCGCTCACCTCGAACTCGTACGGTCCCTGGTGGCAGGTCAGGTTGCCGCTGGCGAGGTCCTCGGCGTAGCAGCCCTGCGGGCCCAGTGAGGTGCCGAGGTCCTCGAACTCCTTGTGGTACTTGGTCGCGTCGTCGCGGCCGTGGGCCAGGTCGTCGGCGTAGTTCTTCGCGACGAGCTTGGGGTCGGCGACAGCGGTGAAGGTGAGTTTGATGCTGCTGTTGCTGGTGCTGTCGGACTTGTCGGGCAGGCCGAAGCTGAACTTGCAGCCGGCGTCGGGCACATCGCCCGTCGTGCCGGGGTCCGCCTCGGTCAGCGGGTTGAAGTTGATGATGGTGACCTTGACCGACTGTCGCTTGATGGCGTCGGCTTGCGGAAGGATCGCCTTGATCTCGGCGTCGCTCAACACCTCGCAGCCGTGCGGCCATTGGGCCAGGGGAAGCGAGCGGCCCGACGGCGGCTGCGCGGTGAGCCGGTTCCCCGATGGCTGCGCGGAGCCGAACCTCAGGGCGGGCACTTCCTTGCTGCATCCGGCGAGCAGCAGTACCGCCGCCCCGGCCAGGGCCGCGGCAGCGGACAGTGTGCGGGTGCGCGTCGTCATGGTTCCCCCCGGAAGTGTGCGTGGCGTGACTGGCAGGTGCGCCGACGAACAGGACGGGGATGATCCTTTCATTGGAGACACCCGTGGTCCATCCGGCCATCAGCCGCCCTGGCGCCGGCGGCGGGCAGGAGGGCAGGGGGCAGGGGGGAAGACGGCACGATGACCGCGCGTCAGGCGGCCTGCCCGGCCCGTACGGGAGTGTCCGGCCGGTCAGGCGCGGGCCGCGGGCCCGCCCGATCGCCCGGCCGCCGGGCCACCCCCGGGTGGACCGAGGTCGGGGCGGCAGGACGCGGCGGACGGGCGGCTAGGGCGTGCCGCCCTGTTGGCGGCCCATCCAGTCGGTGATGGCCTGCTCGGTGCGGGCGAGCGCGTCGGTGGGGCTGAACTGCAGCAGCTCCGTCCCGGCGTCGACGTACGGCCGGTGGCCCGGCGGCTGGTAGAACGCGTCGCCGGCCTCGTACACCTCCTCGTGGTCGGCGAAGGCGAAGCGCATGCGCCCGGCGATGACGTAGCCCCAGTGCGGGCACTGGCACCTTCCGTCGGGCAGCGACTGCAGCGGCCCGTCCAGGTCGGCGTCCGCCGCGGAGGAGACGAATTCGACGGTGTAGCCGTTCATCTCCTCGCGGCGGTCGGTCACGGGACCGAACTCCTGGACATTCGTCGCGGACTGCTTGGATACCTTCGGCATCGCTCGGCTCCTCTCGGTGACGGCCCCCGGGACTTCCCGTCGTCTCGAGTCGACCACTCCGCACGGCCTGGTGCATCCGGTGGGGCGGGCGGCGGCGGACCGCTCGCCGCCGGGCCGCCGCCGGGCGGCGGGCAGCGGGCGGCGGGACAGCGCTTCGGAGGCCTCGGCCGGGGCGTGGAGCGGGATGCCGGCTCGAAGAGCGCTCAGAGGAGCCGGAAGGGCCCGGGTGACCGGGCGCGATTCGCCCCTATTCGAGAAGGAGCAGGATCGCCACCGTCTCGCCCTCGGCGTCCAGGCACTCGGTCGTGTTGGAGCCGTCCGGATTGGCCAGGACGCCCAGCACGGTGCCGGTGCCGTCCTCGTCCGGGATCATCAGCCAGCCGTTCGCGAAGTCGCCCTCGACCGGCTCCACCGGCCAGTCCGCCGGGTCCACCGAGGCACGCTCGAGCATCTCGCGGAGGTTCTCCAGCCTCCAGCTGCCGTCCTCGGCGGCGCGCGCGTGCAGGGTGGCCCAGGCGCGCTTGAGGATCCCCATCCCCGGCTCGATCCAGGACCTGCGGGGGGTCGCGTGCACCACGGCCACGCCGGACGGGGTCGCCACGCGGTCGCCCCAGTCCTGCGTCCGGACCGGGACGCTGTCGCCGGGGTGGACCAGGACCGCCACCGGGCTGCCGGGTGCGCTCTCCCGGGCGATCGAGTAGACCGGCGTACCACCGGGCCGCATCGGGAAGCCCCCGGCCTCCGGCCCCAGCGGGTCGTAGATCGCGCCGTCGCCCCCGGCCCCCTGGATCAGACCGAGCCGCTCGATCCGCCAGCCGTCCAGGGTCCGCACGCGCTCGGACGGATCGGCCAGGGCCTTGCCCAGCGCAGGCATGAACGCGTACTCGTCTTCCTCGTAGGACATTTGATGATCACTTCCCGACGTCGTAGTTGCCGGGGAGCATAGACCGTGGCACCGACACGCCGGCCCAGCGCCTCGGCAGCGCACCGAGCAGTCCCCACCTGCCCGGTCGGGCGGGTCCGGGTGGCGGCGGGCGCCGCGGCGGTGTGCAGGCCGACGCCGTGGAGGCGGGCCGTCCCGCTACTTCCTGGTCACGCGCTGCCCGTCACCGCTCGGGCCGGGACACCGATGCCGGCGGCCGAACGCCTCGATCGCCGGGCGGGGTGTCGCAGCTCGGGCCGCCCGGGCCGTCGAACTGCACCGAGCTGAAGAAGTCCCGGTAGTCCGGGAAGAAGTTGCCCTTGCCGGTCGGCCCGCTGGAAGTGACCACCGTGCAGCCGGTGTAGTTCGCGTCGGACCACAGGTGGATGGTCGACGCGGTCCGGTTCCAGTCCGACTTCGCCCGGTCGTTCATGCCGAGCACCGCGAGGTCCGGCGCGCTCGCCGTCAGCCTGATCATGTCGCCGGTGCCGTCCAGGCCCGAGAACAGGCAGTAGTAACCGGCAGGGCACCGGTCGTACCCGTCCGCCGCATGGACCGTGGAGACCGGCAGCGCCATGGCAGCCCCGGCGACCACGGGCACCAGCAGCGCACGCAATCTCTTCCTCACCAACTTGCGCTCCAAAGCATCGCCGACTCACGGGCAGAAGAGTGATCGTCCTCATCAACGAACTGCCTCGTACAGCGGTAACGGCCGCAGAGCCCTGGGCCCCGCCGCCGTTCGCGGTTCGCATGCGCACCCCCCGGGCCGCTCCCCCGCCCGGGGTCCGGCGGGCTGCCCGGATCACCCGGGCGACACGCGCGAGCGTCGCGCAGCGTGTCGGGTCGACTACTGGTAGGGATGGGGGCTGTCCGCTTCGGAATGGAGCCCGCATGACCATCCTCACCGACGACGTCGTCCCGCCCGCCCCCAGCCCGCCCGTCCCCGAGCGGAGCTGGGCCAGGCGCGGCAGGGTGATCGTGGACTGGCTGACGACGACCGATCACAAGAAGATCGGGAGCCTCTACCTGATCACGTCGTTCTGCTTCTTCCTCGCGGCCGGCTTGATGGCGCTGCTGATCCGCGCCGAGCTCGCCCGGCCCGGCCTGCAACTCCTGTCGACCGAGCAGTACAACCAGCTGTTCACCATGCACGGCACCGCGATGCTGCTCATGTTCGCCACGCCGCTGTTCGCCGGCTTCGCGAACTGGATCATGCCGCTGCAGATCGGCGCGCCGGACGTCGCCTTCCCCCGGCTGAACATGTTCGCCTACTGGCTCTACCTGTTCGGCTCCCTCATCGCCATGTCCGGCTTCCTCACCCCCAACGGGGCCGCCGACTTCGGCTGGTTCGCCTACACGCCCCTGTCGGACGGCACCCACAGTCCGTGGGTGTCCGGCGACATGTGGATCATGGGCCTGGCGTTCTCCGGCTTCGGCACCATCCTCGGCGCGGTCAACTTCATCACCACGATCATCTGCATGCGCGCTCCGGGCATGACGATGTTCCGGATGTCGATCTTCGTCTGGAACGTCCTGCTGACCTCGGTGCTGGTCCTGCTGGCCTTCCCCTGCCTGGCCGCCGCGCTGCTCGCGCTGGAGGCCGACCGCAAGTTCGGCGCCCACGTGTTCGACCCCGCCAACGGGGGCCCCCTCCTGTGGCAGCACCTGTTCTGGTTCTTCGGCCACCCCGAGGTGTACATCATCGCGCTGCCGTTCTTCGGCATCATCACCGAGGTCATCCCGGTCTTCTCCCGCAAACCGGTGTTCGGCTACAGCGGCCTCATCGCCGCGACCATCGCCATCGCCGGCCTCTCGGTCACGGTGTGGGCGCACCACATGTTCGTCACCGGACGGGTGCTGCTGCCGTTCTTCTCGTTCATGACCTTCCTGATCGCGGTCCCGACCGGCGTGAAGTTCTTCAACTGGATCGGCACCATGTGGAAGGGCTCGCTGAGCTTCGAGACACCGATGCTGTGGACGGTCGGCTTCCTCGTCACCTTCCTCTTCGGCGGCCTCACCGGCATCCTGCTGGCCTCCCCGCCGATCGACTTCCACGTCTCGGACTCGTACTTCGTCGTCGCCCACTTCCACTACGTGGTCTTCGGCACCGTCGTCTTCGCGATGTTCGCCGGCTTCCACTTCTGGTGGCCGAAGATGACCGGCAAGATGCTGGACGAGCGCCTCGGCCGCATGTGCTTCTGGACGCTGTTCATCGGCTTCCACACCACCTTCCTGGTGCAACACTGGCTCGGCGCCCAGGGCATGCCCCGCCGCTACGCCGACTACCTGGCCGCGGACGGCTTCACCACCCTGAACACCGTCTCCACCATCGGGTCCTTCGTGCTCGGCCTGTCGATCCTGCCGTTCCTCTACAACGTCTGGAAGACCGCCGTGTACGGCGAGAAGGTGGCCGAGGACGACCCGTGGGGCTGGGGCCGCTCCCTGGAGTGGGCGACCTCCTGCCCGCCGCCGCGGCACAACTTCGTGACCCTGCCCCGGATCCGCTCGGAGTCCCCCGCCTTCAACCTCCACCACCCCGAGGTCCCCGACGAACTGCAGGACGCCGGCCGCCAGGGCGGCACCCTCGTCAGCAGCGACGAGCGCGGGCACTCCACCGATGGTTGACCCCCGACCCCGGGCCCGCCGCCTGCTGCCGTTCGGTGCCGCGGCCGCAGCGGGCGACGAAGCCGACCGGGGCACCCGGCAGATGGAGGGCTACCTGTACTGGCAGGCCGAGAAGGCGCGGGCCGCCCGGGCCGCCCGCGCCTTCACCCGCCTGCTGCCCTGGCTCACCACCGCCCAGGCCGACGAGGTCGAACACCACTACATCCACACCGACCTGCAGAACACCCGCCGGCAACTCGAACACCTGCGCAGCCACATCACCGCCGTCCGCGCCCAGTACGAAGCCCGCTACCACCAGCTGCGCACACGCTGCACGGTGACCGCACTCACCGTCACGGCCGTCGCGGTCTCCACGGCCGCGTACACCGTCCTGCACCCCCACGGGTGAGGGCGCCTGCGAGGACCGGTCGCGCGTTCTGAGGGGCTGGGCCCGTCCGCCGGATCCTGCGGGCGGGCCCAGCCCCTCACCCCCTCGCCCGGCCGGCCGTGTCCACCGAGCCACCGAACCGCCGAGCCCGGGCTCGGCCGGGTCATCAGGCCGGGCCGCACAGGGTGGGCTCCGCGGCACAGTCCGCCCAGTGGGCGGGGTGGCTCGCCCCACCCAGGTCGTACAGGGTCCGCTGTGCCAGGTGGGCCGGCAGGGCCTCGACCGTGAACGGCTTGCCGCGGTCGTCCACCCTCGCGGTGAACTTCCCCTCGGGGGTCAGGTAGTCGACCTGGAAGGCCCAGGAGCAGACCTGCCCGGCGATGCCGCCGACCTGGACGGCGATGTCCCCGGGCGTGGTGGCCTGACCGAGGTCGAGCTTGTGGTGGGCGAAGTAGTCCGTGTTGACGGCGCCCCCTTGGTCGTCCAGCTCGACGGCGGGGGTGCCGGGCGGTAGGGCCGCCGACAGGAAGACGTTCGGCACGCCGCTCTGGCCCGCCGACGGGGCCCGCACGGAGCTGACGGCCCGACTGGGGCTGCAGGAGACGTCGGTGATCCCGATGTTCTCGACGGTCACCGAGGAGGAACGGTCGCTGGTGAAGTGCAGCCGGTAGGTGTCATCCCCCACCATGCCCTGCTTCTCCCACTTCTCGATCGCCTTCAGGGCCGGATCCCGGGTATCGGCCCAGACCTTGGGCGGATCGCCCTCGGGCAGCAGCCGGGCTCCCAGCGGTTCCAGGTAAGCGCGCACCCGGGCGAGGTCCTCCGGTTTGAACCGAGCGAGCCCCGCCTGCTCCGCCCTGGTCAGCGGCCGGTCCAGCACGAAGGTCCACACACCGTGGCGACGCAGGTCCGGGCCGTCCACCAGCACCTGGAACGGGACGGTCCGCTGGTCGACGGACTTCTCCGCCTGGCGCTGGAGCGCTGCGTCGTCCACCGCGGTCCGGCTGCCGTACCAGTGTCGGCCCACCACCACGGCCGCCACGAGCGCCAGCGCCAGGGCAGCGCCGCCGACCGCCCGGGCGGGCGTGATCCGGCGCCCCGGGCCGCTGCCGGGGCCGTTGTAGTACGTGACCGGCGCGTTGACGTCCCGGCCGGCCCGGTACCGGACGGAGACGGCACTCGCCGCCCGCGCCCGAAGCTCGGCCACCTCCCACCGCAGCGCCCCCAGCTCCCACTGGTCCTCCGCGAGCTGCTCTCCGTGTCCCGCCAGCGTGGCCTCGGTCCGCGCCAGAGCCTCGACCGCCGCAGCCAGCCGCCGCTGGACCTCGGCGGCGGCACGGTCGTCCCGCACCTGGGCGATCTCGGTCCTCAACCGCGCCAGCTCATCCGCCACCCATGCCAGGGGACGCGCGGCATGAGCGGCCTGCGCCAGTTTCTCCAGGTCCGCCCGCGCTGCGGCCTCCGACGGCTCGCCCAGCTTCTCCGCGACCATCGCGAGGAAGCCGGGCAGCATCTGCCGGGGAGCGGTGATCCGCAGCCTGCCGTTGAGGAACTTGCTGTACTTCTCCTCCGACCAGCCGAGCCGCTCGGCCTGGTCCCGCTGCAGCAACCCGACGTCCCTGAGCTTTCCGGACCAGCACTTGAGCGCCTCCGCCAGCTCGAGGTCCGCCCCGGACAGGCTGCTGCCAGGATCGTTGTGCCCCACCGTCACTCCCAGGAATTCGAGTTGCCCAAGCTTCGACAACTCTTGCCCCTGTCCGCAAGTGAGCTGGCCGGATTGGGTGTTGACCATGACTCAGCCGACATCGGGGCGCCGCCGGCGCCCGACCTCCCCGCCCCCGGCACTGGTCCAGGCCGCCGGGACCGTGCCGGTCCTCGCCGGGGCGCCCTGGTGGTGTGCCGCCCTCGCCATCGTCTGCACGACCCTGCTCGGACTGGCGACCGCGCTCTTCCCCCAGGACAGCGCCGACCGCCGCGCGGTGATCCAGAGTTGGACCGACGCCAGGCGGCGTACGGGCGGCCCGGCCGCGCGACGGCGCGGTGAGCCGGCAGCCGCCCGGGCGGTCAGCCGGTGACGGCCCCGACGGGGCGACGGGATCGCTCGGGCCGGACGATCGGCCCCCTTCGCCACGCTTCGGTCCAACCCCGTTGCCGGGCAATGCGATTGGTGTCTCGGTCGGTTTGCTCGCGCCGATACGGGCTACACGTCGGGCATGACTGGCAGATACCGAGGAGTGGAGACGGCCCGCGCGGTCATGGTCCTCGCCGACATCGTCGCGGGGATCCTGGGGCTGTGGATCGTCCTGTACGTGCTGAACGCCAATCCTTCGAACGACTTGGCGCATTGGGTCCACGAGGCGGCCGACTGGCTGTCCACCTGGGCGCACGACCTGTTCACGCCGTCCCAGGGGTGGCTGCGGACCCTGCTCAACTACGGCATTCCCGCGGTGGTCTATCTGCTCGTGGGCCACATCGCGGCCAACTGGCTGCGGCGCGTGGACTAGCCTGCCGGCCGATCAGAGCGGCGGCGCGGGGCGCGGCGAACGGGCGGCGCGGGCGGGCTCGGGGTCCGGCGGGGTGCTGTCGGCTACCCCGTTTCGGCGACGCAGGCGCGCGCCTCTGCGAGGTAGCGCGCCACCGGGCCCAGGGTCAGCATGCCGCTGGCGGCGCCGGCGTGTTCCGGGCCGGCATCGCGGAGGCAGGATGCGGCGTGTGCGGCGATGTCGCGTTCGCCGAGGCGTACGGCGGCGCGGGCGGTGAGGCACCACATGGCCTCCTGGAGGTGGTCGTGCGCTGGTTCGGGCACGGCGGCGAGGGCGGTGCGGGCCTCCTCGACGCGGCCTTGGGCGAGCAGGACGTGGGGGCGGGCCCACGGCCGGTACGGGCCCCAGTCAAGGTGCGGGTCGGTGGGTGCGGGCCGGTCGTGCAGCAGGCGCAGGCCCAGGAGAGCGAGCGGGAACAGGCCGCGGTGCAGCCCGGGCATTCCGGCTGTCCGGAGGGCGTTCTCGGCGGCGCGGTAGTGGGCGGCGGCCGTGGCGGCGGTCGGTCCGCCGGGTTCGGTGCTGCGGGCGGCCGTGGCTCGGGCGCGGAACCATCCGGTGAGGACGGGGACGAGGGGTGCCTCGGTGGTGGCGGCGAGTCGTTCGGCGGCTTCGGCGTGCGCGGTCGCGGTGTCGAGGTCGCCGAGGGCCGAGGCGCACTGCAGGCGGATGAGGCGGCCGAGTACGGCGAAGTTCGGCAGTTCGTGGCGGGTGGCGAGGTCGAGGATCTCGGTGCCGATGCCGTCGCGTTGCGTCGCGAGCCCGGGGCGGGTGAAGGTCTGCAGGAACGTGCCGTTGAGGGCGAAGGCCAGGAGTGCGGGGTCGGCCAGGCGCCGTGCCAGCTCTTCGGCCTGTCGTGACGCCTGCTGGGCGCGCCTGGACTCGGTCGCGGTCAGGTCGGCGCTGCGGCTCTCGACGGCGATCGTGGCCAGGAGGCGGGCGGACAGGTCGGCGGGGCCGTCGGGTCCGAGTGCGGTGAGCGTGCGCTCGGCGGCCGCCACGACGGCGCGGGACTGGTCGGGGTCGTCGGCCCGGCTCCACAGGGCGGGCACGTCGTAGGCGCCGATGATCCGGGCGACCAGGTGGGCGTCCGCGGTGCGTTCCGCCGCCTGGATCGCGGCGAGGCGCTCGCGCCGCGCGTGGACGAGGGCGTCGCCGCCGGCCAGGGCGAGGGTGCGGGCCAGGTCCACGGTGGTGCGCGGACCGAGGCGGACACCGGGGGCGCTCCAGGCGGTGCGTGCGGCGTCGAGTGGTGTGCAGCCGTTGAGGATGTCCGTCTCCAGGCGCTGGAGTTCGGCGCTCGGGTCGAGTCCGAGCCGGTCGACCAGCATGGTGCGGGCTCGGCGCAGGGTGGCCAGTGCGTCGGCCTGGCGACCCGCGCGGTGGAGCGCGCGGGCCAGCAGGGCCCAGGCCGGCTCGCGCCAGGGGTGTTCGGCGACGTGGGCGCCGAGTTCGGCGACGAGGTCGCCTCCTTGCCCGGAGTCGAGGAGGATGCGGGCGCGCAGTTCCACCCCTTCCAGTCGCAGTTCCTCCAGCCGGGTCCGCTCCCGCTGCGCCCAGGCGGAGGCGGGCACGTCGGCGTAGGCGGGGCCGCGCCAGGCGGCGAGTGCGGCGTCGAGGTCGGCCGCCGCGTCGGGGCCGGTGGCCGTGTGGGGGTGGCGTCGGGCGCGGGCCACGGCGTCCTGGAAGCGGTGGACGTCCACGTCCTCGCGCGGCAGGCGCAGCGCGTAGCCGGGGCCTTCGGTGACGATCACGCGCGGCGGGTCGCGGGGCGGCCGGTCGGGTTCGAGGGCGCGGCGCAGTGCGGCGACGAAGGTGCGCACGGCGCCCACGGCGCGGACCGGTGGGTCGGTCCACAGGTCGTCGACGAGGGTGTCGGTGGTGACCATCCGTCCCTCGGCGGCCACGAGCCGGGCGAGTACCTCGCGGTGGCGGGGTCCGCCAAGGTCGACCGGGCTGCCGTCGTCGCGCAGGGCCCGCACGGCGCCGAGTACGTCGATTCGCATGCCCCCATCCTCCGTGGCCGGGGCCGGCTGCGCCCAGCCGTACTGATCGGCTGCTGATCGCCTTCGTCCACGCTGGTCCGGTCAGCCCCCGATGCGAAGGACGGCCTTCATGACGCTCACCATTCCCGGCTTCGATCTCACCCGCCTGCCCGGTGCGGACGGTGTGGAGCTGGCCGCCGCTGTCGGCGGCCAGGGCAGCCCGGTCGTGCTGTTGCACGGCTTCCCCCAGACCCACCTGATGTGGCGGCACGTGGCGGAGCGGCTCGCCGGCGAGCACACGGTGATCTGTCCCGACCTGCGGGGCTACGGCGCCAGCGACAAGCCGCCGGCCACCGGCCCCGAGGTGTACGCCAAGCGCACCATGGCCGCCGACGTCGTGGCCCTGGCGGCGGCGCTGGGCCACGAGCGCTTCGCCCTCGTCGGCCACGACCGGGGCGCCCTGGTGGCCTTCCGGGCGGGGTTGGACCACCCGGAGGCCGTCACCCACCTGGGCATCCTCGACATCGTGCCGACGCTCGACATGTGGAACGTGCTGCACGGCGTCTCGGCGGCGGTGGGCTACCACCTCTTCCTGATGGCGCAGCCGCCGGGCCTGCCGGAGACGTTGATCGCCAACAGTGCGGACGCCTTCTTCGGCTCGTTCCTGGACGCCTGGGCCGGCGACGCGAGCGCCGTGCCCGAGGAGGTGCGCGCCGAGTACCTGCGGGCGAGCGCCGCGGCGGTGACGTCGATCGTCGCGGACTACCGGGCCTCGGCGGGGATCGACGTCCTCCACGACCAGGCGGACCTGGACGCGGGCTCGCAGCTGGCCATGCCGGTGACCGTCGTCCAGCAGGACTGGGGCACGCAGTTGGGCTACGACGCCGCCGCGGTGTGGCGGGCGTGGGCGCCGGACCTGGACCACCGGCTGACCCGGGCGGGGCACTTCATGGCCGAGGAGGCGCCCGGCGAGATCGTGGCGGCGATCCGGGAGCTGTTGGCCCGCTGAGGCTTCCCGCCCCCGCCGCTGCCGGGCACCCGGCAGCGGCGGGATCGGGTACGGGTTGCAGCCCCGCGCTTCGGCCCGGTCCGTGGGCGCGGGCCCGGCGGGGGCGGGGATATGCCCGGGGGTGCGGCCGTCGCGGCGTCCGGCCGCTGAGGGTGGTCAGCTCTCGGTCAGCAGCGGGGCGAAGACCGCGAACCACAGGGCCGCGAAGGTGGCCACCGTCATCACGGGTACGAAGAACCGGGTCTCCAGCTTCCCGCCGGTCCGCCGGATCAGCACCAGTTCGAAGCGCCTGCGGTACGGCCAGAGCAGGGGTGCGCCCCGGCGGGTGAGGCAGTCGCCGAGCAGGTGGGTGAGCGCCCCGAGGCCGACGGTGTACGGCAGCCAGGTGGCGATGTCGGCGAACCGCGCGGCCACCGTCGCCGTCCCCGCGCCGGCCAGGCCGACGGAGGTCAGCCAGGCCGTCGGTCCGTGGCCGGGCGGGTGCAGGTGCAGGGCCCGCACCGCGAGCGCGAGGAGGACGAAGGTCGTACCGAGGGTGAAGCCCTCGCCGAGGCGGGTGACTCCCGCCCAGGTGCCCCAGCTCGTGAGCGCCGCGAACACCAGGGAGTGGGTGGCGTGGCGGTGGCCTCCGCACAGCCGGGCCACCAGGCGGCACAGGCCCCTCGACAGGGGGCCCAGCAGGTGGGCGGGTGTCGCGTCGTGGTGGTCGAGGTCGGGCAGTAGCGCGGCCCCGGCGCACAGCAGCGTGCCGATCAGGACCTCGCCCGGCCGCGGTGTCGTGCCGAACAGTGCCTGCGGCAGGACCGGCGCCGTCGCGGCGTAGACCAGTGCTCCGCTGATCGCGTGTGACTGGCCCAGCATGACGCCCCCCTGCCCTCCCTTTCGGCCGCCCCCTCCGGACGCCGCCCGCCCGGCACCGGGCCGGGCGGAGATCCGTCTGCTACCCCGCGCCTGCCCGCCCATTCCCGCCGCTCCGGGGAGCGGGGGCGGCCGGCGTCGGGAGGCCGGTCTCGGCGGTCAACTAGCCTGAAGGTGACCGGCGTTGGCGCGCGGGATGGCCGGTCACCGCTGTCCGCGCGCCGTCGAGGGCACGCCCTCGTGGGCACGCCCCCGGGGCGGCCGGAGCCGTCCTGCGCGCGGCGGGCAGGACGGCCCGGATCCGGAGCGGGTCAGCCGACGTCGATGCCGGTGACCACCGGGGTGCCGATGCTCACCGCGTCCTCCTCGTACCCGGCGGCGGTGAAAGCCCGCCGGGCCAGGCCCAGCGCCGTTTCACCGGCGGCGGTGTGGTCGGGGGCCTCGACCTCCAGGCGCAGCACGAAGGTGCCCTCCGGTTCGTCCAGGGTCAGGACGTCGAGGTCGGGTACCTCTGTGCCGGCCTCCTCCGGGTCCGCGCCGTGCACGACGGCCAGCAGGGTGCGGCGTGCCTCCTCCCCCACCGGGTGACGGACTGTTCCTGGAACGGTGATCACGTAGCTGCCCATGTCCTACGTGTCACCGGCGCGCGGCGTCGGAAACCTCGGAGCCCGGGTGTTCGCACGGGAGCGTCGCGCGGTGGCGGCCGCCGTCGCCCGCGCGGGCGCCCGGGCCCTCAGGCCGTGACGTGGTACCAGAAGCCGCCGGTGCGCAGGCCGGTGTAGTGGACGGTGGTGCCCGTCTCCTTGGCCTCGTACATCATGTCCGTGCCGGTGGCGGGGTCGGTGCCGGCGTAGAGGACGGCGTGGGTGGTGGTGTGCGCGCCCGTTCCGAAGTACTCGAGGTCGCCGGGGCGGCGCTGGGACTCCGTGATCGGGGTGAGGTGCCTGTCGAGGGTCTGCTGGTCGGTGTCGCCGCCGTGGGCGAGGTCGAGGCCGGCGCCGAACCAGTAGGCCGCGCGGACCAGGCCGGAGCAGTCCAGTCCGGCGGTGGTGTCGGCCGGGCAGGGCTGGATCGGGCCGGTGTAGCCCTCGCAGGTGCCGAGCGAGGGGCCGGGGCCCTCGCCGCGCAGCGAGTGGCCGCCGCCCCACACGTACGGGACGCCCAGGTAGGACTTGGCGGCGTCCAGGACCCTGGCGGGGTCGACGGGGCCGCTGGGCGGCGGGGTGGGCGTACTGCCGTACAGGGCGTTCTTGGTGGCCGTGTCGACGACCCCGTTGACGGGCAGGGCGTGGAAGGCCTGGAAGTTGCGCACGGCCGTGTCGGTGGCCGGCCCGAACTGCCCGTCCACGGTGAGGCCCGCGCCGAACGTGTCGAGGATCGTCTGCAGGGTCGTGACGCACGCGCCGCCGGCGCCGGTGCGCAGGTCGCCGCACTGGGTGCGCAGGTCCACGGTGCCGGGGGCGGCGGCCGCCCCGGCGGGTGGCGGGGTGGGCGCGGCCGTGGCGGGTGGGGCCGCGACGGCGTACGCGCCGACGCCCGCCAGCAGCGCTGCCAGGGCCAGGCTCTGCGACAACCGGCGCCGGGTGGGGAGGAGGGTGCTCACAGGTGGTTCTCCGGGGTCCGTGGTGATCCGTCGGTCAGGTCGGGGCGGGTCACCGTCGACGTTCGGTGCTCGACGGGCTCGACGGGCTCGACGGGCTCGTCCGAGGTGTCCGACGGGCTGATCCGGACGATCCGTACCAGGCGGGACCCGGTCCTCACGGCCGTGTCCCCTCCCCACGCCGGAGGGACGGCGGTGGGATCGGCCACTCGGAGGACAGCCGCCCCCGGGGCCGGGGCGGGGAGCCGACCCAAGCGGGTGGGAAGGCGGCCCGGCCGACGTCGGGTTCCCGACGGGGGCCCGACGGGGGCCTGACGGGGGCCTGACGAAGGCTGACGGGGGCTCGGGTGCGGGCGGATCCGGCCGGGCATGGTGACGGCCCCCGCCGACGGGTCGGCGGGGGCCGTCAGGTGCGGCCGGTGGCGTGTCGCCGTCAGTAGATCCAGCCGGTGTAGTGGGTGCCGCCGCTGCTGTTCCTCCCGCTCTCGGTGGAGTAGGAGGTGCCGCGCAGGGGCGTGTCGCAGAACAGCCACACGTCGCCGCTGTGCGTCTGGTAGTCGTTCCAGTCGCCGCTGTTGGAACAGCCGCCGCCGCTCTGGAGCGTGAAGTACAGCCGCTCGTCCGTGGTCGCGCGGGACGTGTCGACCGTCCAGTGCAGGTAGCCGCCGGACCGGTCGGAGAAGGTGTTCAGGCACATGCCCACGGTCGCCCCGTGGGTGGTGCTGTAGTAGACGCAGGTCGTGTTCGCGCTCGCCGGCGCGGCTCCTGCCACCAGGCCGGCACCGGCGAGGCCGAGCGCCGCCGCTCCGGCCGCGAGCCGCTTTCCGATGGTCATGCTGATCCCCCTCCCGGCCTCCGACCACCGGAGGCCCAGCAGAAGTGTGGGCACTGGCCGGCGGAAGCGCAGCCCTGTTGCGCCAAGTGACAGCCGCGATTCCTGTTCCGTTCTGTTCGTGCTGTTCTTCGCCACCGCGCGGAGGCGGCCGGCACCGCGCGGAGGTTGCCGACCACCTCCGCGCGGCGCCCGCGGGCGCGGCCGCCTCCCCCGGCGGCCGCGCCCGCCGTCACCACCAGTCCAGACCCAGGCCCGGGCCGGCGTGGCCGGCCGGGGCGGGGGTGTCCTGCCCCAGGCCCCGGCGGATCGCGATCTCCACGGGCGAGTACGCTCCGTCGGCCCGCTCCAGTTCGTACGGCGCGGCCGGCAGCAGCGGCGGCTGGGCCATGAAGCGCGGTCGGACCCCGTGGTGCGGTTGCGCGGCGTGCACCAGGAACGGGTGGCACAGGAAGACGTCGCCCGGAGAACCGGTGGCGAGGGCGAGTGGCCGGTGCTCGGACGCCGCCACCACGTCGGGCGCGAGGGTCAGCACGCTCGCCCCGTCCTCGCCGTACTGCTCCAGCACCTTGGGCACGTCGAGGTGCGAACCCACCCTGATCCGGGTCGGGGCGTCCTCCTCGCCGACCTCACTGAACAGGAACAGCATCAGCAGCGCCCGGCCCTGGGAGCGCAGGTTGGCGAAGTACCAGCTCTCGCCCTCCGGCAGGTAGCTCCCCTCGATGTGCCAGCCCGCGTCGGCCGGCTCCTCCTCGTGCGGGAAGCGCAGCGGGAACGTGCCAAGCGAGTAGCGCGGCTCCCAGCGTCCCGCGCCCACGAGCAGGTCGTACGCGTGGTGCAGGGACGGGGAGTTGGGTGCGGCGGCGAACGGGCCCTGCGCCATGCCGCCCACCCAGTGCACGGGCTGCGTCCACGTCGACGGGTCGTCCGGGTCGCAGTCTGTCTCCCGCCACAGCAACCGCGCGCAGTCCGCGGCCACCCGCGGCGCAACGGCGCCCTCCAACTTCACGAAGCCGTCGCGCAGGAAACGGGAAACCAAGGTCGTGTCATCCATGTCCTCATCGTGCGGCGATGCCCGACCCGGCGACCCGACATTCCCCGCACCGTCTTTGTCGGGTGGCCGCGACCCTCCTCCAGCCCCGCCCGGTCGCCCCTAGGGCCCGTCTTCAAACCCCCGTCGTCCGCCCGGAGGGCGGGCGGGGCGGCGTTGGGGTGCGTGCATCGCAAGGCGGAGGATGGGGGCACCTC
>NZ_JBIDAK010000050.1:0-39051 GCF_043202455.1 Kitasatospora sp. NPDC048194
GCTGTTGAGTTCTCAAGGAACGGACACTTCCTTCAGGCCGCCTTCCAGCGGGCCCTCCGGGCGCTTCGTTCTTTCGTGTTTCCAGCTTATCAGATCTTCTCGGCCATTCTTACCGGCTTCGTTTTCCCTGAATTCCCGCTGGCGGGTTTTCCTGCGAACTTCACTCCGAAGCCTATCAAAGCTTTCGGTGTGCTCAGTTCGCGAAATTTGCTTCATCGGAGGGCGCGCATTTCGTGAAACGCGCTGGCCTCGATTTCGGCGGTGTCGTAGACACTAACGCCCGGGCCCGACCGTTGTCCAGTCAGTCCCAACCGTTCAAACCTACTAGCCCACCCCCACCACGTCAATGGTTTGGCCGGGATGAGAGGAGAGTAGCAGGCCAGAGGCCTGTTGATCACATCCGCTCAGCCCGCGACCGGCTGCAGGTCCGCCCGGTCGGCCGCGTCCACATCGCCGAACTCTCCACCCTCGGCGGCCCTCCGGCCCCACACCAGGGCGTACAGCAGGAAGGCCGCCTCGGCCAGCACCCCGATGGAAATGCGCATCCAGGTGGGCAGCCCGGACGGGGTCACGAACGCTTCGAGGACACCGGAGACCGCCAGCACGGTCGCCAGCCCCATCGACATTCCGATGATCGCCCGCCCCTGTTCCGCCAGGGCCACGGTGCGGGTGCGCGGGCCCGGGTCGATGACCGTCCATCCGAGGCGCAGGCCGAGGCCGCCGGCCACGAACACCGCGGTCAGCTCGAGCAGCCCGTGCGGGATCAGCAGGCCGAGGAAGACGTCGAGCCGGCCGGCGGAGGCCATCAGGCCCACACCGACCCCCAGGTTGACCACATTGGTCCACATCACCAACAGGACCGGAACGCCCAGCGCGATTCCGAACAGCAGGCACTGCACCGCGATCCAGGCGTTGTTCGTCCACACCTGCGCCGCAAAGGAACTGGCCGGCCGGTCCGAGTAGTACGCCTCGTACTGACCTCCGGGGCGGGTCATCTCCCGCAGCTCGGCGGGGGCGATGAGACTGTTGCGGACCTCCGGGTGCGTCGCCATCCACCAGGCGAGCAACGCGGTGGCGACCATCGACACGACCGCCAGCGGTATCCACCAGCGGCGGGCGCGGTACAGCGCCGCCGGGAAGCTCACCGTGTAGTAGCGGGCGACGTCCTGCCATCCGTTGGTCCGGGCACCGGTCACCGCGCTGCGGGCCCGCGAGACCAGGCCGGTCAGCCGGCTGAGCAGGGCCGGGTCCGGCGCGGCGGCCTGGACCTTGGCCAGGTGACCGGTGGCGCGCTGGTAGAGCCCCACCAGCTCGTCCGCCTCCTCGCCGGTGAGCCGGCGCCTGCGGGAGAGGGCGTCCAGCCGGGCCCACTCCCCCTGGTGGGTGGCGACGAAGACGTCCAGGTCCATTCGGCGGCTCCAAGATCGGCGACGGGCAGGTGGCGCGCGTGCGCGGTCGGACGGTGCGTGCGGAGTGCGGCCCAGCATGCCAGGAGCCGCCCGTCCTGCGGCCGCCGGGATCTCACTTCCCGTCCGCCCGCCGGGCGCCGTATGTTTGCGGCTGCGGATCGACGGCGGAGAGCGGGTCGTGGGGGCCGGTCCACTCGACCTCCCACCTCCCCGCATGAGCGTGAACGGACAGGTGTTTTGAGCGACCTGGTGACGGGTGAGGCGGTCGTCCTCGACCTCCAGACGGCGAAGCTTCCGAGCAGGGCCCTGGCAGTCGTGCTCGACCTGCTCGTCGAGTTCGCCGCCCTGTTCCTCGTCGCGGTCGTGCTGAGCGTCGCCCTGATCGACCTCGACAGCGCGGCGGCGGCCGCCGTACTGCTCGGCCTGATGGTGTTCTTCCTGGTCGGGGTACCGGTGATGGTCGAGACCCTCAGCCACGGGCGCTCGCTCGGCAAGGCCGCGCTCGGCCTGCGGGTGGTGCGCACCGACGGCGGGCCGGTCCGGTTCCGGCACTCGCTGGTGCGCGGGCTGGTGGGCTTCGTCGAGCTGATCGCGACCACCGGCGCCGTCGCCGCGATCACCTCGGCGGTGAACTCGGACGGCAAGCGGCTCGGTGACGTCTTCGCCGGGACGGTGGTCGTCCGCGAGCGCACCCCCGGTGCGGGCGGGCCGACCAATCCGCTCCCCCCGGTGCACCCGCAGCTCCTCCACGACATGGGCCGTGAGCTGGTCGCGATGGACCTGTCCGCGGTGCCCGAACAGCTGTGGCTCGCCGTGCGGCAACTTCTCGGCAGGATCGGGCAGTTGGATCCGTCGGTGGCGCTCCGGATGGCCGTCGGACTGGCCGGGGACCTCTCCGCGAGGATCGGCCACCCGGTGCCGCCGGGGCTGCATCCGGCCGCCTACCTCGGCGCCGTCCTCACCGAGCGGCAGCGCCGGGAGTGGACGCGCGCCCAGCAGCAGTGGGCGGCGCAGGCGGCCGCCCGGACGGCCGTCGCGCACCAACCGCCCGCCCAGGCCCCCGTCCCGGCCCCCCACCAGCCGCCCGCCCAGGCCGCTACCCCGGCCCCGCACCACCCGGCCCCCCAGGCTCCGGACGCAGCGCCCGCCGCACCCGCACGCCCGGCGGCTCCGTCCTTCGACAAGCCCGCCCGCGACACCGGCTTCGCCCCGCCCGCCTGAGCCGGGCGCTCCCGCACTCCGGTCCCTACTCCCGGACCGGCCACGCGTTCGGCGGCGACTCCAGCTCCTCCAGCTCGATCCCCTCGGCCGCCAGCACCACGTCCCCCGCGAGGTGCACCACCTGCTGCTCCCCGGTCTCCAGGTCGGCGACCTGGTAGCGCTCGACCACCAGCGGCCCCGAGTCCGTCGGGTGGGTGTCGACCCCCTCCAGCAGCCAGCCCTGGTCGAAGGTGCGCGGCGCCAGCACCGGCTCGGTGAACGCCACCAGCCGCACCCGCGCGCTCGCCCCCTGCTCCAGCCGCAGCAACCGGGCGGTCGCGACCAGGAAGGCGGGCGAGCGCCCGGTGAAGCCGTGCGCCCGGTCATGGCCCTCCGCCGCCGCGGCACCACCCGGGTCCGCCGCGTCGGTGCGGACCCAGGCCACCCCGTCCACCGCACCGCCCCGCACCTGCCAGCCCCCGGCCCGCAGCTCCATCCGCAGCGGCCGGGCCCGCGAGTCCAGCGTGAGGTCGACGCTGCCGATCACCCGGCCGTCCGGCGCGTAGGTCTTGGAGACGTACCGCCACCCGGCCGCCCCGGGCGCACAGCTGAAGCGCTCTTCTCCGAGCAGCACGTGGTCATGGGTGTCGTGGAGCGAGTACCGGCCATTGGGCATGCCCGAAGCCTACGTGCGCGCCCCCGTGCGGCGTTCGGGGCCGGCAGGCCCGCCGCCCCGGAGCGGCTCGGCGGCCTGCCCCTGCTGCCGCCCGCACCACGGCCCCGGGTCAGGACCCGGGCAGCCGGACCTCCGCCGTGCCGTCCGCTGAGCCCCCCTGCCCGCGGACCTGGCCGCAACAGGGCCCGCGACCGGGCCCGCGAACGCGCCGGTGGCCGGCACCCGTCCAGGGGTGCCGGCCACCGGCGTTCAGCGCCCACCGCTCCAGCGGCGGCGGTACCGCATCAGTAGCGGTACTGCTCCGACTTGTACGGGCCCTCGACCGGAACGCCGATGTAGTCGGCCTGGTCCTGGGTCAGCGTGGTCAGCTTCACGCCCAGCGCGTCCAGGTGCAGCCGGGCGACCTTCTCGTCCAGGTGCTTCGGCAGCACGTAGACGCCGATCGGGTACTGCTCGGTCTTCGTGAACAGCTCGATCTGGGCGATCGTCTGGTTGGCGAAGGAGTTGGACATCACGAAGGACGGGTGGCCGGTCGCGTTGCCCAGGTTCAGCAGGCGCCCCTCGGAGAGGACGATGATGGTGCGGCCGTCGGCCTTGCGCCACTCGTGGACCTGCGGCTTGATCTCGGTCTTCACGACACCGGGGAGCTGGGCCAGGCCGGCCATGTCGATCTCGTTGTCGAAGTGGCCGATGTTGCCGACGATGGCCTGGTGCTTCATCCGCTCCATGTGGGAGGCCAGGATGATGTCCTTGTTGCCGGTGGTGGTGATGAAGATGTCGGCCGTCTCGACGACGTCGTCCAGGGTGGTGACCTGGTAGCCGTCCATCGCCGCCTGGAGCGCGCAGATCGGGTCGATCTCGGTGACGATGACGCGGGCGCCCTGGCCGCGCAGCGACTCGGCGCAGCCCTTGCCGACGTCGCCGTAGCCGCAGACGACCGCGACCTTGCCGCCGATCAGGACGTCGGTGGCGCGGTTGATGCCGTCGATCAGCGAGTGGCGGCAGCCGTACTTGTTGTCGAACTTCGACTTGGTGACCGAGTCGTTGACGTTGATCGCCGGGAACAGCAGCTTGCCGTCACGGTGCATCTCGTACAGGCGGTGGACACCGGTGGTGGTCTCCTCGGTCACGCCCTTGATGGTGGAGGCGACCTCGGTCCACTTGTTCGGGGTCTCCTGGAGGGTGCGGTTGAGCAGCTCGAGGATGATCCGGAACTCGTCGTTGTCCGCGGTGGACGGGTCCGGAGCGGCGCCGGCCTTCTCGAACTCGACACCCTTGTGGATCAGCAGGGTGGCGTCGCCGCCGTCGTCCAGGATCATGTTCGGGGTCTGGCCGTCAGGCCAGGTCAGCGCCTGCTCGGTGCACCACCAGTACTCCTCCAGGGTCTCGCCCTTCCAGGCGAAGACCGGCACGCCCTGCGGGTTCTCCGGGGTGCCCTCCGGGCCGACGGCGATGGCGGCGGCCGCGTGGTCCTGGGTCGAGAAGATGTTGCAGGAGCACCAGCGGACCTCGGCGCCGAGCGCCGTCAGGGTCTCGATCAGCACGGCGGTCTGGATGGTCATGTGCAGCGAGCCGGTGATCCGGGCGCCGGCCAGCGGCTGCGACTCGGCGTACTCGGCGCGGATCGCCATCAGGCCGGGCATCTCGTGCTCGGCCAGCTGGATCTCCTTGCGGCCGAACGGCGCCAGGGAAAGGTCGGCGACCTTGAAGTCACCGGTGATGTCGGTCGACATGCGTCTGCTCCTCGCTGATGGGGTGGGGCACGGGCCGAGGTCCGGATGTGTCGCGCGTGGCGGGCCGTACGGGTGCACGGCTACGCCGGGGCCGCCGGCTCCCTGGTGGGCGGACCGGCTCCCTGATGCGCAGCACAAACCGTCGGAGGACCTCTCTCCCTCGACCGGCGCACACCCTTTGGGTGCGGACCGCCGATCGACCGCCATCAGCAGCGACGTTCTGGCTCTGGTGACGAATCTACACCGGCGGCCCCGCCGACCGTCCTGCGATGACCGATTTCTGCCGCGGGAGCCGACCGCCGCTCGACCCGCGCACCAGCCGGGCGGGGGCGGACCGTCAGTGCCCCGAGCCGGGGCCGGGGCCGCCCGGGGTCGCGGCCGGGTCCTCGCCGGCGGCGGCCTTCTCGGCGCTGTAGACGTCCGGCTCCAGGTAGATCGCCCGGGCGATCGGGACGGCGGCGCGGACCCGCTCCTCGGCCGCGTCGATCGCCCGTGCCACCCGGGCGGCGCTGTCCTCCGCGTTGACGGAGATCTTGGCGGCGACCAGCAGTTCCTCCGGGCCGAGGTGCAGGGTGCGCATGTGGATCACCCCGGTGACCGCCTCGCCGTCCACCAGGGCGGCGCGGATCCGCCGCACCGACTCCCTGTCGGCGGACTCGCCGAGCAGCAGCGACTTGGTCTCCAGGGCGAGCACGACGGCGATCACCACCAGCAGGACGCCGATGCACAGGGTGCCGACGCCGTCCCAGACGCCGTTGCCGGTGATCACGGTGAGCGAGACGCCGAACAGCGCGAGCACCAGGCCGATCAGCGCACCGGTGTCCTCCAGCAGCACCACCGGCAGCTCCGGCGCCTTGGCGGTGCGGATGAACTGCACCCAGCCCTGCCCGCCCTTGGCCTTGGCGGACTCGCGCATCGCGGTGAGGAACGACCAGCCCTCCATCGCGATGGCGAAGACCAGCACGCCGACCGCCCAGGCCCAGGACTCCAGTGCCTCCGGGTGGCTGACCTTGTGCCAGCCCTCGTAGATCGCGAACAGGCCGCCGACGCTGAACAGCACGATGGCCACCAGGAAGCCGTAGACGTAGCGCTCGCGGCCGTAGCCGAACGGGTGCTCCTCGTCCGCCGCCCGGCGCGCCCGCTTGCCGCCGACCAGCAGCAGCACCTGGTTGCCGGAGTCGGCCACCGAGTGCACCCCCTCGGCCAGCATCGAGGAGGAGCCGGTGAAGCCGAAGGCGGTGAACTTGGCCGCCGCGATCGCCAGGTTCGCGGACAGCGCCGCGACCAGTGCCTTCGTCCCGCCCTCCGCGCTCATGCGCCCACCTCGCCGCGCCCGGCGGGGGCAGTCGCCCGTACGCACTCGTTGACGGTTCGTTCGTTTCGCTCGCTCACGCGGACAACTTAGCGGGCGCGGGCGGATCGCTGCTCTCAGGACTGCGCGGCGGCGAGCCCGAGGTAGACGGCGGCGAAGTCGGTGAGCGCGACCAGGTCGGCCAGCGCGTGCAGGGGGTCCGCGAGGGTGCTCGCGTACTCGGTCAGCCGGACGTCGTGGGCGGCGGCCAGCCGGTGCGCGCGGCTGACGCCGAAGCCGCGCGGGCGCTCGTCGTCCTCCGGCACCTCGGCCGGGCCTTCCTGCCCCTCCGGGGAGCCGTTGCCGGGCACGTGCCGCAGCAGCAGGACCTGGAGGTGCAGCGGGTCGGGCTCGTCGACCCGGTCGCGGAAGAAGTCGTCCGGGTCCGCGCCGGCGCCCAACTGGCCGGTGAACATGCCGCGGTGGGCGGTGAGCACCTGCGGCAGCGGACCGGCGAGCGCCGGGCGTCCGGCCCGGTCGGCCAGCTGGGCGGCGAACCTCGCGGCGGCCGCCCCGGCGATCGGGCCGTCGGCCCACAGCAGCGGGACCGTCCCGGCCAGCCGGGCGGCCAGCCCCTTCGCCGGATTGGTGTACGCCGCGGCGTCCGGGCGGCAGCGCACGGCGGTGGCGTCCAGCAGGTCGGCGACGGCCGGCAGGGCGTCGTACGGCAGCTGGGTCAGGCCGAGCTTCTGGGCGAGCGCCAGCAGCGGGGTCAGGTGGGACCAGAGCGCGGCCGGGTCCTCGGGCGGAAGGTCCGGCTCCGCGGCCGGCACGGCCGGCAGGTCCTCCTCGGACCGCACCGAGGCCGTGTAGGGCAGCGGCAGCGCGCGGACCTGGAGCGCGGCCTCCGCCAGCGGACTGCCCGTCGGGGCGGTGACGACGACGGCGCAACCGCGCGCGTACGCCTGCTCGGCGAGGCTGATCAGGCCCTGCTCGCCGCCGTCGGCGGAGCTGACCACCAGCAGGTCGAGGGGGCCGGCCCAGCCGGGCAGCTGCCAGCCGAGCCCGGCGGTGAAGGCGGGCCGCGCACCGGAGCGGTCGCCGCGCGGGGCGGCGGCCTCGGTGGGCGGCAGCGGGAGAACCAGGCTGGCGGAGCCGGCCAGCACGGCCAGGATCTCGGCCGCCGTCAGGGCGCTGCCGTGTCCGGCGACCAGGACGGCACGCGGGCGGCCGTCCGGGCGCAGCCGGTCGAGGCCGGCCGCGTCGGCCTGCCGCAGCGCGGTGCGGACCCGGGCGCCGGCGCCGGCCAGGGCCAGCAGGGCGCGGTCGTGGTCGGCGCGCTGGAGGGCGGCCGGGTCGTCGAGCAGGGTGTCGTCCAGCATGCGGCGGGCCTCCGGCTGTCCTGTGGGCGCTGTCCTGTGCGGCGGGCGCGGATGGGGCTTCGCCCCCAGGATCAGGCCGGGCGGCGGGCCTCGTCCACCAGCAGGACCGGAATGCCGTCCCGGACCGGGTACGCGAGGCCGCAGTCCGCGCCGGTGCAGACCAGCTCGGGCTGCTCCTCGGTGCCGCCCTCGACGAGCGCGGCCCGGCACTGCGGGCAGACCAGGATCTCCAGCAGGAAGGATTCGAGCTTCATGGGGGCTCTCCAAGGTTCGGGGGTGGCACGGAGGTGCCCCGGCCGATAGGCAACCCTACCGGCCGGGGCACCGGGGCCCGTGGTCAGGCGCGCCTCGCCGGACGCGCCCCGAGCCGGCGCGGTGCACCTCGACCTGGCGCGGAGCACCTCGACCTGGCGCGGAGCACCTCGACCTGGCGCGGAGCGTTCCGGTCAGCCGCGGACGATGGCGAGCACGCCGTCGCGCAGCTGCGCCATCTTCGCCGGGTCCTTGGCCTCGACGTTGAGGCGCAGCAGCGGCTCGGTGTTGGAGGCGCGCAGGTTGAACCACCAGTCGGGACCGGCCACGGTGAGCCCGTCCAGCTCGTCGACGGTGGTGCCCTCCACGCCGGCGTAGGCGGCGCGGACGGCGGCCGTGCTGGCGGCCTGGTCGGCGACGGTGCTGTTGATCTCGCCGGAGGCGGCGTAGCGGTCGTACTCGGCGGTCAGCGCGGAGAGCGTGCCCTCCTGGCCGCCGAGCGCGGCCAGCACGTGCAGCGCGGCCAGCATGCCGGTGTCGGCGCGCCAGAAGTCCCGGAAGTAGTAGTGCGCGGAGTGCTCGCCGCCGAAGACGGCGTCGGTGACGGCCATCTCCTGCTTGATGAAGGAGTGGCCGACACGGGTGCGCACCGGGGTGGCGCCGAGCTCGCGGACCACCTCGGGGACGGTCCAGGAGGTGATCAGGTTGTGGATGATCGTCGGCTCGGTCTCGCCGGCGGCCTTGGCGCGGGCGATCTCGCGGGCGGCGACCAGCGCGGTGATCGCGGACGGCGAGACCGGCTCGCCGCGCTCGTCCACGACGAAGCAGCGGTCGGCGTCGCCGTCGAAGGCCAGGCCGATGTCGGCGCCGACCTCGCGGACCTTGGCCTGCAGGTCGACCAGGTTCTTCGGGTCGAGCGGGTTGGCCTCGTGGTTGGGGAAGGTGCCGTCCAGCTCGAAGTACATCGGGACGAGCTCGATCGGCAGGCCGTCGAAGACGGTCGGCACGGTGTGGCCGCCCATGCCGTTGCCGGCGTCCACCGCGACCTTGAGCGGGCGGATGGCGGTGAGGTCGACCAGGCCCAGCAGGTGGTCGGCGTAGCCGCGCAGGGTCTCCTGCGTCGAGAGCGCCCCGGGCTCCACGTCCTTGGCCGGGACGGTGACGGTGTCGTCCTCGGCGGTCCAGGACTCGACCAGCTCGCGGATCTCGGCCAGACCGGTGTCCTGGCCGACCGGCGCGGC
The DNA here is from genome assembly GCF_043202455.1 of Kitasatospora sp. NPDC048194. Lineage (NCBI taxonomy): Bacteria > Bacillati > Actinomycetota > Actinomycetes > Kitasatosporales > Streptomycetaceae > Kitasatospora > Kitasatospora sp. NPDC048194. Next base: position 9,185 of record NZ_JBIDAK010000050.1, read on the forward strand.
GCCGGCCCGGCAGAGCTTGATGCCGTTGTACTGGGCCGGGTTGTGGCTGGCGGTGAACATCGCGCCGGGCAGGTCGAGCTTGCCGCTGGCGTAGTAGAGCTGGTCGGTCGAGCAGAGGCCGATCTCGACCACGTCGGCGCCGTAGGCCGCGGCGCCCTCGGCGAAGGCCCGGCTCAGCGACGGCGAGGAGGGCCGCATGTCGTGGCCGACCACGATCGCGGACGCGCCGGTGACCTGCACGAACGCGGCGCCGAAGGCCCGGGACAGGCTCTCGTCCCACTGGTCCGGGACGACACCTCGGACGTCGTACGCCTTCACGAGCTGCTTGAGGTCGCGCACTGCGGCTCCACCCTGGTTCTGTGCTGATCGATACGTCGGGCCACCCGCCCGTCCGTTCGACGGGGCGCGGTGATGTCAGACGGGCAGCGTACCCGGGCCGGGCGAAGGCTCCGTGCGGGGTGAGGGCTGCGGGGGTGCCCGACGGGCCCGGGGCGCGGCCGACGGGCGGCGCGTCCGGCGGGTGCCGCCGGACCGGCCGCGGAGCCGGTCCTAGTTGTCCGGCGAGCGCAGCACCCGGAGGTGGCCGCGGCGGCTGCCCTCGGTGGACTCGCCCTGGGGGGCGCGGCCCTGACGGGGCGTCTGGGGCCGGGCGGCCTCGCGCACGGCGTTGGCGAGCGCCTCCAGGTCGTCGCTGCTGCGGCGCAGCGGCCCGGCTTCGGCGGCGAGCCGGACGACCTCCCAGCCGCGCGGAGCGGTGAGCCGCTCGGCGTGCTCGGCGCACAGGTCGTAGCAGTGCGGCTCGGCGTAGGTGGCGAGCGGGCCGAGCACGGCGGTGGAGTCGGCGTAGACGTACGTCAGCGTTGCGACGGCCGGTCGGCCGCACGCGGTCCGCGAACAACGACGTACAGAGCTCACGAGGGTGGACGGTACCGCACTCCCCGCCGGGGAGCGAAGACCGCCTGTCCGGAGGGGGTGCCGTGTCGCCCGGCGCGCGCTCGTCAGTGCGCCCGTCCCCCGGGCGTTTCCCCACCGGAGTGGTCCACTTCCGACCGTCCAAGGACTACTCTCGGCAGTGATATGGACAGCTCCGCACCGCAGTCACCGACAGGGCCCTCGCGCCGCCCCCGGCACCGCGACCGGCACGGCAGGGGGCTGCGCGGCCCGCTGGCGCCGCCCCAGGTGCCGATCTCGCTCACCCGCTCCGAACTGTTCGACGACTACGTGCGCGAGTCGGTGGAACGGCTGGAGCGGCGTTGGCCGCAGCTGATCGAGGTGGAGTTCGCCGTCCAGGAGGTGCCGCTGCACGGGGCGGAGGGCGCCGACACCGAGGACGGGGTGCCGCTGGGCCGGGTGTCGCCGGGCGAGAAGGGCCGCAAGAGCCAGATCGTGGTGTACCGGCGGCCGGTGGAGATCCGGGCGAAGACCCGGGAGGACCGGGCGGCGCTGGTGCACGAGATCCTGATCGAGCAGGTGGCCGAGCTGCTGGGGCTGTCCCCGGACGCGATCGACCCGCGCTACGACGAGGAGTGACCGGCGGGGGCGGCCACCCGCGAAGGGGTGCCCGCCCCCGCCGTGCGGTCAGCGCAGGACGACGGCCGGGTCCTGGGCGGCCTGGGGGACCTTGACGGTGCTGCGGTCGTCGCGCAGCGCCTGGACGGTGAACATCGGCACGTCCTTGGTGGGGATGGCGAGCATCCGGGCGGCGGCCACCGGGCCGCCGGACTCGGTCTCCACGGTGAGGGCGAAGACGCCGTTCAACCCGGCGGGCTCGGGGGCCGGGACGGCGACCGTGCCGCCGGCCGGGACCTGGACCTCCTTGGTCGTCGGGGTGCCGCCGCCGCTGCCGGCCGAGCCGGTGACCTTGACGGTGGCGGCGTCGCCGGTCGAGGTGAGGAACAGCGTGGAGGCGCCGGCCCGGTTGTCGGCGACGGTGGCGCGGGCGCCGACCGGGGCGCTGCCGGTGAGCCAGGCCGCGTCGCTCTTGCCGTTGCCCCCCGCGCGGTCGACCCGCAGACCGGCGACGACCGGGGTGGGATGCTTGTCGTCGCTGGGCGACAGCCGCAGCCCGGCGACCTCGTCGCGGGTGATCTTGCCGAGGTCGACGGCGGCCACCATGCCCGCCTTGACGTGGATCGACTCGTTGCCGGCCGGGGTGAACCAGCCGTTCTTGCCGGAGAGCTGGATCTTCAGGTCGGCGTCGTCCTCCGGCGGCGCCCAGACCACCAGCCGGGCCGCGGAGGTGTCGGCGGGCAGGCCCGGCAGCACCTGGGTGGCGGCCGGGTCGGCGGAGGCGGGGATCCAGTCGGCGCCCTTGCTGCCGTCGGCGGCGTGCAGCGCGGCACCGACCCGCCCGGAGCGGACCACCACGTGCACCGCGAGGTCGGTGACGGCGCCCTTGCTGATGGTGGACAGCAGCACGGACTGCGAGCTGCCGGGGGCGACGGTGATGCCGTTGGCGGCGTCGTTGTCGATCAGGCCCTTGTCGCCGTACAGCTTGATGTCGACCACGGCGGCCGAGGACTCGGTGTTGACCAGGCTGAGGTAGTCGACCCGGTCGCCGGCGGTGCTGGCCCCGGCGAACCAGAAGCCGGTGCCCGCCGGGGTGCAGGTCAGGCCGGACAGGCCCAGGCCGCGCTGCTCGGTGACCACGGTGGTCTGGGTGACGGTGAAGCCGGGGGCGAGTGCGCCGGTGGCGACGGCCGCGGTGCCGGGCGCGGCGTCGCCGTTGGTGGCCGGGCCGGTGGCGGGGGTGCCGGGCTTGGTGACGGTCAGTTTGGCGTCGGCGGGCGCGGCGTTCTTGTCCGGGGCGGGGCTCGCGGGGGCGGTCGCGGCCGGTGCGGCCGAGGGCGCGGCGGTCGGCGGGGTGGCGGGCGCGGCCTGGTCGGCGAGCCAGCCGGCGCCGCCGGAGGCCGGGCCGGTGCCGAGCGGGGTGTAGGCGGTGAGCGTGGTCGAGCCGGTCAGGCCCTGCAACGGCTGCGGGCAGACGGCCGCGCTCCGCTCGACCTGCGCGGTGGCCGGGGTGGCGCCGCCCGCCGCGGCCGGTGCGGCGGGTCGGCGGACCTGGGCGATGCCGAACACCGCCGCGAGCACCACGGCGGCGGCCAGCAGGGACTGGCCGGTCCTCGTCCCCGCGGACCGGCCGGGGGCGCCGCCCTCGGCGCCGGCGGGCCGGGGGGCCTGCGCCGGCGGGAGGTCCCCGGCGGGCTCGAAGGCCTCCTCGGCGCGGGCGCCGGGCTTCTTCCTGAATGCGGGCTTCTTCATCGCGGGTCAGCTCCCCGATCCGTGCTGGTGCGGGTACCGGCCGGTGCCGTCCGGGTCGTTCGGGTCGTAGTAGGGCTCGCCCTGCTGCTGGCCCGGCAGCCAGGGCTGGTGCTGCTCGGGCTGCTGGTGGTGCTCGGGCTGCTGGTACGGGCCGTAGCCGTACTGGCCCTGCTGCTGGTACGGGTCGTAGCCGGACTGCGGGTAGGCCTGCTGCGAGCCGTCGTACCCGTGGGCGTCGTACCCCTGGCCGCCGTACGGCGCGGTCGCCGGCTGCTGGGCCGGGTACTGGTCGTAGCTGTACGGGTCGGCGTGCTGGTACGTCTGGTAGGGGTCGGTGTACGGCTCGGCCTCCTGGACGGCGGCGGCCGCCTCGACCGCCCCGCTCACCGGTTCACCGGCCGGCTGGGCCGGGGTGGCCCCCGGCCGGCCCTCGTACACCCCGGGCTCCTCGGCGCCGGGCTCGGCGCCCTCCCCGCGTTCGGCCATCCGGCGGGCCCGGCGGCTGCCGGGGACGGGGGGCTGCGCCTGGGCGGCGGCCAGCGCGGCGGCGGCCACCACCTCCTCGGGCAGGTCGTCGTCCTTGTTGCTGCGGCGGCCCGGCAGGGCCAGCACCAGGACGGTGAGGCCGAGCAGCACCTGGACCCAGATCCAGCCGGTGTGGGCGAGGCTGCCCTCCCGGGTGACGGACAGCTTGCCGCCGGAGGCGGGGAGCTTGAAGCCCTGGGCCCAGCCGTCCACGGTGGTCGGCTCCAGGGCGGTGCCGTCCAGGGTGGCCTTCCACTCGGGCGCGGCGGACTCGGCCAGGCGCAGCACCCGGCCGTCCGGGCCGGCCGGCAGGGTGGTGGCGAGGTCGCGGACCCCGGCCGGGACGACCACCGGGGTGGCGCCGGGGGAGGTGATCACCGCGCGGACCGCGGGGACGCCGGCGACCTGCCAGAGCGCGGCGTCGCCGTCCTGGTTGGCCTTGACCAGGCCCGGGGTGGTGTCCAGGACGTCCTTGAAGGCGTCGATCGCCTGGCGCTCGACGAGGACGTACGCGATGCCGTAGCCGGCCAGGGCGTTCGCCTGGTCGGCGCCGGAGCCGGCCAGCAGGCTGCCGACCATCCGGTTCAGGCCGTCCTGGGTGCCGGTGGCCGGGTCCACGGTGGACTCGGCCTGGCCGAGCGTCAGACCGGCGCCGCGCACCACGGTGTAGCGGACGGCGCCCTTCTCCCCGGTGACGACGAGGGTGCGGGACCGGTCGGTGGTGCCGGCCTCCTCGGCGATGAAGGCGGGCACCTGGGCGGCGCCGCCGCGGTGCAGCGGGCCGCCGGCGCCGGTCAGCGCCCACCACAGGCCGGTGCCCAGCGGGGCGAGCACGGCGGCGGCCACCACCAGGGCGGCGACGGGCTGGCGCCAGCCGAAGGCGATCCCGGCGACGCGGGCGTTGGCGCCGTCGGCGCCGATCGCGGCGGCGGCGAGCAGGGCGATGCCCGCGATCAGGCTGGCCGGGCCGGCCCAGGCGGGCACGGCCGGGCCGCCGGAGGCCGGGGTGACGGAGGTGCCGGCCACCACGACCGCGAAGACCAGGCCGGCGCCGGCCGCGCCCCAGGCCGCGAGCACCGCGCGGCGGCGGTCGGCGCGCAGCAGGGCGGCGAGCGCCGCGAGCACCACGCCGGCGGAGAGCCAGACCGGCGGCACTCCGGCGCCGCCGGGGTTGACCAGCAGCAGGCCGGCCGCGCTCGCGCCGGCGCCGTGCAGGCCGGGCAGGCCGGCCTCCAGCAGCAGCCACTGGGGGTGCGACAGCACCTTCAGGGACCACGGGGCGAGCACCGCCACCGGCACCGCGAGGATCACCAGCACGCGCAGGCCGAGCAGCCGCAGCGCCGTACCGCCGGAGCCGAAGGCGCCGCCGCGCAGCACCGCGACGACCAGCGTGGCCAGGCACAGCGGCAGGGCGAGGGCCCAGGTCAGCGGGACGAAGGCGGTGGTCAGGGTGAGCAGCAGGACGGCCATCCAGACCGGCCGCCAGCCGGGGCGGGCGCCCTTGGCCGCGCTCTCCTCGCGGATGCCGAGGCCGGCCGCGATGGCGGCGGCGCGGGCCAGCGGGGGCAGCAGCACGGCGAGGACGGCGGTGCCGATCCGGCCCTGGGCGAGCGCACCGGTCGCGGCGGGCAGCAGGGCGTAGGTGGCGCTGGCCCAGGCGCGCACCAGCTTGGAGTCCAGCAGCGGCCGGGACACCAGGTAGGCGCTGACCGCGGCGAGCGGCACGGTGAGCACGACCAGCAGGGTGAGCGCGAGGTCGGCGTGGCCGAACAGGAGCCAGGAGAACACCGCGAGCGCGCCGAGGTACGGCGGTGCGGCGGCGGTGGAGCCGGTGCCGATCGGGTGCCAGGCGTCGGCGTACATGGACCACAGGCCGCCGGCGCCGTCGGAGGCGGGCAGCAGGGCGCCGCCGAGCAGGTCGCCGCCGCCGAGCAGGCTGCGGCAGGCGACCAGGGCGAACACCAGCAGGGCCGCGAACAGCACCGGTGCGGGGCGCCGGGCCAGCTTCTTGAGCAGCGCGAACTGCTCGACGACCAGGTCCTCGGCGTCCTCGTCCCCGCCGGCCTCGACCGTGCCGTGCCGGCCGCCGGAGTCGTCGCCGCCCCCTATCCCGAGCGAGCCGATGACGCCTTCGACGGCCAGCCGGGTGGTGGCGCCGGGGGCCGGGAAGAGCGTGCGGTCGTCCAGGGCGTCCGCGGCCCTGGTCCGGGCGCGGCGTTTGCGCGCGGCCAACAGCCTCGGGAACCGGACCAGTTCGTGGCCGAGGCCGGCCAGTTCGTCGAACGCCTGGCGCGGGTCCTTGCCGAGCAGGTTGGTGACGGCGCGCACCAGGGTGCCGAGCACCAGGCGCAGCAGCACGTACGGGAAGAGCGCGCCCTTGCAGTTGGCGAGCAGGGTGTAGACGGAGCCGGCCTTGTCCACCCGGTGGGGGTGGGAGGGGCCGCAGTCGATGGCGCGGCGCTCGCGGCTGGCCGCCTCGGCGTGCCGCAGCACGGCGTCGGGGGCGACCACCACGCGGTGGCCGGCGGCGTTGACCCGCCAGCAGAAGTCGGTGTCGTCCCGCATCAGCGGGAGGGCCTTGTCGAAGCCGCCGAGCTCCTCGAAGACGTCCCGGCGCACCAGCATGCCCGCGCTGGAGACGGCGAGCACGGGGCGGACCTGGTCGTGCTGGCCCTGGTCCTGCTCGCGGCGGTCCAGGCCGGTCCAGCGGCGGCCGGAGTGGGCGATGGTGACGCCGACCTCGAGCAGCTGGCGGCGGTCGTACCAGCTGCGCAGCTTGGGGCCGACGACGCCGGCGCTCGGGGTGGAGTCGGCGACCTGGAGGAGGCGGCGCAGGGCGTCGGTCTGCGGTTCGCAGTCGTCGTGCAGCAGCCAGAGCCACTCGACCGGCTCGGTCTCGCGCGGGCCGCCGCGGCCGAGGTCGTCCTCCTGGGCGAGCGGGTCGCCGAAGTCGTCCCAGCCGCCGGTGACCGGGTCGTAGCCGGACGGGTCGAGCCGGTACGGGAGGTCCTCCGGGCGCAGCGGCGGGCTGTTGAACACGGCCTCGGCGACGGCGGTGCCGAAGCCGGCGCGGCGGCCGAGCACCAGGGGGCCGCTCTCGGGCAGCCAGTCGGCCAGGGTGTCGGCGAGCAGTTGCGGGGAGTTGTCGGTGGATCCGGTGTCGACCGCGAGGATCCGCTGGACCTGGCGGTCCTGGCCGAGCAGGCCGGCCAGGGCCTGCGGCAGCCAGCGGGCGCCGTCGTGCGAGACGATCACCGCGGTGACCAGGTGGCGCGGGTAGGCGGGCGGCCTGGAAGCGGTGAAGCCGCTCTGGTGGCTGTAGACGGTCATCGAGTGCGCGGGCCCCAGTTCTCGGTGGACACAGCCGGTGAACGGCAACCGGATGGCGCACCACACTAACGGCTCCGGATGGCCGCCTCGTGCGCGGTGCCGGTGCGGAGGCCGTGAAGAAGCGGGCGGGGGGCGCCGGGGACTCGCCCGGGAGCACGAAAGCGCCCCGCCACCGGGGCGAGGCGCTCGTACAGCTGTGTGGAGGTCCGTTCCGCCGGACCTGTCGGAGGGTCAGCGGGGCTCAGGGGCCGCCCCGGTCAGACCGCGCTCTTCTTGAGCCGACGGCGCTCCCGCTCGGAGAGGCCGCCCCAGATGCCGAAGCGCTCGTCATTGGCGAGGGCGTACTCCAGGCACTCGGAGCGGACCTCGCAGGCGAGGCAGACCTTCTTGGCCTCGCGGGTCGAGCCGCCCTTCTCGGGGAAGAAGGACTCCGGGTCAGTCTGGGCGCACAACGCGCGCTCCTGCCAACCGAGTTCCTCCTCGTCCTCCGCGATGCCGTCCCCGATCAACAGCTCAAAGAGCTCGCTCATGTGGCGCGCCTCCTCTGCCCCTACTTGGCGTCCCCGTGGTTGCCGTTGCCTCGTGCGGCCGACGACACGAGTGAAATTACAGTTGCGTCACTCTGGCCCAGTCAAGCCGAGCTCTGGTATTGAGGCCGGGATTCACTCCCTGGCACCAAGCGGTTACGAATAGTGTACATATCCGGACACATCGGACTTTCAGCTCGAAAGCTCCGGATGGCATCGAACCGTCGGCAACCATGCGCGGAATGACGCCAGGTCACCGTCACAGGCCGGTCATCGGCCTCCCTTCCCGGCGATCTTCCCATCGAAACATAGAGAGTGATGAACCAGCCCATCAGGGAAAGATCCGGACCTAATCCACCCGAATGCCGCACCGTCCGGTTTGACACCGGCCCCGCGGATGCGGTGTCCTTGCCCCTATGTCAGAGTTCGCCAGCCCCCGGAGCGGTTCCACGCTCCGCCGTGCCGTGAACTCCTGTTGTCGCCTCTGTTCCTGCTGTATCTAGGCGCCCGCGTCCCACCGCGCGCCGCCCCAGGAAGCACAGAGGCCGCCCGCGATTCCCGCCCCAGGACATCCCGGATCCGGCTGATCCCGCCGAACCAGCCGACTCATCCGAGGACGACTCCCGTGCGCAAGATCCGCATCCGCAAGCGGAACCGCGACCGCAACAAGCTCGCCCGCCTGGGCCTCGCCCCCACCCGCGCGCCCCGCTGGGCGGACGGGCTCAGCGACGTCTCCATCGCCGGTGACCCGCTCGCCTTCCCGCACCTCGCCCGCACCGACCTGCCCGCCCACCCGACCACCGTCGCCGAGTACGCCCGGCTGGTGCGCGAGATCGCCGCCGACCGCACCCGCTGGGAGCCGCTGGTCCGCTACGACGCGCTCACCCGCTGGTACGCCCGGCTGGAGACCGGCCCCGGCTACGAGGTCTGGCTGCTCAGCTGGCTGCCCGGTCAGAGCAGCGGCTTCCACGACCACGGCGAGTCCTCCGGCGTGCTCACCGTCGTGCGGGGCGAACTGATCGAGCGCTCCCTCACCCTCCCCCAGCCTACGGCCGGGGAGACCCCCAGCGGCGCCGTCGCCCGCACCCTGCGCCCCGGCGGGCAGCGCGTCTTCTCCCCCGGGTACCTGCACGAGGTGGTCAACGGCGCGCTCGAACCCGCCGTCTCCATCCACCTCTACGCCCCCGGGCTGACCGCGATGAACCAGTACGGCGCCGCGACCGCCGTCCCCGAGCAGCACGCCGAACCGCACCCCGCGCCGCACGCCGGACAGGACCGGCGGGCCCGGGCCGAACGGCAGTGAGCGCGGACTGACGAGGAGTCCGACCGTGGCAGGATGAGCGCATGCGCATCGTGGCACTGGCAGGCGGGATCGGCGGGGCGCGCTTCCTGCGCGGGCTCCTCGCGGCGGTCGGACCGCAGGACGAGATCACCGTCATCGGCAACACCGGCGACGACATCCACCTCTACGGCCTCAAGGTCTGCCCCGACCTCGACACCGTGATGTACACCCTCGGCGGCGGCATCAACGAGGAGCAGGGCTGGGGACGCGCCGACGAGACCTGGTCGATCAAGGCCGAGATGAAGGAGTACGGCGTCGGCCCCGAGTGGTTCGGGCTCGGCGACCGCGACTTCGCCACCCACCTCGTCCGCAGCCAGATGCTCACCGCCGGGTACAGCCTCAGCCAGGTCACCGAGGCGCTGTGCGTGCGCTGGCAGCCCGGCGTGCGGCTGCTGCCGATGAGCGACGACCGGGTCGAGACCCACGTGCGGATCACCGACGAGCAGGGCACCCGGGCCGTCCACTTCCAGGAGTACTGGGTCAAGCTGCACGCCGCCGTCGACGCCGAGGCGATCGTCCCGGTCGGCGCCGACACGGCCGAGCCGGCACCCGGCGTGCTGGAGGCCATCGCCGCGGCCGACGTCATCCTCTTCCCGCCGTCCAACCCGGTCGTCTCGATCGGCACCATCCTGGCCGTCCCCGGCATCCGGGAGGCCGTCGCCGCCGCCCCCGCCCCGGTGGTCGGGCTCTCCCCGATCATCGGCGGGGCACCGGTGCGGGGCATGGCCGACAAGGTGCTCGCCGCCGTCGGCGTCGAGGCCACCGCGGAGGCGGTCGCGCTGCACTACGGCGCCGCACTGCTGGACGGCTGGCTGGTCGACACCGCCGACGGGGACGCCGTGGCCGGCGTCGAGGCCGCCGGGATCGCCTGCCGGGCCGTCCCGCTGCTGATGACGGACGTCGACGCCACCGCCGAGATGGCTCGGGCGGCACTCGCCCTCGCCGAGCAGGTCCGCGCGTGATCGCCTCGCTGGAGGTCCTGGCCGTCGAGGGCATCCCGGAGATCGACCCCGGGGCGGACCTCGCCGAGCTGATCGCCAAGGCCGGGACCTACCAGGACGGCGACATCCTGCTGGTCACCTCGAAGATCGTCAGCAAGGCCGAGGGCAGGCTGCTGCACGCCGCCGACCGCGAGGCCGCGATCGACGCCGAGACCGTGCGGGTCGTCGCCCGGCGCGGACCGGCCCGGATCGTGGAGAACCGCAACGGCTTCGTGATGGCCGCCGCCGGAGTCGACGCCTCCAACACCGCCCCCGGCACCGTGCTGCTGCTCCCGGAGGACCCGGACGCCTCGGCGCGCGCGCTGCGGGCCGGGCTCCAGCGGCTCACCGGCCGCCGGCTCGCCGTCGTCGTCACCGACACCTTCGGCCGGCCCTGGCGCACCGGGCTCACCGACGTGGCGATCGGCGCCGCCGGGCTGTCCGTCCTGGAGGACCACCGGGGACGCACCGACAGCCACGGCAACGAACTGGTGCTCACCGTCACCGCCACCGCCGACGAACTCGCCGCCGCCGCCGACCTGGTGAAGGGCAAGGCCACCGGCGTCCCGGTCGCGGTCGTGCGCGGACTCGGGCACCTCGTCACCGACGAGGACGGCGCCGGCACCCGGCCGCTGGTGCGGCCCGCCGTGGACGACATGTTCCGGCTCGGCACCTCCGAGGCGCTGCGCCAGGCCGTCACCCTGCGGCGCACCGTCCGCTCCTTCACCGACGCCCCGGTCGACCCGGCCGCCGTGCGCCGCGCCGTCGCCGCCGCGGTCACCGCACCCGCCCCGCACCACACCACCCCGTGGCGGTTCGTCCTGCTGGAGTCCGCGGAGAGCCGCACCCGGCTGCTCGACGCGATGCTCGCCGCCTGGCAGCGCGACCTGCGCGAACTCGACGGCTGGGACGACGCCAGGATCGCCCGCCGCACCGCCCGCGGCGACGTCCTGCGCAACGCGCCGTACCTGGTGGTCCCCTGCCTGGTGACGGACGGCGCCCACCGCTACCCCGACCCGCGCCGGGCCGCGGCCGAGCGGGAGATGTTCACCGTCGCCGCCGGTGCGGCCGTGCAGAACCTGCTGGTCGCGCTGACCGGAGAGGGCTACGGCTCCGCCTGGGTGTCGTCCACCATGTTCTGCCGCGACACCGTCCGGGCGGCACTGGACCTCCCGGCCGACTGGGACCCGATGGGCGCCGTCGCCGTCGGCCGCCCGGCCGAGCCGCCCCGCGAACGGCCGGAGCGCAGCGCGGAGGCGTTCGTCGAGGTGCGGTAGCCGCCACCGCTGACGCCCTCGGCTCTTCGATCTCCGCTCTCCGCTCAGCGGTGGCGGTGGTCGTTGGGCGTCAGCCGGGGGCCGTAGCGGGGGGCGCGGGTGCCGATGGCGAGCAGCAGGCGGCAGATGCGGTAGCGGTGGGGCCGGTAGGGCTCCAGCAGGGCCAGCATCTGCGCGTCGTCGCTGCGGGGGCGACCGGCCAGCGCCCAGCCGACCAGGTTCGGCAGGTGGAAGTCGCCGACCGAGACGGCGTCCGGGTCGCCGTTGCTGCGCTGCAGGGTCTCGGCCGCCGTCCAGATCCCGATGCCCGGGACGGCCGTGAGCCGGGCGAAGGCCTCCTCGTGGCCCATCGCCGAGGCCTCCTCCAGCCGGGGCGCCAGCCGCACGGCCCGCATCACCGTCGCGGAACGCTTCGGGTCCACGCCCGCCCGGTGCCACTCCCAGCTCGGAACCATCGCCCACTCCCGGGCCGTCGGCGCCACCCACATGCCCGGGGCGGGGCCGGGCGCCGGGGTGCCGAAGTCCCGCAGCAGGGTGCGCCAGGCCCGGTAGGCCTCGTCGGTGGTGACCTTCTGCTCCAGGATCGCCGGGACGAGCGACTCCAGCACCAGACCGGTCCGGGTCAGGCGCACGCCCGCGGTCCGGCGCTGGGCGTCCCGCAGCGGGCCGGGCGGCAGCACCAGGGCCTCCGGCTCGTCCTCGGCGCCCAGCAGCACCGGGAGGCGGTCGAGCAGCCAGTCGGCGGCCGGGCCCCAGGCCCGCGCCTCGACCTCGCCGACCGCCGGGCGGGACAGCACCCGCAGGGTGCCGATGCCCGCCGGGGTGCGGGAGGCGCGCCAGACGGCGCCGTCACCCGTGGTCCGGTACGACGGGTCGGCGGGGCCCCGGCGCAGCGGCAGCAGGGTCCGGGCCGCGTCCAGCGGGAAGCCCGGCCGCCAACGCCGCACCGAGCCGCCGCCCGTACCGCCTGTCCCGCCCGTCACTGCCGTCGTCTCCGTGCCGCCGTCGTCCACCCTGGGATATGAACGATACGCGGCTGCCGGAGCTGCCCTCCCGGGGCGGGATCGCGGTGCGGGCGCCGGGGCCGGGGGTGGCCCGGCCGGAGGCCGTCGCGGGGGTGGTGCCGGACGGCGCGGAGGGGATCTGCGGGGAGGGGATCGGCCCCGGGTTCAACGCGGTGCGGACGGTGATCGCGGTGAACGCCGGGGCCGGGTGGTGGATCGCGCTGCTGCGGAACACTTCGGCGCGGCACGCCCTCCGGCCGGACCGGGGGACGGAGCCGACGGAGGAGGTGCGCGCCTCGGTGCGCAGGTGGGGCGCACGGGGCCGGCGCAGGAGCCGTCCGGCCGGCGGGGGTGAGGACGGGGCTCAGCGGCCCTGGAGGTGGGCGGCCCAGGAGCGGATGTCGCCGAGCCGGGTGTAGAGCGCGTCGCCCGGGCACTCGGTGGCGAAGGCGTCCCGGTGGCCGGAGATCGTGTCGAAGGACACGACCGTGCCCTTGGGGTAGCGGCTCTGCGAGGAGCCGGACGTCAGGTCGGTGTGGCCGGACGCGTCCTGGCCGGTCAGGCCGAGCTTCCAGGCCGCGATCTTGCTCACGCCGTCCACCAGCGGCTGCGGCGGGGTGTCGGAGGTGAAGGTCCCGAGCGCGGCGACGCCGGTCGAGTCGGTGTTGAAGCCGAGGGTGTGCGCGCCGAGGACGGGCTGGGCGACGCCGCCGGCCCGGCCCTCGTAGACGGTGCCGCAGCGGTCGACCAGGAAGTTGTAGCCGATGTCCCGCCAGCCGTTGCTCTGGACGTGGTACTGGTAGATCGCCCGGATCATCTGCGGTGCGTCACTGCACGCGTAGTCCGTGGCGGTGGCGGTGTGGTGGACGAAGACCGCCTTGACCGTCCCGGTGTAGACGAAGCCCGGCTCGCGCAGCGACTCGTCGGCGCCCCAGCCCGCCCGGGTGACGATGCCCGGGCGCGGCGCCTCGTGGTCGGCCGCCTCCCGGTGGGTCGCCGTTTCGCCCGGCAGGGTGCGCGGGGCGGAGGCCGGCGCGGAGGCGCCCTTGCCCGGGTCGACCAGTTCCGCGCGCAGCCCGGCGGGCAGCCCCTGCGGCCCGGGGGTGACCTCGATGGCCACGCCGTTGCTGGGACCGGTCCACAGCGGTGCCGTGGAGCCGCGGATGCCGGACCGGCCGTCCCGCTCGTCGGGGGCGTCCTCGCCCTCGACGTCCAGTCGGCGCCAGTCGCCCCAGGTGCCGGTGGCGAGGCTGCGGGTGCGGACCCGGATCGAGGCGCCGACGAGGGACTGCCGGGGGTCGTCCCAGCTCACCCCGACGAGCGAGAAGGGCTTGGTGGCGCGCTGGGTGACGCTGTGTTCGGCGGAGGCCAGCGACAGGCTCGTCACGGTGCCGCCGCCCGCGGAGGTCTGTTCGGTCGGCACCGGCTCCGCGACGGCGGCCGGGGCGAGGGTCGGGGGGAGGAGCAGGGCGGCGACGCAGCTCGCGGCGGCACCGACCAGAAGTGAGATACGCATAAAACGGATATTGGACGCAAATCTCCTCTGACGTCACATCGGCTTGCGCCGCTCGCGTGCGCCGCCCGGCGCCCCTCCCGGCCTCCCACCCGAAGGCCGTAGGCTGGGGCGCACCATGACTGCGCCATTCGCTGCCGATGCCCGCACCCCCGTCGAGCTGCTGCACGCATACCTGCGCGGCGGCACCCCTTCGGTCGATCCCGCGGCCCCGCTGGTCACCTTCTACGACGACGCCACCGGCGAACGGGTGGAGCTGTCCGCCCGGACCTTCGACAACTGGGTCGCCAAGACCGCCAACCTCCTCCAGGACGAACTCAACGCCGGTCCGGGTGACCGCGCCGCGCTCCTGCTGCCCGCCCACTGGCAGAGCGCCGTCTGGCTGCTGGCCTGCTGGTCGGTCGGCGTGACGGCGGTGCCGGCCGGGGACCCGGCCACCGCCGACCTGGTGGTGAGCGGCCCGGACGGCCTGGAGGCCGCCCACGCCTGCGAGGGCGAGCGCGTCGCGCTCGCGCTGCGCCCGCTCGGCGGCCGCTTCCCGCAGCGCCCGGACGGCTTCCTCGACTACGCCGCCGAGGTGCCCGGCCAGGGCGACCGCTTCGCGCCGTACTCCCCGGTGCCGCCGGACGGGCCGTCGCTGGAGACCACGGTGGACGGGCTGCCGCTGAAGCTGACCGGCGAGCAGACCGTCGCGCTGGCCCGGGAGGGTGCCGCGCGCCTCGGGCTGGAACCCGGCGGGCGGGTCCTGTCCACGCTGTCCTATGACGACTGGTCGGGTCTGGAGGCCGGCCTGCTGGCCCCGTTGGCGGCCGGCGCCTCGGTGGTGCTGTGCCGCAACTCCGAGGGTCTGAGCGCCGACCAGTGGGAGAAGCGGGTCGAATCCGAACGGGTGACACTGCGCCTCGGCTGACCCCCGGCGACGGCCCGGCGGGTAGGGATCCCTGCCATGGCCGAGGACGACACCGAGCACCCCCCGACCGACGACGCTCCCCCGACGGACGCTTCTCCGGGCGGGCCGGAACGCCCGCGCAGGCGCCGGCGGTGGCTGATGATCACCGCCGGCGTCGTCGCGTTCCTGGTGGTCGCCACCGGGGTGCTGCTGTACGTCGCCTACCGCAAGCTCGACGGCAACATCCGGACCGACTCGGCCACCGACAAGCTGCTGGCCGAGCTGGAGGCGGAGCGCCCGAGTCGCACGGCCGGCGCCAAGGACGCCCGGAACATCCTGCTGATCGGCAGTGACGACCGCTCCGGCGCCAACTCGACCTACGGCGGCCAGGCCGGCACCCAGCGCTCGGACACCACGATCCTGCTGCACGTCGCCGCCGACCGGAAGCACGCGACGGCGGTCTCCGTCCCGCGCGACGTCATGGTCACCGTGCCCGCCTGCGAGAAGGCGGACGGCAGTCGCAGCAAGCCGGCGGTGATGCAGTTCAACTGGGCCTTCGAACTGGGCGGTCCGGCCTGCTCCATCCGCACCGTCGAGCAGTTGAGCGGCATCCGGATCGACCACTACCTGATCCTCGACTTCCACGGCTTCAAGACGATGGTGGACGCGATCGGCGGCGTCGAGGTGTGCGTGGCGCAGCCGATCCACGACAAGGACGCCAAGCTGGACCTGCCGGCCGGCCGCCAGGTGCTGCACGGCGAGCAGGCCCTCGGCTACGTCCGGGCCAGGGAGAGCCTGGGCGACGGCAGCGACACCCAGCGGATGGGCCGTCAGCAGCAGTTCCTGGCCTCGCTGATCCACAAGGTGCAGTCGCAGGGGGTGCTGCTGAACCCGGCGAAGCTGTGGCCGGTGCTGGACGCGGCCACCTCCTCGATCCAGGCGGACGCCGGCCTGTCCTCGCTCGGCGCGCTGTACGACCTGACCCAGGACCTGCGCGGCATCCCGTCGCCGGACGTGGCGTTCCTGACCGCGCCGCGCCGCCCGTACCACTACGACTCGGACCGGGACGAGTTCGTGCAGCCGCAGACCACCCAGCTGTTCACCGCGCTGCGGGACGACCGGCCGATCACCGTCCGGCCGCCCGGCCCGACGCCCACCGCGGGGGCCAGCCCGTCCGCCGGCGTCGAGGCCGGCCCGGCGACCGCCGGCGCGGGGTCGGACCGGGTGGCGCCGTCACCCTCCGCGAGCGGCTCGCCCACCTTCGAGGGACGGACGGCCGAGGTGGACCCCTGCGCCCCGCACTGATCCCGGCGACGCCGCAGGTCGGCGCCGCCGAGGCGGGAAGCGGTCGGAATTGCCGGACCGGATCCCGACTTTGCCGATCCCTTGCCAGTGCATGACGGAAGTCACAACCGGAACGATTCCCCCGTTCGGCTCGTCTAGTGTGTCCGGATCGGCCCGTCGGAGCGGGCGGGCCGGAGCCGTGACCGGTCCGAAGATAGGGAAACCCCGTGTACGAGGAGCAACCGGAAACCGGTCAGTACCGGGTGGACCGGGGCGCCGGGATCCCCAAGCAGCGCCCGTCCGACGGCGATGCGGCGGCCGGGCCGGCCCCGGCCGGGGAGGGCCGCCGGGACACCCGGCGACGGGCGGCCGCCGCCGCCAGGCGCAGGCGGCGGCGCCGGATAGTCAAGTGGACGGCCGGCACCGGCGCGCTGGTGATGGCCGCGGGCTGCGGCGGGGCCTACTACCTGTACCAGCACTTCAACAGCAACCTGACCTCGGTCAAGGTCCAGCTGGGCGACGAGGCCGAGCGGCCGCAGGCCGCCGGGGCCGCGCTGAACATCCTGGTGATCGGCACCGACAGCCGGGCGGGCCTCGGGCGCGCGTACGGCGACGAGGGCAGCACCGGGCACGCCGACACCACCCTGCTGTTCCACATCGCCAAGGACCGCTCCAACGCGACGGTGGTCAGCATCCCGCGCGACCTGATGGTGCCGATCCCGGAGTGCCAGAGCGACAAGGGCAGGAAGATCCCCGGCTCGGCGCGGGACATGTTCAACACGAGCCTCGGCCAGGAGGGGCGCGACGCGGGCTGCACCTGGAAGACCGTCGAGAAGATGACCGGGATCCGGGTCGACCACTTCGTGCAGGTCAACTTCGAGGCGGTGAAGACCCTCTCCACCGCCGTCGGCGGGGTGGAGGTCTGCGCGGCCAAGGACATCGACGACAAGGACTCGCACCTGAAGATGTCCAAGGGCCGGCACGTCGTCCAGGGCGAGGAGGCGCTGGCCTTCGTCCGCACCCGGCACGCCGTCGGCTTCGGCGGGGACCTCACCCGCATCCCGCTCCAGCAGCAGTTCATCAGCGCGATGATCCGCAAGATCAAGAGCGACGACACCCTGACCAGCCCGACCAAGCTCTACAAGCTCGCCGACGCCGCCACCAAGGCCCTGACCGTCGACTCCGCCATCGGCAGCGTGGAGAAGCTGAAGGACCTGGCCCAGGACATCAGCAAGGTGGACACCATGAACATCACCTTCACCACCGTGCCCGTCCTGGACGACCCGGCGGACCCGGACCGGCTGGTCCTCAAGCAGCCCGACGCCGGACAGGTCTTCTCGATGATCGCGGGCGACCGCTCGCTGACCGCGACGACCGCGGCGCCCGCCACCGGTGCGCCCGCCCCGGCCGGATCCGCGCCGGCCACGTCGGCCGCGCCGGCCGCGCCGCAGACCGGCGCTGCCTCCGCTCCGCCGGTGGACGCCAAGGACGTGCCGGTGTCGGTGCGCAACGGCAGCGGGACGCGCGGGCAGTCCGGTCCCACGGTGGAGAAGCTGAAGGCCAAGGGCTTCGCCCGGGCCGCGGTGGCCTCCGACGCGCCGGTCACCGCCGGCACCACGGTGGCCTACCCCGCCGGCCAGGAGGCCGCGGCCACCGCGCTGGCCACCGCCCTCGGGCTGCCCGCCGACGCCGTCCGGCCGAACCCGAAGGCGGGGGCGAAGGACCCGCTGCTGCTGGTGCTCGGCAAGGACGTCCTCGCGGCGCCCTCGCAGGCGCCGACGGAGGCCCCGAAGGACCTCCAGCGGGTGCAGGCGGACGACGCCGACGTCTGCGCCAAGTAGTCCGGCCGCGAAGGCGGCGGGCCGGCCCGCCCGGGGAGGGCGTCACCCCGTCGCGGCGCCGCCGGTCAACTCGCTCGGGAGAGCACGTCCCCGGAGGACGGGCTGACGCTCCGCATCACCCGGCGGGCCAGCGAGCGGGGCGAGGTGATGAAGCCGAAGCCCCAACTCAGGTGCATGGTCACGAGTGCCACCGGCAGCAGCGCCTTGGCCCGGAGGGACAGCCCGCGCCCCTCGACCACCGCGCCGCCCAGGATCCCCAGCAGGTAGGCGCCGGGCACCGCGAGGAAGGCCGGGTGGACGGCGGCGCCGAGCACCAGCCCGAGGACGACCGCGAGCAGCGCGGACGGCGGGGCGAGGTAGCGCAGGTTGACCGAGCCGCGGTGGTAGCGGGTCACCACCCGGCGCCAACGGCCGTAGTCCTTGTACTGCTTGGCGAGCGCCCGGACCGACGGCCGGGGCCGGTAGGTCACCTTGAGCTGCGGGGTGAACCAGACCAGCCCGCCGTCCTGGCGGATCCGGTAGTTGAGCTCCCAGTCCTGGGCGCGGATGAACTCCTCGTTGTAGCCGCCGAGCTTCTCCAGCACCTCCCGCCGGAACACGCCGAGGTAGACGGTGTCCGCCGGGCCGGCCAAGCCGCCGGTGTGGAAGGCCGCGTTGCCGACACCGATCTTGGAGGTCATCGCGGCCGCGACCGCGTTCTCCCACTCGGTCTCGCCCTCGGCGTGCATGATGCCGCCGACGTTCGCCGCGTCCATCTCGCCCAGCAGCCGGACCGCCGTGGCGATGTAGCCGGGGGTGAGCAGGCCGTGCCCGTCCACCCGCACCACTATCGGGTGCTGCGAGCCGCGGATGGCGGCGTTCAGTCCCGCAGGGGTCCGGCCGGTGGGGTTCTCCACCGTGCGCACCCGCGGATCCTCGGCGACCAGCTCGGCCGCGATCTCGGCGGTGCGGTCGGTGGAGGGGCCGAGGGCGATCACCACTTCCATCGGCCCCGGATACTCCTGGTCCAGGATGCGCCGGACGGCCGTGCGCAGGTGACGTTCCTCGTTGAGCACCGGCATGATCACGGAAACAGCCGGCAGCTCCTCAGCAGCCTTGGTGTTCATCGGGGCCAACCGTACCGGTGCCGACGCGTCTCCGTCTTGTCCCGGTCTGGGCGGCTCCGGGTGCCCCGAAGGGCGGTACCGGCGCTGTGATCACGCACACCGTACCGCTCCGGCCGCCCGCTCCCGAATCGGGGTGGGAACGGTGCAGGTTCGGGGCGGGTTCGGGGCGATCGGTGAACGCGGGAGGACCGCGGAGCCCGCGCCGTCCGCCCTCCCGGCCACCGTCCGTGCCGCGGGGGCCGGGCGCTCTCGCGCGCCCGGCCCCCGCCCCCCGTTTCCCCCGTTCCCCCGTGCTCCCGGCCCCCGTTCCGGGAGATCTGGACCCGGCGTCCCCCGCCGCCGGGTCAGTCCGTCGCGATGGCCGCGAGGACGTTCATCCGCCCGGCCCGGAAGGCCGGGACGAGTGCGGCGATCAGCCCGATCACCACCGAGGCGACCAGCGTCACCGCGACCGTGCCGGTCGGGACGGACAGCGTCCCGAGGCCCTGGTCCCGCAGCACCCGCTGGGCGGTGACGCCCCAGGCCAGGCCCAGCCCGGTGCCGAGCACCGCGCCGAAGACCGCGATCACCACGGACTCCAGCCGGATCATCCGGCGCAGCTGGCGGCGGGAGAGCCCGATCGCCCGCAGCAGGCCGATCTCGCGGGTCCGCTCGACCACCGACAGCGCCAGGGTGTTGACCACGCCGAGCACCGCGACGGTGATCGACAGGCCGACCAGTCCGTAGATCAGGTAGAGCAGGGTGTCGACCTGGGACTGCACCAGCTTCTTGTAGCCGGCCTGGTCCTTGACGGTCAGCTGCGGGTACTGCTCGAGCGCGTGCTCCAGGGCGGTCAGCGTCCTGGTGACGTCGGCGCCGGAGGAGGCCTTGGCGAAGAAGGTCCGGACGGCCGGCTGCTCGGCGGCCGGGACGGCCTCGGCCATGGTGTCCAGGCCGACGAAGGAGCCGTCGCCGAGCAGGCCGCCCTTCCGGAAGACCACGCCCACCGGCAGCGTCTGGGTGCGGCCCCTGCCGTAGTCGACGGTGAGCCGGTCGCCGACCTTCAGGCCGTGGTCCGCGGCGAAGGCCTCGCCGATCCCGAGCGAGCCGTGCCCGACCGAGTCCGGCGTCCCGGAGCTGACCGCGGGGTGGAAGTCGGTGCCGAAGAAGGTGCCCGGCACGGCGGTCAGGTCCGTCCTGGTGCTCTGCCCGTCGGGCAGCCGGACCTTCAGGTGTCCGAAGTCCTTCTGGGTGGTGACGTGGTCGATGCCCGGGGTCCGCCGCACCGCGTCCGTCATCTCCGGGGTGACCCCGGTCGGGCCGCCCGCGATGATGTAGTCCACGCCGACCGACGCGTCGATCTGCTCGCCGGCCGAGGTGACGGCCGAGGAGCTGAAGACCGAGGAGCCGATCACCAGGGCCAGGCCGATCATCAGCGCGGCGGCGGTGGCGCCGGTGCGGCGCGGGTTGCGCATCGCGTTGCGCTGGGCGAGCGTGCCGGAGGGACCGAAGAGGGCGGGGAGCAAGGCCCCGAGCACCCTGACGAGCACGGTGGCCAGCAGCGGGCCGAGCACCACGGAACCGATCAGGGTGAGCACCACGCCGAGGCCCAGGTACCGGCCGCCGGTGGCCGCCTTCTCCGCCGTCCCCGCGAGGACCAGCAGGGCGGCGCCACCGCCGGTCAGCAGCAGGCCGAGGACCGAACGGACGGTGTTGGAACGGGCCTCGGCCGGGGTGCCGTGCTCGCGCAACGCGGCCATCGGCGCGATCCGGCCGGCCCGGCGGGCCGGGATCCAGGCCGCGACGACGGTGATCAGGACGCCCACCGCGTAGCCCGCGACGAACACGTCCGGTCCGATCTCCAGGTCGCCCGCGTCGAGGTCCATGCCGATCGCGTTCATCAGCTTGATCAGACCGACCGCGACGCCCAGGCCGGCCGCCACCCCGAGGGTCGAGCCGAGCACGCCCAGGATCAGCGCCTCGACCAGCACCGAGCCGTTCACCTGCCGTCGGCTGCCGCCGATGGCGCGCAGCAGGCCGATCTCGCGGGTGCGCTGGGCGACCAGCATCGAGAAGGTGTTGATGATCAGGAACCCGCCGACGACCAGCGAGATGCCGGCGAAGCCGAGCATCGCGTACGTCAGGAAGCCCAGGCCGTCGCCGATCGCCTTGGTGTTCTCGTCCTTCTGCTCGGCCGCGGTCTTGACCTGGTAGCCGCTGCCGACCGCGGCCAGGGCGTCCGCCTTGAGCCGGTCGTCGCTGCGGCTGCCGTCGCCGAAGGCCTCGACGGAGGTGTACGCCGGCTCGCCGAGCAGCACCTGCTGGGCGGTCGGGGTGTCCAGGAAGGCCAGCGCCGCGCCCGGGTTGGTGGTGGTGAAGGTGGCGATGCCGACGATCGTGTACGGGTGCTGCCCGGCGGCGTTGTCGACCCGGATGCGGTCGCCGAGGCGGAGTCCGGCCTTCCTGGCGGTGTCCGCGTCCAGGACCAGGTCGGCGGAGGACTGCGGGACGTGCCCGGAGGTGATCCGGACCGGGTTGCGCGGGGTGTCGGTCCAGTTGCCGACCAGGGTGGGCGCGCCGGTGGTCGGGCCGACCAGCTTGTTGGTGGCCGGGTCGACCAGGATCGCGTCGCCGACCATGACCTGGCCGACGGCCGTCCTCACGCCGGGCACCGCGGCGACCCGCCCGGGGAGCGAGGCCGGGACGGTCGGGGGCTTGCCGGCGGCCGGCCGGTCCTCGTCGTCGGCCGGCTTGGGCGGCTGGACCGAGATGTCCGAGGCGGTCGCGGCGAACAGCTTGGAGAAGGTGCTGGTGGCGGTGTCGGAGAACACCAGGGTGCCGGACACGAAGGCGACCGACAGCACGACGGCGACGAGCGAGAGCGCCATCCGGCCCTTGTGGGCGAGGAAGCTCCGCAGCGAGGTCTTGAGCAGCATGGTGAGGTCGTCCCGCCGCTCAGCTGGTGCGCTTGCCGTCGAAACGGCGCATGCGTTCGAGGACGGAGTCGGCGGTGGGGGCGTGCATCTCGTCGACGATCACGCCGTCGGCGAGGAAGAGCACGCGGTCCGCGTAGCCGGCGGCGACCGGGTCGTGGGTGACCATGACCATGGTCTGGCCCAGTTCGTCCACCGAGCGGCGCAGGAAGGTCAGCACCTCGGCACCGGCCCGGGAGTCCAGGTTCCCGGTGGGCTCGTCGCCGAAGATGATCTCGGGGCGGGCGGCCAGCGCCCGGGCCACCGCGACGCGCTGCTGCTGGCCGCCGGAGAGCTGGGCGGGCCGGTGCTTGAGCCGGCCGGCCAGGCCGACGGTCTCCACCACCTGGTCCAGCCAGGCCCGGTCGGGTCTGCGGCCGGCGATGTCCATCGGCAGCGTGATGTTCTCCAGCGCGTTCAGGGTCGGCAGCAGGTTGAACGCCTGGAAGATGAAACCGATCTTGTCGCGGCGCAGCCTGGTCAGCTGCTTGTCCCTGAGGCCGGTGATCTCGGTGTCCCCGATCAGGATCCGGCCGCTGCTGACCGTGTCCAGGCCGGCCAGGCAGTGCATCAGGGTCGACTTGCCGGAGCCGGACGGGCCCATGATCGCGGTGAAGCGGCCGCGCTGGACGTCCACGTCGACCGCGTCCAGCGCGGTCACCTTGGTCTCCCCCGAGCCGTACGCCTTGGTGACCTGACGGGCCGACGCGGCGACGGCGGACGCGCCGCCGGGAAGCTGGGGATCGTACACGGCTGCTGCCGTCGTCACTGGATTCTCCTAGGAAGTGGGCCCACCCGTCGCCTCCACCCTCCCGGCGCAACCGGGCCGCGGACCCGGCGGAACCGGGCCGCGTTCAGGCGGGTGGGGACGTGGGATCCACGGTAGGAGCCGGCTGCGGGCCGCTCGTCCTCCGTCGGAATGAAGCGGTGCAACCAAGGATCTACGGGCTGCGGAGCCCCCTCCCCCTAAGGGGGCGCCGCGACCGTCTCGGGGACGCCCCGTACGGGGCCGCGTCGGCCGGGTTCAGCCGGTCAGCGCGGGTGCGGCCAGCCGCTCCAGGGCGTCGGCGAAGCCCGCCACGACGGGGGCCAGCAGGGCGTCCGTCCCGTGGTCGACCAGGGTCGTGCCGTCCGGTCCGGCGGTGATGTGGCGGTCGAGCACGAACCAGCCCTGGGTGATGTGGCCGGCGCCCATCGAGCTGAGCACCGGGCGCAGCGCGTAGTCCACCGCGAGGACGTGGGCGGGCGAGCCGCCGGTGGCGAGCGGCAGGACGGCCTTGCCGGTCAGCGCGTACTGCGGGAGCACGTCCAGCAGGGCCTTCAGCAGGCCCGAGTAGGCGGCCTTGTAGACGGGGGTGCCGATCACCACGCCGTCGGCGCGGGCGAACAGCTCGGCGACGGCGACGATCGCGGGGTGGTCGAAGTCACCGGACAGCAGCGCGTGCGCGGGCAGGCTGCGGGCCTCGAAGGGGACGACGTGGTGGCCGCGGTCGGTGAGGTGGGCGTCGACGTGGCGCAGCAGGCGGGTGGTGCGGGAGGTGGCGGACGGGGAGCCGGAAACGGACAGGACGGTGGCCATGGTTCACCTCTGGCTGGAAGGCGGGCTGCGGCTCTGCGGAACGGCGCCGCGGCGGGCAGGGCGCCGCGGGTCGGTGCTCGGGAGGAGTCGGTGCTCGGGAGGAGTCGGTGCTCGGGCGAGCCGGTGCTCGGGCGAGCCGGTGCTCGGGCGAGCCGGGGATCGTCGTGCTCGGGCGAGCCGGTGCTCGGGACGAACCGGTGCTCGCAGAAGGGGGCGTCCCGACGGACGCGGGGCGCGGGCGTCAGCCGCGACAGAGCGAGCAGGCCACCCCACGCCGCAGGTCGACGTGCCGCCGACGCGTGAGTGCCCAACGCTG
Organism: Kitasatospora sp. NPDC048194; assembly: GCF_043202455.1. Classification (NCBI taxonomy): domain Bacteria; kingdom Bacillati; phylum Actinomycetota; class Actinomycetes; order Kitasatosporales; family Streptomycetaceae; genus Kitasatospora; species Kitasatospora sp. NPDC048194. Next base: position 32,910 of record NZ_JBIDAK010000050.1, read on the forward strand.
GTCCATGCCCGAAATGCAAACACGCTGCGTTCGAGGCGGTCAAGAATCGTTTCGGCAGTCGGAACGCCGGTGACGGGACGTTTCAGCGGAACGATCCGGTACGTGCATCAAAACTGCTACAAGAGGCCTGGTGAGGCCCCCGGGGGGAGTCAGCGCGAGCGGGGTCGGGCATCCTCGACGGCATGAACACGTGGCAGGAGGGCCGCCCGGGCGGCGGTGGGAACCCGTACGGCGGCAACGGCGGAGGCGGGGCGGCGGCCGAGCCGCCGCTGCCGGCCTCGCTGAACCCTCGCGGGCCGGGCGCGCCCGCGCCGCGGCAGCCGGCACCGCCGTCGGCACCCTCGGCGCCGTACGCCGGTGTTCCGCCGCAGGGCGCGCCCGCCGGCCCCGGACGGCCCGGCGGTCCCGGCGGTCCCGGCGGTCCGGGTCGGCCCGGTGGCCCGGGCGGCCCCGGCGACGCGGCCGGAGCACGTCCGGCCTCCCCGCGGGCCGGGCGCTGGCCGACGCGCCGGATCGTCAAGTGGTCGGTCTTCGGGCTGCTGATCGCCGTCATGGTGACCGCCGTCTCCACCTACTTCTGGGCGGACTCCAAGCTCAACCACGAGAACGTGCTCGCCGACTACCCCGGCCGCCCGGCGGCCGGCAAGGGCACCAACTGGCTGATCGTCGGCTCCGACAGCCGCCAGGGCCTCACCGACTCCCAGCAGGACGACCTGCACACCGGGCACGACACCGAGGGCAAGCGCAGCGACTCGATGATGATCCTGCACGTCGGGGACAACGGGAACACCCTGATGAGCATCCCGCGCGACTCCTGGGTGCCGATCCCCGAGCACGCGGGCAGCAACGGGAAGCCCGTCAAGGCCACCACCGCGAAGATCAACTCGGCCTTCGGCAACGGCGGCGGCCGCCTGCTCGTGCAGACCGTCGAGCAGAACACCGGCATCCGCATCGACCACTACGCCGAGATCGGCTTCGCCGGCTTCGTGGGCATCGTCGACTCCATCGGCGGCGTCGAGATGCACATCGACCAGGACGTCAAGGACAAGGACTCCGGCCTCGACCTCAAGGCCGGCGACCAGACCCTCAACGGCAAGCAGGCCCTGGCCTTCGTCCGCCAGCGCCACCAGATGGCCGACCAGGACCTCGGCCGGATGCGCAACCAGCAGAAGTTCCTGGGCGCCCTGGCCCACCAGGCCGCCTCCCCGGGCACCCTGCTCGACCCGTTCACCTTCTACCCGCTGGTCGACTCGGCGCTCGGCACCCTGATCGTCGACGACGACTGCGGGCTGACCGACCTCGGCTCGCTCTTCCTCGCGATGAAGGACGTCAACGGCGGCGGCGGCAAGACCATGACCGTCCCGATCGGCAACCCGGACTTCCACACCAAGACCGGCGAGTCCGCGGTGCTCTGGGACACCACCAAGTCCAAGCAGGTCTTCGACGCGTTCAGGAACGACACGGCGGTGCCGGACTTCAAGTGACCGACGGCCCGGCCGGCGGCCACCGCCCCGGCCGTGGCCGACCGGGCGGCGACCGACCAGGCGGCCGCTGACCCGGCGGCCGCTGACCCCGCCGTCAGGCCGCGGGCGGGGTCGGCAGCCGGTCGAGCGTGATGCCGAAGTGCTCGCGGTACGCGGCCAGCGCCCCGGCGTCGGTGAGCTGCTCCTCGGTGCGGGTGCCGTCGGGGGAGGTCCGGATCAGCCGGGTGCCGCTGAGGGTGGTCCGTCCGCCGTCCGGGGCGAGCATCGAGCAGGTGGTCGACCGGGTGAAGTGCGACTGCGGCGAGGTGGTCTGCCACCAGCAGGTCGGCCCGAAGTCGGCGAGCGGGTACGGGCGGGGGTCGAGCCGGTACTGCGGCACGCCGTCCAGCCGTACGTCCAGCTCGCCGTGGTCGCCGTACGGGACGAGCGCGACGGTGCCGAGCGGGTCGGCCTGGGCGGCGCGCTCGTCGAGGCGCAGCGGGCGCAGGGCGAAGCGGCCGAACCCCACGTCGACCAGCCAGGGCTCGGCCAGGTCCACCCGCAGCGCCAGGTGGTCGAACGGCGGGCCGGGCCGCTCCCCGTCGAAGACCCGGGCGGCCAGCAGGCTCACCCGGTAGCCCAGCGATCGCAGCAACGAGGCGAAGGCGCCGTTGAGTTCGTAGCAGAAGCCACCGCGCCGCCGGTCCACCAGCTTGGCCACCAGGGCGGCCGGCTCCAGCACCACCGGCTCGCCGAGGTGGATGCTCAGGTTCTCGAACGGGACCGTCCGCAGGTGGGCCGCCTGCAGCCGCGCCAGGCCCCCCACCGAGGGCGGCCCGGGCTCCGCCACCCCGATCCGCTCCAGGTACGCCGCCCGTACCGCCGGTGTCAGCCCGTCGTGCGCCTGCTTCTCGTCCATCCGCCCATTCCACCCGGGCGGCGGTGATTCGGCCATCGGTCTTTCGACCGAGGTCCTGTCCGGCCGGGCAGCGGACCGGCCGGTACCTGGGTACGGCGCACGCAGTGGGAACACCACCGCCCCGGAGCGGGAGGCCGGCAGGTCCGGCTCCCCGCTCCGGGGCGGTGGTTCGGGGCGGCGGTTCGTCACCGGGCCCGGAGGGTGGTGACTACTCGACCACGCCGGACTTGGCGATGGTGATCTTGGCCGAGGTGCGGCCGCTCTGCGAGCCGAGGCTCTCGATCTTCTTCACGAGGTCCATGCCCTCGACGACCTCGCCGAAGACGACGTGCTTGCCGTCCAGCCAGTCGGTGACGATGGTGGTGATGAAGAACTGCGAGCCGTTGGTGTTGCGGCCGGCGTTGGCCATCGAGAGCAGGCCCGGGCGGTCGTGCTTCAGCTCGAAGTTCTCGTCCGCGAACTTCTCGCCGTAGATGCTCTTGCCACCGGTGCCGTTGTGGTTGGTGAAGTCACCGCCCTGCAGCATGAAGGCGGGGATCACGCGGTGGAAGCCGGAGCCCTCGTAGCCGAAGCCGTTCTGGCCGGTGGCCAGCTCGCGGAAGTTGCGGGCGGTCTTCGGGACGACGTCGTCGAACAGCTTGAAGACGATACGGCCGGCCGGCTCGTCGTTGATGGTGATGTCGAAGAAAACGTTGGAACCCATGCAGGGATCATGGCACGAGCGGCAGGGCGCCGCGCGCCGCCCCCTCGGAGCCGGAGGTCGGGGCGGCGTGTTATCCGGGAATCGGGCACCCGCGGCGGGCGCTTGAACGAAGGCTTCGACGAAGAGTTCGACGCAGACGTCGACGCACGCGGGAACCGGCGCTTCGGCGGGACACGGGGGATGACGGGGTGGGCGGCATGCGGATCGGGGAACTGGCCCGGCGGACGGGCGTGAGCGAGCGCTCGCTGCGGTACTACGAGCAGCAGGGCCTGCTGCTCGCCCACCGCACACCGGGCGGCCACCGGGAGTACCCGGAGGCGGCCGTGGACCGGGTGGTCCACATCCAGGAACTGTTCGCGGCCGGCCTGAACAGCCGCACCATCCAGAAGCTGCTGCCCTGCATGCGGGACGCCGACGGCGGGCCGAACGAGGTCGCCACGCCCCGACTGGTCGAGGAGCTGACGGCGCAGCGCGAGCGGATCGACCGGATGATCGCCGACCTGCTGCGCTCGCGGGACGTGCTGGACGAGGTGATCGCCGGCGCCTCGGGCCGCGCGAAGGCCGCATCGGAGGCGACATCGGAGGCGGAGGCGGCGGCTGAGGCGGCAGAGGCCGCGTAGCGCCTCCGCGCCCGGGCGGGTGGGGGTCAGGCCTTCAGCTTGCGCCAGACCCGCTCCAGGGCCTCGATGTCCGCCCGGTCCAGCCGCTCGGTGAAGACCGGCGCGAGGACGGCCCGCCGGGTGGCGTCGGCCTCGGCGAAGAGGGCGCGGCCCTGCTCGGTCAGCTCGATCTGCACCGAGCGCGCGTCCGAGGCGGAGGGCGCGCGGGAGACGAGTCCGCGCCCGGCCAGGGCGTCCACGACCCGGGAGACCTGGCTGCGGCTGAGCATCGTCTTGGCACCGAGGTCGGAGGCGGCCACCGGCCCGGGTTGGCGGTTCAGCCAGAGCATCACCTCGAACCAGGAGAGCGGCAGCCCGTGCACCCGGGCGAGTTCCCGGTCGACCCGGGCGGCGAGCGTGGTCCCTGCCCAGACCAGGCCGTAGAAGGCGTGGTCCTGCTCCGACAGCGGGCCCAGGGTGAGATCGGCACGGTCCATGGCGTTCATCGTACCGAGGTTGCGTGCGTGTGCACACAGTATCGGCGGGGCGCCCCGGCCGCCCGCACCGACGGCCCGGGGAATGCCAGTAGCATCAGCCTCCAATCACCGTGAGGGGGGCGGGACATGGGGCGGATCGGGGTCTACCTGGCACATCCGCGGCCGGGCAGCTTCAACCACGCGCTGTACCAGGCCGTGGTCGACGAGCTGCGCGGGCGCGGCTGCGAGGTCCGCGCGCACGACCTGTACGCCGACGGATTCGCGCCGCTGCTCACCGCCGAGGAGACCGGCACGGTGGCCGACGCCGGGGCCACCGCCGACTCCGGACTGGCCCTGCACCGCGCCGAGGTGGCCACCCTGGACGCGCTGGTGCTGATCCACCCGAACTGGTGGGGCATGCCGCCCGCCGTGCTGACCGGCTGGGTGCAGCGGGTGCTGGCCCCCGGCGTCGCGTACAAGCTCGGCACCGCCGACGGCGAGCCGACCGGACTGCTGCGGGCCGGCCGGGCCCTGGTGCTGAACACCTCGGACACCCCCGAGGCCCGGGAGCGCGAGGAGTTCGGCGACCCGCTGGAGCGGATCTGGACGGCCTGCGTGCTGCCGTACGTCGGGGTCGCCGACGTACGGCGGACGGTGTTCCGCACCGTCACCGACGCCCCCGCCGCCCAGCGCGCCGCATGGCTGCGGCAGGCGCGCGAGCAGGCGGCCGCGCTGCTCGACTGAGGCGTGCGGGCAGGCGGCCGCGCCGCTCGGCCGAGGCGCACGGGCAGGCCGCCGCGCTGCTCGGCCGAGCGCACGGGAAGGCGGGTCGCCACGCAGCCGGGGCGCGCCCCGGGCGCCCTCAGGCGCCGGGCGGGAAGTCGGTGCCGCGGCCGACCGCCGCCCAGTCCTCGGCCTCGGTGCGCGCGGCGTCCAGGTGGCCGAGGACCGCCTCCACGGCGTCGCTACCGAGCGCGAGCCGCAGCGGGGTCCGCTCGGCGTCCAGGGCGGCCAGGATCGCCTCGGCGGCCCTCGCCGGGTCGCCCGGCTGCTTGCCGTCGGAGTCCGGCAGGCCGGTGCGGACCGGCCCGACCACCGGCTCGTACGCGGCGATCGGGGTGGTGTGGGCGAGCGCGCCGCCGCCCGCGAAGCCGGTCCGGAACGCGCCCGGCTCGACGATCAGCACCTTGATCCCGAAGCCCGCCACCTCCTGGGCCAGCGCCTCGGACAGCCCCTCCAGCGCGAACTTGGTGGCCGAGTAGGCGCCCACCCCGGGGAAGGAGAACCGCCCGCCCATGCTGCTCATCTGCACCACGGCGCCCGAGCCCTGGGCCCGCATGTGCGGCAGCACCGCCCGGGTGAGCGCGGCCGGGCCGAAGAAGTGCAGGTCCATGAGGTCCCGCAGCTCCCGGTCGGTGTACTCCTCGACGGCGCCGATCAGACCGCGCCCGGCGTTGTTCACCAGGACGTCGATCCGGCCGAACCGGGACAGCGCCTCCTCGACGACGGCGGGGATCCGCTCCTGGTCGGTGACGTCCAGCCGGACGGGCAGGACCCGCCCCGGGTGGGCGGCCTCCAGCCCGGCCAGCGCCTCGGGCCGGCGGGCGGCGGCGACCACGGTGTCGCCGGCGGCGACGGCGGCCTCCGCGATGGCCTGGCCGAAGCCCGAGTTGGCGCCGGTGATCAGCCAGATCCTGCCGGGGGTCTCCTGGGCGGCCATCCGCGTTCCTCCGTCGTCCACAGCACTGCAAGGAAGTTGACGATCATTTATACGATACGGCGATGTCCGGCCGCCGAGCAGCCCGGAACGCGGACGCCCCCGGACGACGAGCCGCGGCGGAACGCGGACGCCCCCGGCCGATCGGAATCGGCCGGGGGCGTGGCGGTTCGGAGCCGGTGGCGCCGTTACGGGAGGTTGCGGGCCATCACGATGCGCTGGACCTGGTTGGTGCCCTCGTAGATCTGGGTGATCTTCGCGTCCC
>NZ_JBIDAK010000051.1:0-38368 GCF_043202455.1 Kitasatospora sp. NPDC048194
GGCGGGTACTTCATCGGTGCAGCCATGGCAAAGGCTCCCTTCTCACGGCCCATCAGGCCATGTCCGGCAACCTTCCGCACCTCGGGGGAACCTCACCATTGGCGACCGTGCGCCAGCTGACTCCGTTCCGAGTGGCCCTGTTACCGACCGTGCAGACTGGACGGCACCGTGTGCCTCGCCTGGAATCAGTGATTGGTCATCGGCCGCGGCTCTGCTCCACCGCGATCCGTCCTGCCTGCTGCCCGGTGACCAGCTCCCGCAACCTGGTGCGCGTCTCCGGGTCCGTCGAGTACACGACCGTTCCGATCATCCCTCGCGTCAGCAGCACCTTGTAGGTGTTGCGGATCAAACGGTCGATGTCGGCGTCGGTGGTGGACTTGCGGAAGACGGGGTCCTTGGACGCCGTCCGGTCGGTGACCCAGCGGTCGGTGCGCCAGACGAGGTCCGGCCCGAGGATGACGCCGCTCCAGTCGTACTCGAAGCCCTGGGCGGTATACACGCACCCGACCTGGCCGAAGCCGGCCGGGTCGGTGGCCCACAGCGCGGCGGGCGGGGCGCCGGCGATCGAGCGGTCGCCGTACACGTTCCACGGCCGGGCCCAGTCACCGATGTGCACGTCGAGGGGGAGCGGGTCCCCCGGGGCGACCTTCGTGGTCCACTTCCAGCAGTACCCGGCCGACATCCGGGCGCCGTACCCCTCGGCGCGCCGGGCTTCGAGGAAGGCCTCCAACTCCTGGGGACTGTCGACCACCTCCAGGGCGACCTTGCCGTCCGGCTCCCAACCGACGGGGCCACCGGGCTCGAGGCCCAGCAGACGCACCACCCAGTGCAGGTAGGCGTCGCTGCCGCCGCAGCGGAACTGGCTGTCCAGCTCGACCACCTGGCAGTCCAGGCCCTTTAGCGCGGCGGCCGCCCGGATCTGAGCCACCGTCCCCATCTCGCCCGGCCGGACGACCTGGTGTTCGTCCAACAGGAACACCGGTACTCGGGCTGCGTCGATCAGTTCGTCGATCTGGGGCTTGCCGGTGCGCTGCGCGGCCCGGGTGTAGCGGTTCGCCGACGTCTCCCGGATCCGGTGGGCCTCGTCGCAGATCAGCACGTCCAAGCCGTTGCGCTCCGCAGTCATGAAGCTGTTGAAATACTTGAACAGCTCCTGCACCTGCTTCTTCCGCGCCCCGGCCGTCCGACGCATCGTGGTGGTGAACGAGCTGGACCCGGTCGCGTGCAGGGCCGTGACGCCGCGCCGGTACAGATCACCCAGGAGGGACAGCGCGATGACGCTCTTCCCGGTACCGGGGCCGCCCGCGATGACGACGACCTCCTTGTGGTCGGACCGCTGCGCCCGGCGGACCGCGCGCAGCACCAGCTCGTAGGCGACCCGCTGCTCGTCCAGCAGCACGAACTGCTCGCGCTCACGGACCTCCTCGGCGGCAACCGCCATCAACTGCTTGGACGGCGCCACCTTGCCCGCGAGCAACTGGTCCGCCGCCTCCGCGCCGGAGACCGGCTTCAGCTTCGACTGGAGGTACTGGATGAACTCCCCGCGGCGCTCGGCCGTGAAGAGTCGGCCGCGATCGTCCTGCGGCACCTCGTACAGGCCCTGAACGCCGAACTCCGTCGAGTTGTGAAGGAAGGCCACACCGGACAACCGCTCGGGATGGGCAGCAAGCGCCCCGTTGAAGGAGATCAGGTAGTCGCAGTAGCCGCGGACCTGCTCGATCGGGTTCAGCACGGGCCGGGCGTAGGCGTCGACCCGGCAGAGCAGCGGCTCGCCGTCCTCCGGAAGCGCGCTGCTCCACTGCTTGAGCTCGACCACCACGTACGACGGCTCACCCGTGCCCGGGTGGACGCCGGCGAGTACGACGTCCGCGCGCTTGCTGTTGAGCGGCAGCGAGTACTCGACTAGCACCTCCACCATGCCCAGCCCAGCGTCCAGCAGAGCATTGGTCAAGACCGGGATGCTCCGCTCCCAGGAGCGCACCTCCGACGGGCTTGGCTTGCGGCCGTGCTTGTGAACGAACTGGTCGATGAGACGCACGTACAGTGATCCGGCCAAGCTCTCGGCAGCGACCGCGGATGCGGAGTCGCGGAACAGCAAGACATGCTCCCAGGCAGCACGAAGTGACTCGTGCGGGTGGGGGCATGTCCCTGGAGGGAAGCCCGGCGGGCCGCGCTGATGACAGGGCCAAACCTACAACGGGGATTCTGAGCTCGTACCCGAACGCCCGAGCATTCGCCGACGCAGGGTGGGGCGCTGATAGGTGACGAGGGTGATTCGTGTGGTCGACTGGCCCCAGAGCAGCCCCGTTCTTACGGGGAGGACTGTGACAACGGGGTGCAGGCTCCCCGAGGAAGAGGAGCAGCCCCGACTGTACGGGGAGGAGCGCGGTACGGTCGCCTCCGCCGGCCGGTACGACGGAGCAGCCGCGCCTACTCGAGGCTGCTCTGTACTTGGACTGGTCGACGAGGTTCCGAGTCTTCAACGCGTCGACACGCCAGGCCCAGTCCCCCCGCGCGGAGAGGTTGCTCCGGACCCGCAGTCGTCCGGGCGTGGCCATCGCTGCACGTCAGGCCATAGACAGCCCGCGCTGTTCCTGCACCCAAAAACACCACAGGGACGGTGGTGAGCGACGCCTGGTCCCCGACGCGTCCCCGAGCCCCCTCGGCTTGCAGCACAGCTGCATGAGGGTGACGCCAACTGATGAGCCGAGCCGCCTGTGAGCGTCGCCTGTACTGGTAGGACAGCGTCGGCGATGCCCACATCCGCCCCGCGATCGAAGCAGCATGGTCATGGGGCTGACGGCGCTGATCACGTTCACCGTGCTGCTCGTCCAGCGGCTCAACCAGCCGTTCGACGGCCTGCTCGCCGTTGATGCGTCAGCCTTCACCCGGCGCTTCCCGCTGCCGTAGTACGGCAGTCGTCGTGACCCCATCGTGGCCGTGGTGATGGCCGGTCGCCCCTCCTGCGGGTACGCGTGCCCGCCACCGGGGCAATGCCCGAGAAAAGTACCGGCAAAGAACAATCGCGGCTCTGCCTCGAAAGACCTGACAGCAGGTCAGAAAATCTCTCACTTTTCAGGCAAATCGCTACCAATCAACACCGTGCGGAGGCAATCCGTTACAAAATCTTCATCCTGGCTGGTCAAGGACCCTCTCCCGGGGGTGAGAGATTGGCATTCGGCTCCAAAAAAGCCTTTACCAACAATGGCAATCTCTTGAGAGAGTCTTGATGTCACGACGGTCTCAGGCCTCGTCCGGTTCCACGGACGGGGCCTTCTCCACGCGCAGGGCGCGGCGAATAGCCACGCTCCTGACACTCGGTCTGCTGGTGCAGACCGGCGTAGCGGTGGACGCGCTCACGGCGCCCCCCGCCATCGCCGCGCCCACACCACCCGCGCCCCCGGTCGCCCCGGCCACCGAGGCGCCGGACGAGGCGTCGGCCCTGCTGACCGCCCGACTGCAGAAGCGGCGCATCGAAGTCACCGGTGCTCGGACGGAGTTCACCACCCTGTGGGCGAACCCCGACGGCACCCTGACCTCCGACCGGTCCACCGGGCCGATCCGGATGAAGGTCGGCGAGGCCTGGGTGCCCGTCGACACCACCCTGGTGCAGACGCCGGACGGCAAGGTCGCGCCGAAGGCGCACCCGGGCGGAGTGGTCTTCGAGGGCGGCGACGCCGGGGTGACCGTGGGCGACAGCCTGCCGAGCGCCGCTGCGGCGAGCGCTGCTCCGACCGCGCCTCCCAGCGCGGCGCCGACGACGCCCGCTGCCACGCCGTCAGCGAGCAGCTCCGCTTCGCCGACCGCCTCGCCGTCGGCTGCCCCGTCGGCGTCCGGTTCCGCCTCCGGTTCGGCCTCCGCGTCGGGTTCCCCGTCGGCTTCCGCGTCGGGCTCCGCCTCCGCCGAGCCGACCCGGGCCTCCCGCAACGGCGCCCGCGCCGCAGCGGGCCCGGCCACCGCCCCGAAGCCCGCTGACGACAAGCCCGCCGACGTCAAGCCCGCCGAACGCGACCTGGTCAAGCTCGGCTCCGGTGAGCAGCAGGTCACGTTCGGTTGGCTGGGCAAGCTGCCCAAGCCCAAGCTGGAGGGCAACAAGGCCACCTACGTCGACGCCCGGCCGGGCGTGGACCTCGTCCTGGAGGCCACCCGGACCGGTTTCGAGCAGTTCCTGGTCGTCAAGGACCGTGCCGCCGTCGCCCAGACCGGCACGGTGACGATTCCGCTCGACACCACCGGTCTGACCGTCGCGCCGCAGCAGGATGGTTCCATCCAGCTGCTCGACAAGGGCACCGGCAAGACCACGGTCCGGATCCCGGCCCCCGTGATGTGGGACGCCGCCGTCGACCCGGCCTCGCAGGAGCACCGGAGCCGCGGCGCGGTGACGATGGAGCTGCGCGGCCAGGGCGCCGGCACCGAGTTGGTGTTCACCCCGGACGCGGCCTTCCTCACGGACGAGAAGACCCAGTTCCCGGTCACGATCGACCCGGTGGTGGACGTCGGCACTACCTTCGACACCTACGTCCAGACCAACGAGAACATCGACGCCTCCGCGTCGACGGACCTCAAGCTGGGCAGCTACGACGGCAAGACCGTGGCCCGGTCGTTCCTGACCATCCCGGGCGGCCCGTTCAACGGCAAGCAGATCCTGAACGCCACGCTGCACCTCGCCAACTACCACTCCTCCTCCTGCACCCCGAAGCAGTGGGAGGTCTGGAACGCCCGCGGCGCCGCCGGGTGGACCCGCTGGAGCAATCAGCCCGCGATGGAGAAGAAGTGGGCCACCTCGAGCGACACGTGGGACGTGAAGAACGACGGTGACAGCTACGACTGCTACGCCCCGGACGGCTCGTTCTGGGCCAAGGCCGACGTCACCGAGATGATCCGGTACTTCGCCGGGTTCGGGTACAACGACTACGGCTTCGCCCTCAAGGCCGCCGACGAGTCCAGCAGCCTGTCCTGGAAGCGGTTCAGCTCCGCCGAGGGCTACTGGCCGCCGTTCGTCTCGATCACCTACAACACCGTCCCGGCCACTCCGGGTACGGTCGAGGTACTGCCGTCGCAGCAGGGCAACCCGCGCTACACCTCGGACGCGAACCCGCGGTTCCAGGTGCAGGCGGCCGACCCCGACGGCGATCCACTGAAGGTCTACCTGGACCTGTGGCGCGGCGGCACCTTCCTCGGCAGCATCGTCCGCGACACCCCGAACGGCGCCATCGCGACCGTCCGCCCCTCCGACTACGGCATCGCCAGGCTCGACGAGGGCGTGCAGTACTCGATCTGGGCCATGCTCGACGACGGCAAGTCCCGCTCCGGCTGGGTGGGCACCAACGTCGTCGCCGACACCGTCAAGCCCGGCACGCCGTTCGTCAGTTCGGCCGACTACCCGTCCGACGACCTGTGGCACGGCACGGCCAACCAGCCGGGCTCGTTCACCTTCTCGCCCGCACCGGGCACCGACGACACCGCGGCCTACGTCTACACCCTGGACGGCGGCACCCCGGTGACGGTCACCGCCACCGGCGCCCTGACCACCTCGATCACGCCCACCACCGAGGGCCGGCGCGTGCTCAGCGTCCAGTCCAAGGACCGCGCGGGCAACCTGTCCCCACCGGCGAGCTACGTGTTCCAGGTCGGCCAGGCGGGCATCAGCTCGCCGGTCAACGGCACCCAGGCCGCCAAGCGCGTCAAGCTCTCCGTCGACGCGCAGACCCAGTTCAAGCGCGTGGTCTACCAGTACCGCCGCGGCCCCGGCGCCACCGAGTACAACGTTCCGCGCACCAACCTCACCAAGGCCGACAACACCCCGGTCACCGAGGACAAGCCGCGCCTCGCGGACCTCGGCACCCACGCCAACTGGAACGTGCTGGACACCCTCGGCCAGGTCGGCGGCGTCGTCCAGGTCCGGGCGGTGCTCTTCCCCGAGGACGGCTCCGGCAGCGGCTACACCACCGTCTGGAACACCATGACGGTCGACCGCAACGCCGACGGCGCCGCGAGCACCGACATCGGCCCCGGCTCGGTCAACCTGCTCACCGGCGACTACTCCACCGACGTCACCGACGCCGACGAGTTCGGCATGTCGGTCAAGCGCGCCACCTCATCCCGCGACCTCGGCCGCGGCTGGCAGCCCCAGGGCGAGCGCCTGACGATCAACCAGCGCCAGATCGGCACCGACACGGCGGGCTTCACCCCCGGCCAGGCCAACCTGGCCCGTTCCACGGCGCGCGGCCACGACAGCTCGACCGACTCGCTGCTGATCACCCCGGCCGCCTCCGGCTGGGACTCCTTCGCCGCGCTCGGACCGGAGTACACCATGGGCCAGGGCATGAAGCCCGGCCGCACCTACCGGCTCACCGGCTGGATCTACGTCCCCGGTGCCACCGGTCTGGACAACCCGCTGGCCAACCGCGGCCTGCGCCTCGTGGGCGTGTACCGCACCCCGGCCGGCTACGGCGAGACCGCCTCGCCGAAGGCCTCGTTCACCGACGGCTGGCAGCAGCTGACCGTCGACATGGTCGTCCCGGCCGACGCCACCGAGGCCTGGTTCCGCCTCTACAACGGCAACGCCGCCGGCAGCGGCAAGGAGGTCTACTTCGACGACCTGTCGCTGAAGGAGATCGTCGCCCCGTTCGGCCCCCAGTGGGCAGGCGGACCCGACGCCGGGACCGGCGGCGACTACCGCTCGCTGTCCTTCCCCCAATCCGACCTGGTCGAGATCAAGGGCAACGACGACACCTCGCTGACCTTCGCCAAGGGCAACGACGGCACCTTCTTCCCTGAGCCCGGCGCCGAGGCCCTGACGCTGAAGGCCGTTCCGGCCAAGTCCGGCGCGATCGTGCTGTCCACCTCCGGCCAGTGCCTGGAGGTACCGAACGGCGCCGCCGGCAACGGCGCGCGACTCCAGCCCGCACCCTGCAACGGCGCCGCGAACCAGCAGTGGACCCGCGGCGACGACCTCACCCTGCGGCTTCTGGGCTACTGCCTCGACAACCCCTGGGGCCAGGTCGACAACGCCACCCCGCTCACCCTGTGGGGCTGCAACGGCGGCGACAACCAGCAGTGGGAGGTCCGCCCCGACAACACGGTGCTGAACCGCCACTCCGGCAAGTGCCTCGACGCCGACAAGGGCGCCTCCATCTGGGTCTGCTGGGCCGGTCCCAACCAGATCTGGGACGTCCAGACCGCCGGCACCACCTACGAGCTGACCGAGCTCGACGGCTCCAAGACCGTCTTCGCCCGCCAGGCCGGATCCAGCATCTACCAGGTGGTCAGTGAGACGGGGCCCGATGCGGCGTCGACCACCCGCTACCAGTACGACACCACCGACGGCCGCTCGCTGGTCAAGCGCGTCATCCCGGCCGTCGAGCCGGGCGTCGACGACGCCAACGGCTGCACCGTCGACCCGCTGCCGCGCGGCTGCGAGGTGATGGAGTACGACTACGCCAAGGCCACCACGGCCACGGCATCGGCCCCGGGTGACTACCTGGACCGTGTCCGGGGCGTCAAGGTCTGGTCCTGGAACCCGGCCACCTCCAAGCAGGAGGCCGTCGAGGTCGCCCACTACGCCTACGACGAGCGCGGCCGCCTGGTGCAGGTGTGGGATCCGCGCCTGGCCACTCCGCTGAAGATCAGCTACGGCTACGACGACACGGGCAAGGTCACCCGGATCTCCGCCGCCGGTGAGCAGCCCTGGAACTTCGACTACGGCAAGGCCGCCTCCGACCAGGACCCGGGGCGTCTCCTGAAGGTCCGACGCAACACCCTCGCGCCGGGCAGCAAGGACCAGGTCATCGGTGAGAACGCGACCAACGTCGTGTACGAGGTGCCGCTGACCCGCGGCGCGGGTGGACCGTACGACCTCGCGGGCGCTGACGTGGCCAAGTGGGCGCAGACCGACGCGCCGACCGACGCCACCGCGGTGTTCGGCCCGGAGGACGTCCCCGCCGTCAACACCGCCACGGCTGCCAAGCCCGGCCCGGACGGCTACAAGCCGGCCACCGTCCACTACCTCAACGCCTCCGGCAACGAGGTCGACACCGCCGTTCCGTCCGTCACTCCCGACGGCGACATCAGCACCTCCGAGTACGACCGCTACGGCCACGTCGTGCGCTCCCTCTCGGCGACCAACCGCTCGATCGCGCTCGACAGGCACCCCGACGCCGACAAGTTCGCCGCCGAGCTGAACCTGCCGAAGGACTCCGCCTCGCGGGCCCGTCTGCTGGACTCCCGCACGACGTACTCGTCCGACGGCATCGACGTCCTCGACACGCTGGGCCCGGCCTACCGCGCCTCGCTCGCCGAGGAGGTCAGGGGCCAGACCGCCCCGGTCTCCGTGACCTCGGAAGCGGAGAAGCTGCCGCAGCTGGGTACCAACACCAAGGTCCAGGTCGACAGCGACTGCTGCGGTCTGACCTGGTCCGGGGGCGCCCAGCTGAGCATCCGCGGCACGGCGGCGGGCGCCTTCGCCAGCATGCGGGTCAGCGTCCCGGAAGAGGGCGAATACATCCTCTCCGGCCAGCTGACCAAGAACAACGACCACGGCATCGTCCAGTTCGCGGTCGACGGCAATGACGTCAGCGAGCGGATCGACACCTACAGCGCGAACGCCGCGGTGGCCCCGTTCACGGCCGGCAAGCCGGTCAGGCTGGCGCGGGGCGACCACGAGCTGAAGGTCGGCGTCGTCGGCACCAACACGGCCAGCGGCGGCGAGCGGTTCCACACGGGCCTGGACACCGTCACCCTGACCAAGACCACCGTCAACCCCGCGCTCCCGGCCGGCACTTCGGTCGTCGCGCGGGACCACAACACCAACACGTACGACGAAGGGAAGCCCGACGGCCAGGCCTATCACCTGGTCACCACCGCCACCGACGGCGCCCGGATCGACGGCTACGCCGACGACGTGGAGCTGCGCGTCACCAAGCACGGCTACGACGCGCCGGTCGGCGGCACACCCGGGTGGAAGCTGAGGAAGGCGACCTCCGTCACCACCGACGCCCTCGGTGCCAAGCTGACCGCGACCGTCAAGTACGACGCCTCGGGCCGGGCGCAGGAGTCCCGCAAGCCGGGCTCCACGGGCACCGACGCCGGTACCGTCAAGTCGGTCTTCTACACCGCCGGTGCCAATCCGGACGACAACGCCTGCTCCGGTCGACCCGAGTGGGCGGGCCTCCCGTGCGTCACGACGCCGGGCGGTGCGATCACCGACGCGGACACGAGTCGGATGCCCGCCACCCTCCCCGTGAAGCGGATCACCCGCTACTCGCCCTTCAACGCGCCGGAGGAGACAACCGAAACCAACGCGGGCAAGTCCCGCAAGACCGTCACCGCCTACGACGAACTGGACCGCGTCCTCTCGACCGAGATCACCTCGGACGAGGGCAGACCACTGCCCAAGGTCACCGTCGAGTACGACCCGGCAACCGGCGAGGCGGTGAAGACTACCGCCGGCGGCAAGTCCCTCACCCGGGTCATGGACTCCCTCGGCCGACTGATCTCCTACACGGACGCCGACGGCGCCACCACCACGACGGAGTTCGATCGCTACGGCAAGCCGGTGAAGGTGAGCGATCCGACCGGATCCACCACCTACGCCTACGACCGCGCCAAGGAGCCGCGCGGGCTGGTCACCTCGGTCAACGACAGCGTCGCGGGCGAGTTCACCGCCAAGTACGGCCCCGACGGCCAGCTGGTCGAGCAGACGTACCCGGGCGGGATCACCCGGAAGGACACGTTCAACGCGGTCGGAGAGGCCACCAGCCGCAGCTACACCCGCAGTTCCGACAACACGGTGATCTGGGCCCAGACCACCGACATCTCCACCCAGGGCCAGGTGGCCAAGGACACCAGCTCCACCGCCACCCGCTCCTACCAGTACGACCGGCTCGGCCGGCTGGTGAAGGCCGAGCAGACCACGGTCGCCACCGGCTGCGTCACCCGCCAGTACGCCTTCGACGCCCACTCCAACCGCCTCTCCAAGCAGACCTCCCCGCGCGGGGCGGCCGGCGAGTGCAGCACGGCCGGGGCCACGGCGGAGAACCACACCTACGACAGCGCCGACCGGCTGACCGACGCCGGGTTCACCTACGACGCCTTCGGGCGCACCGTGAAGACGGCCACCGGCGCGATCAACACCTACTGGGCCAACGACCGAATCGCCGCCCAGGAGAAGGGGGACACCAAGCAGGAGTGGGCCGTCGACGCCGCCCACCGTCTGACCGCGTTCACCACCAGCAAGAAGCAGGCCGACGGCACCTGGGCCAACGCGACCTCGAAGCTGAACCACTACGGCGACGACTCCGACCAGGTCCGGTGGACGGTCGAGGACACCACGCTCGGCACCCTGACCCGCAACGTCTCGGGCCTGGACGGCAGCCTGGTCGCCACCACCAGCAAGACCGGTGACGTCCAGCTGCAGCTGACCAACCTGTTCGGCTCGGTGGTCGTCAATACGGATACCGCACTGACCAAGCCCACGGTGCTGGACTTCGACGAGTTCGGCATCCCCCAGGACGGCCAGGCCAACGTCCGCTACGGCTGGCTCGGCGGCAAGGAGCGCTCCGCGGAGGCCCTGGACGGCGACATCCTCATGGGTGCCCGCCTCTACAGCCCGGCCCTCGGCCGCTTCCTCCAGGTCGACCCGGTACCCGGTGGCAACGCCGGCGCCTACGACTACTGCACCGGCGACCCGATCAACTGCACCGACCTCGACGGCAACTGGGGCATGCCCAAGTGGCTCAAGAAGACGGTCGAGGTCGTCGCCAAGGTCGCCGAGGTGGCGTCCTACATCCCCGGACCCATCGGTGCCGTTGCCGCCACCGTTTCGGCAGTCTCCTACGCCGCCACGGGCAACTGGGAGAAGGCCGCGGAAATGGCCGTCACGGCTGTCGCGCAGACCGTCGGGGCCGGCCCGGTCGTCAAGTCCGTCGCAGCAGCAGCCAGAACGACCAGGGTGGCGGCGAAGGCCGGTAGGGCGGCCGGCGCCTCCAGGATGCTGAGCAGGGCCACCTGCAACTCCTTCGACCCGGACACCTTGGTCCTGATGGCCGACGGCACCCAGGTGCCGATCGCCCAGGTGGACGTCGGCGACTACGTTGCCGCCGTCGACCCGGAGTCGGGCACGACGACGGCCCAACCGGTGCTCGGTGTCCTGGTCGCGAACACCACCAAGCACATGGTCGACATCAAGACCGATCAGGAGCCCACCACCCCGGGCATCCGCGCGACGTCCTACCACCCGTTCTGGGTCGCCGGACGGGGATGGGTCGACGCCATCGGCTTGAAGCCGGGTGACCGCCTGCTTTCGCCTGACGGCAGCGGTCCGACCGTCACGTCCGTGGTCGACGAGGGTGAGCTGCCTTCGCAACTCGTCTTCAACCTCAACGTCGGCGATGTCCACACCTACGCCGTGTCCGACGGCGTAAACAATGTCGTCGTCCACAACGCCAGCTGCCCCATCCCGCGACGGGTGTGGACGAACCACATCTACACCGGGCACATATCGAAGGCGACCCAGAAGCTCCGCAGCAAGTTCATCGGTGATCGCGCGGAGGTCCGCGGACTCATCGCCGACACCATCCGCACGGGCACACGGGCGCGCTCGACCCTCGGCCGGGCGGGCCACACGTACGAGAAGACGTACGACCGCCAGGTCGGAGTGCAGACGAATCTCAAGGGAAGGGTTTCGAAGAAAAAGCGAGTCCGAGTGGTCGTCGTGAGGGGTAAGGTGGTGACGGCCTACCCGTTCTAGAAAGTCCCAGGGGGGGTGCGGGGCGGAGTTCTTCCGCCTCGCGCCCCCTCCTTCGATCCTTCGATGCGGAAATCCACCCCCAGGAGAGCAGCCAATGACCGTGTCGGTGAAGATCACCGCAAAAGGCAATCCTTTCAGGAAATCGAAGTCCCCGGCCCAGCAGGTCGGCCTGACCGAACTGACGCACCACCGCCCACTCGGTGACATCGAGATCCACGGAGACGGGATCACCTTCGAGATGCCGGGCGTCCCGCTTTTCGACTTCACCAGGGTCATGCTCCTCTGCCTGGAGGAGGCCCGCCTGTCTGGGAAGTCCGAGTACTATTTCCCGGAGGGTGAAGGATATATTTTCCTAGCGAAGGCCGGAAGCATTGTCGAAATGACATGCGACTTCGAGGACGGAGTCATCCGGGCGACACCCGGGGAATTCCGGAGTGCACTGGCGGCTGCCGGTCTCGACATGATCGACCACCTCCAGGGCAGCGACGCCGGAGTCCTTCGCAACCCGCACTTCAAGAAGCTTCGGGCAGATCTCCTCCTGGCAGCCGAGGAGATCGATTGAGAGCTCTCGCAGACAGGTGGCGCGAGGAGATCCGGCGGCAACGCGGGTGCAGGAATCGGTGATCACGGAGGTGCGATGATCTGTGATCACCGGGGAGAATGCGCCCGCTCTGCCATCAAGGCGGCCGTACGTGCAAGATCCCGCTCATGCCGCCCAGGTCAACCAGGCGCGCTACGAACCCACGGGGGTCAGGGCTGGGAGGCTCCGAGGAAGCGCAGTACGGCGAGGACCCGGCGGTGGTCGGCGTCGGTCACCGGTAGGTCGAGCTTGGCCAGGATGCTGTTGATGTGCTTGGCCACCGCGCTCTCGCTGACCGACAGGGCCTCGGCGATGCCGGCGTTGGAGCGCCCCTCGGCCATCGAGCTCAGTACCTCCCGTTCGCGGGGAGTCAGCCGGTCCAGGGGGTCGCTGTCCCGCCGCAGCAGCAGTTGGGTGATGACCTGCGGATCCAACGCGGTGCCGCCGTCCACCACCCGCCGGACCGCGGCCACGAACTCCCCGACGTCGGCGACGCGTTGCTTGAGCAGGTAGCCCACGCCGCTGGAGTTCGCCGCCAGCAGGTCGGCCGCGTAGCGCTCCTCGACGTACTGCGAGAGCAGCACCACGGCCGTCCGCGGCCAGCGCCGGCGGATCTCCGTCGCCGCCCGCACCCCTTCGTCGCCGAAGCCGGGCGGCATCCGGACGTCGACCAGGGCGAGTTCGGGCCGGTGTTCCTCCACCGCCGCCAACAGCGCCTCCGCGTCGCCGACTTCCGCGGCCACCTGGAAACCACCCATCTCCAGCACCTTGACCAGGCCGACCCGCAACAGCACCGAGTCCTCGGCGATCACCGCCCGCACGGCAACTCCGCCATCACGGTCGTCGGTCCCCCGGCGGGGCTGCTGACGCGGAAGGTGCCGTCGACCGAGCCGACCCTCTTGGCCAGCCCGCTCAGCCCCGTCCCGGCTCCGGCGTCCGCACCGCCGCGCCCGTCGTCGGTGACGTGCACCCGCAACACCTTCCCGATCAGTCGGACGGTCACCGCGACCCGCGTCGCACGGGCGTGCTTGGTCACGTTCGCCAGCGCCTCGGAGATCACGAAGTAGGCGACCGACTCCACGGCCGGTGCGACCCGCTCGTCGAGATCCACCCGCAGGCGGACCGGCAACGGCACCCGGGCGGCCAGCCCGGACAACGCCGCGTCCAGACCGCGGTCCTCGAGGACAGCCGGGTGCAACCCGCGTACCAGGTCGTTGAGTTCGGCGATCGCCTCCTTCGCCTCGAGATGGGCCTCCGCGAGCACCTCGCGGGCCCCGCTCGACAGGTCGGGGCGGGTGGCCATCGCCAGGCCCAGGTTGACCGCGAGGGAGACCAGCCGCTGCTGGGTGCCGTCGTGCAGGTCACGCTCGATGCGGCGGCGCTCGGCGTCGACCGCTTCGATCAGGTCGGTGCGGCTCCCGGCCAGGTAGTCGACCCGTTCCTGGAGCCGCTGCGCCCGGCTGGGCCCGAGCAGCACCGACGCGGTACGCGACTCCAACCGGGCCGCCGCCCCGGCCGTCCACGGTGCGACGCACAGCAGGACCAGTCCGCCCACCGTGTAGCACGGCAGCTGCGTCGCGTAGCCGAACCAGTCCTGGCGGACCTCCACCGGCAGCGCCCACATCCAACCGCCGGCGGTCGCGCCCGCCAGGCCCGCGATCGCCACCACCAGCACCGACACCTCCAGCACGGCCAGCAACGGGCCCAGCAGCAGGTGGTATCCGAGCCGGCGCCAGGGACGCGTCGCCGAGAGCCGGCGGGCGGCCGACGCCCACGACCACCGCTGCGGCACGGACGCCGGCCGAGGGATGTCCACGCCGAGCAGCGCCCGGTGGCGGAACCGCTGGACGGCCGTCAGCACCGGGACACCGAGGAGGAGCAGGACGGCCGACACGGGAAGCACCAGAGCCCAGTTCCCCGTCTCGGTGAAGGTCAGCACGCCCCAGGCCCACACGGGCACGAGAGCCAGGTGCGGCAGGACACCGGCGGCCAGGAAGCCGGCGTCCCGTCGCCCCCGAAGCGCCGAGCGCCTCAGCGCGGCTGGAATCGTCATGGCTCGACCCTAGGACAGCCCGACGGGGGCCTGCCATGAGGCCCGTACCCGGATCCATGGTGAAACCAGTGCCACCCCCGGGACGGCCCCGCCGGGCGGCCCGGCACGCGCGGCGCCGGGTCCGCGCCGCCGTCGTGAGCGCGCCGCCGTCGTGAGCGGGCCGCGCCGCCTACACGGTGGCGTAGTGCTCGGTGTCGGAGGTGATCAGCGGTGTCCGTGCACCGCTCGACCGGCAGGGCGCCAGCCGGGCGTAGTAGGAGAACGGCGGGCCGATCAGCCGGGTCACATGGAGCCCCGCCGCGTTGGCGTGACGGGCCAGGGCGGTGCGGCGCACCTGGTGCCGGTCGAAGAACTCGCCCACGACGATTCGCCCGCTCGGCTTGACCACCCGGCTCAGCTCCCTCAGCGTCACCTCCGGCTGCGGGATCTCGCCCAGCGCCGTCACCAGGTAGGCGGCATCGAACACGGCATTTCCGAAGGGCAGGTGGTGGGCGTCCGCCTGGGTCGGCGTGATGTTGCCGAGACCGCGCTGTGCGGCCCGGCCCATCACGTGGTCGAGCATCTCCTGCTGGACGTCGACGATGTCGAGCCGACCGCCGGGGCCCAGTTGCGGCGCGGTTCGCAGGGCCTGGAGGCCCGTGCCCGGCCCGACCTCCAGAACGCGTTCGCCCTGGCGCAACTCCAGCATCGCATCGAGCCGCTCCTGGCTGAGCAGCGGCAGGGGCAGATCGAGGAGCCAGCGCTGCGCGTACGGGTAGGGGGCGGAGTCGAACGCCCACCAGGACAGGGCCGCGGTGCCGGCTGCCGCTGCGGTCAGCCCCCATCGCACTCCGGAGCGGCCGAGCGCGGTACGAAGATTCATGATCGAGAGACCTTTTCCCAGTAATCGATGTCGAGTCAGGCCGACCGGGACGTCGGAACACGGAACGTCCGCCAGGCGACGAACGCGCAGACCACCGCAAGCGGCAGTTCGGCGCAGCACGCCATGGCCAGCGCCACGGCGAAACCGCTGCCGGTGCCCGCTGTCACCAGGTCGAACCAGGAGTCGACGAGCAGCAGCGTCGACGTCGCTGCAGCGGGCAGGGCCCGGCGGAGATCGCCACGAGCGGCCAGGATCCCGGTGGCGACGAAGCCGAGCGCCTCCATGACGTCCAACCCCGTCCAGGCGGCCGACCAGTGCACGACAGGCGCCGTGGACGGCAGGGCGTGGCAGAGCACGAACGCCCAGGCGAGCACCGCGACTCCGCAGCCGACGAGCGCCAACCCGGGCCAGCGGCGCGGGCTGCGGGTCCGATGCTGCGCGGGCCGCCGGCCCACAGCGGCGCGGTCGGGAGTCGAATCGGGCAGCGCTTTCGCCGTTGACCGCTCGATGACGCTCATGGCTCCTCCTCGCCGTATCGGTGGCCTTCGTGTTCTCAAGGCTGCGCGTTCCGGCGGGGCATGGTCATCACCACTGGCACCCGTCCTGGGGTGGTACTGGGTCCACCCTCGGTGGGGGCGTTCGCGTGAATGTCCCTGGGGAGACGGGGCGTTATCGTGAGGGGTGTTGTGCGCGTGGTCGGTCTCAGACCACTTTTGTCGATCGGCGCGACCACGCTGCTGGTGGCACGAGTGAGGAGCCGCCGGGGTGATCACGGCAAGCGTGCAACGGCTCAGCTTCCGGACGTTCTGGAGGAGCACCGCGGCAGCGCCGGTGGTCAGGCGATCGCCGCGAGTACCTCCGCTGCTGCGCGGGCGCCCTGGGAGGCGCCGCCTTCCATGTAGCCCTGGAAGTCGTAGGAGGTGTGCTCGCCCGCGAAGTGCAGGTTGCCCTGGGCGGTGCCCTCGTAGCCCGCGTAGGTGGTCAGGTAGCCGACCGGCCAGCAGGAGTAGGCGCCGTAGGAGTACGGGTTGAGATGCCAGGCCGAGAGGGTGGCGCGGCCGTTCCACGAGGCGGCGGTGCCGGGCCAGAGCCGGTCGATCTGGCTCAAATAGGTGCCGACCAGATCGCGGGTGTAGCCGGTGGAGGCGTCCGTGAAGGCGCTGGGCGGGGTCAGCCCCTTCGCGGGGCTGCCGCCGCCGTACTGGACCAGGATGCCGTTGCGGCCCGCCTGTCCGCGGGTGACGTCCCAGGCCTGCTGGAAGGGGAGGTCGGCGAAGCACTCGCCGTTCGAGACGCCCGGCCACGGGCCCGTTCCGAGCCAGGGGCGGGTGTCGAACTGCATGTTGAGCTTGGTGCAGTACCCCATCGTCATGTGGCTGAGCACGCCGCGCATCATCGGGTCGAGCCCGGCGGAGGAGAAGTCGATCCGCTGCTGCAGGATCGGCAGCGGCACCGCCAGGATGGTGTGGTCGGCGGTGACGGTCCGGGTGCCGCCGCCGTCGAGGTCGAACGTGAGCGTCTGGGTGCCGTCGGCGTTCCGGGCCACCGCCTTCAGCGTGTACCCCTGCTGCACGGTGCCGGCCGGGAGCGCCGCCGCGATGGCGTGCGGCAGTTGGTCGTTGCCGCCGGTGATGTGGTAGCGCTCGTCGCTGCCGCCCCAGATGCTGAAGCTGCCCGGGTTGGCCTGCGAGGAGAGCATCAGGAGCAGCGCGTACGAGGACTGGGCGGTGGTGTCGGCGCCGTACTCGACCGCGTACGCGACGTCGAGCAGGGCGCCCAGCCTGCTGGAGACCCCGCCGGGCACACGGGTCTCGATCCAGTCGCGGACGGACATGTGGTCGAGGCCCACGGCTGCGGCGTTGTGGTCGTCCCAGGTCGGGGCCGAGCCACCGGCCTGGATGTCCTTCTGGATCAGCTGCCAGACCGCCTTGAAGTCGGCGTCGGCCGTGGAGCGGGGGTAGTAGTCGTTCTGGAAGCGGAGGATCTGCTCGGCGCCGGCCGGGGTCGCCGCGCGCACCGAGGTGGTGGAGAGGCCGAAGCGCTGGCAGAGCCGGAGCACGGTGTGGTGGCCGGTGTCGATCAGTTCGCCGCCGTACTCGGAGACTTGGCCCTGCGCCCAGAGGCCGGGGGTGGACGGGCTGCCGCCCGAGTACATCCGGCCGCCGATGCGGGAGGGATGGGCCTCGTAGACCGTGGCGGCGATCCCCTTGTCCGCCAGGGTGAGCGCGGCGTTCAGGCCGGAGATGCCGGCGCCGATGACGGCGATCCGCGGGGCGGGGCCGGTGTACTTCGCGGCCGCGGTGGTCGCGGCCCGGGCCCGGGGGGTGACCGCGAGCGCGGCCGCGCCGACACCGAGTGCCGCCGCGCGGGCGAGCAGGGCCCTGCGGGACGGTCCGGCCGGCTCCGTACGGGCCTCGTCGCGCAGGGCCCGGTAGTCGTCGGCGGGCATCCGCAGTCTCGCGGCGGCGGCGTGGTCGGCGAGCGACTGCTTGAGGTGCCAGGCGAGGTGTGAGCGAGCCATGGGGGGATCCCTTCGCGAGGTCGGTCGGTTCAGACGGTGGCGGGGGAGGCATGCTCGGTACGTTCCCGGCTGTCCTCGATGATCAGGCGGCCCATGACCTCGTACCGCTGCGGGTGGCGGGCCCGCATGTAGAGGGCGAGGGCGATGCCGCCGGCGAAGACCGCCCCGACGATCCACGGGATGAGCTTGAAGAAGAAGGTCTTCGAGGCCGCTCCGGCTGCCGTGTCCAGATTGACCACGAGCAGCACGATCGCCGCCAGCATCCCGATCCCGCCGAGCAGTGGCGCGGTGAACGTCCGGAACCAGTGCCGGGATTCCGGGTGGTTGCGGCGGAAGTACGCGATCACCGCGAAGGAGCAGAGCGTCTGGACGACGAGCAGCGCGAGCGTGCCGAGGATGGCGGTGAGGGTGTAGAGGCTGACGTACGGGTCCTGTCCGGCGGCCCAGAAGCCGCCGATGACGGCGAGTGCGATGGCGGTCTGGGTGAAGGAGGCGATGTGCGGCGATCCGTGCCGCGGGTGGGTGCGGCCGAGCGCCGGGTGCAGGAAGCCCTCGCGTCCGATCGCGTACAGGTAGCGCGAGGCGCACTGGTGGAAGGCCATGCCGCAGGCGAAGGCGCTGCTGCACATCAGCCACTGGAAGGCGGTGACGGCCCAGTGGCCCAGGTAGGTGTGGGCGGGGGCGAGGAAGAGGTCGAGCGGGTTGCCGCCGTTCGCGATGTCGAGCGACTCGGTCGGGCCGTTGCCGGAGATGACCATCCAGGTGACGAAGGTGTACAGGACCCCGAGCGAGAGGACGGCGAGGAGCGTGGCGCGAGGGATGATCCGCTTGGGGTTGCGGGACTCCTCGCCGTACATCGCGGTCGACTCGAAGCCGATCCAGGACCAGAAGCAGAAGAACAGCCCGACGCCCGCGTTGACCCCCGCGAACGCCCCGGTCGGGTCGAGCGTACCGGCGTGCAGCCCGCCGGGGCCGCCGCCGTGCGCCAGCACCGAACCGGCGAGCATCAGCAGCATCACCACCTCGCCGACCAGGAAGACACCGAGGACCTTGGAGGCGACCTCGAGGTCGAAGTAGGAGAGCGCGGCGGTGATCGCCAGCATCGCCAGCGCGAAGACCTGCCACGACCAGTGGATGCCGAACTGGGCGGTGAAGGCCTGCTCGGCGAAGTAGGCGAAGATCCCGACGATCGACGCCTCGAAGACCACGTACGCGAGCACCGCCAGCAGGCCGGAGGCCATGCCCACGACCCGGCCGAGGCCGTGCGAGACGAAGCCGTAGAAAGCGCCCGCGGTGGTGATGTGCCGGGCCATGGCGGCGTACCCGACGGTGAAGACGGTCAGGACGGCGGTGACGAAGAGGAATCCGGCCGGGGCGTGCACCCCGTTGCCGCCGCCGACGATGACCGGCAGGTTGCCGGTCATCGCGGTGATCGGCGCGGCAGTGGCCAGTGCCATGAAGATCACGCCGATCAGCCCGACCGAATTCGCTCTGAGCCGTTGGACGTCGGGCCGGTCCGGGGTGGCGGTGGTCTCGGCAGCGGGCATGGGCTACTCCCTCGGAGGCGCGCACGGGCTCGGGATCGACGACTCCGCCGGCGCGGAGTCGACCCAGTGTGCGGGCGCCGGTGGCCCGGCGGGCAGGAGCATTCTGTAGCCGTGCCCGGGAAAGGGTTGACGCCGTGCCACCGTGCGGCGGCCGGGATCCTTCGCTAAGGCGCGGGCCGGACGTCTCGCGGGCCGGACGTCTCCCTCACGATCGGTGGACGCGATCGTTCGAGTCGACCACCGTCGGCAGACCCATGGCCGGGTGCCGGCCCCCGCCAGGAGACGGCGGGGACGAACTGCCGAGGAGGCCGCCCCGGGTTCCGGGGCGGCCTCCTCGGTGGGGCGGGGTCAGGGGGTGGGGTCGGTGAGGAGGGTGGCGAGGGCGTCGAGGCCGCGCTCAAGGGTGGCGGGGGTGAGCTGGGTGACGGAGAGGCGGAGCTGGTGGGTGCCGCCGGGGGCCGGGTAGAAGTGCGACATGGGGGTCCAGATGACGCCGTGGCGGGAGGCGGAACGCTCCAGCAGGGCGTCGTCGATGCGCAGGTGGGGCACGGTGAGGACGAGGAAGAAGCCGCCCCGCGGGGTGTTCCAGGTGATGCCGGTGGAGGGCGGGAAGCGGCGGGCCAGGCCGTCCAGCAGCAGGGCGAGGTTGCGCCGGTAGAGGGCGGCCGTCGCGGTGTTGGCGGCGCGCAGGCTGTGGCCGTGTTCGAGGAGGGCGCCGCCGATCACGGCCTGGGCGATCGGTGAGGTGTTCACCGTGGTCATGCTCTTGATCATGGCGAGCAGGTCGGCCAGGAGGCGGGTGCCGCCGGCGCCGTCGGAGACGAGCTGGTCGGCCACGACGTAGCCGACCCGGGCGCCGGGGAGCGCGGTCTTGGCGAAGGAGCCCAGGTGGACGACCCGGCGGGCGGTGTCCAGGGCCTTCAGGGAGGGAAGGCGCTCCTCGCCGGCGAAGACGCAGTAGGGGTTGTCCTCCAGGATCAGGATGTCCTCCTCGGCCGCCAGGGCGAGGAGGTCCCGGCGCAGCTCCAGGGGGAGGCTGGCGCCGCTGGGGTTGGCGACGTCCGGCACCAGGTAGAGGGCCCGGGGGCGCAGGCCCTCGGCTCGGGCGGCGGTCAGCCGGCGGCGCAGGTCGGCGAGGTCGACGCCGTCGGGGCCGTCGGCGACCGGGTGGACCGGGAGGTCGGCGAGCAGGGCGGCGCCGGTCAGGCCGACGTAGGTGGGGGAGACGGCGAGGAGCACGTCCTCGGGGCCGCGCCGCAGCGCCCGCAGGACCAGGAACATCGCCTCCTGGCAGCCGACCGTCACCACGATCGACTCGGCGGGGACCCGGATGGACTCGTCCACCGCGAGGTGGGTGGCGATCAGGTCGTGGATGATGCCCTTGGTGCGGCCGTACTGGAGGATCTGGCGGCGCGCGGCCGCCGCGGACAGACCGCGTTCGGTGCGCAGGTGCTCGACGTAGCGGTCCAGGTGGCGGTGGACGGCGTCGAGGTCCCAGAAGTCCTCCGCCGGACGGCCGGCGGCGAAGGAGACCGCGTCCGGGTAGCGGATCGAGATCTCGTTGAGCAGGTTCATCGACGTCATGGCCGGGTCGGCGAGGGACGGGTGCAGGTCGCTGCCCAGCAGGTCGTACGGCGGGGCGGTGGTGGTCACGGGGCACTCCAGGTGGGGCAGGGCAGGAAGGCGGTGCGCAGCCGGGCGGCGGCGCGCAGGTCGGCGCAGCCCGCGAGGCCGAGCGCGTGGCGCAGTTCGGCGGCCAGCAGGGCGAGCACGTGGGCGCAGCCGGCCTCGCCGCCGGCGGCGAGGCCCCAGATCGCCGGGCGGCCGAGCAGCACGCCGGTGGCGCCGAGGGCCAGGGCGGTCAGGACGTCCGAGCCGCTGCGCACCCCGCTGTCCAGCAGGACCTGGCAGTCCCGGCCCGCCAGGGCCTCGGCCACGGCGGGCAAGGCCGTCACCGACGGCACCGCGCGGTCGAGTTGGCGGCCGCCGTGGTTGGAGACCACCACGGCCTCGGCGCCGAGGTCGGCGGCCCGGGCGGCGTCCGCCGGGTCGAGCACCCCCTTGACCACCAGCGGCAGCCGGGTGCGGTCGCGCAGCCAGGCGAGGTCGGCCCAGGTGACGGCGGGGGAGAGCAGTTCCGCGGTGTGCGCGGCCACGGCGGAGACGGCGGCGCAGGCCCGGTGCGCCCGTCCGGCTGCGCCGCCGTCCAGCAGCGCCGCGCGGACGGCGGGGGGCAGGGCGAAGGCGTTGCGGGCGTCGCGCAGCCGGCGGCCCATGTACGGCACGTCGGCGGTGACCAGCAGGCACTCGCTGCCGGCCGCCTCGGCGGCGGCGACCAGGTCGAGCAGCCGGCCCCGGTCGCGCAGCCAGTACAGCTGGAACCAGAGGGTGGCGCCGGTCGCGGCGAGGTCCTCGAAGCCGACGCTGCTGAGCGTGCCCACGGTGAACGGGACGCCCGCCGCGGCCGCCGCCCGGGCCGAGGCCAGTTCGCCCTCGGGATGGAAGAGGCGGTGGTAGGCGACCGGGGCGACCGCCACGGGCAGGGCGGCGCGGCTGCGCACCAGGGTGGCGGACGTGTCGGTGGCGGAGACGTCGGCCAGGACCCTCGGGACCAGGGCGAGCCGGTCGAAGGCGGCCCGGTTGGCGGCGAGGGTGCGCTCCTGCTCGGCGCCGCCGGCCAGCCAGTCCCAGACGTCGGGGGCCAGGGCGGCGCGGGCCAGATCGGCGTACTCGGCGACGGACAGGGGCAGCTGACTGACCGCCAGAGGGGTTGCGGGCGGGTTCATCCGGCCACTTCGCTGGCGCTGCGCTGGAGTTCGACGGCCTCGTAGAGGGCGCGGATGTTGTTGCTGCCGAAGTGGCGGGCCCGGATGCGCTCGATGATCTCGAAGAAGAAGGTGCCGCGCGGGTGCTGGGAGCGGGTGAAGATCTGGAACAGCTGGCCGTCGTGGTCCTGGTCGACCAGCAGGTTGAGGTCGCGCAGCTGGTCGAGGGTGTGCCGCAGCGGGGTCAGGCGGGCGGGCAGGGCGTCGAAGTACGTGCCGGGGGTGCGCAGGAAGGGCACGCCGCGCTCGGCCAGCGCGGTGACGGAGTGCACGGCGTCGGCGGAGGAGAAGGCCACGTGCTGCACCCCGGCGCCGCCGTGGTCGGCGAGGAAGGAGGCGATCTGGCCGCCGGCCTCCGGACCGAGCGGCTCGATCACGGTGAGGGTGACGCTGTGGTCGGCGCTCTGCACCACCGCCGAGTCCATGCCGAGGGTGCCGACCTCGATCCGCTCCTCGAAGATCATCCGGAAGCCGAAGACCTCGCGGTAGCGGCGGATCGTCTCGCGCAGCTCGCCGGAGGGCACGCAGACCGCGAAGTGGTCCACCGTGCGCAGGCCGACCGACCCGGCGCCGGTCGCCGGGGCGGGGTCCGGCAGGCCCGGGATCCGGTCGGCGGGCACCTCGGGGCCGCGCTCGATCAGGGTGTGCACCACGTCGCCGAAGGCGCCGACCACCGCGGTGACGCAGCCGTGCCCGGACCGCGGAGGGCGCAGCCCCTCGGCGCCCCGGTCGGTCAGCGTCCGGTACGCGGCGGCGGCATCCGGCACCCGCAGGGCCAGCGCGGCGACGCCGTCGCCGTGCCGGGCGAGGTAGCCGGTGGCCGGGTGGGTGGCGGCCAGCGGCTGGGTCAGCAGCAGACGGATGCTCCCCTGCCCGAGCAGGGCGGAGAGGCAGCGCTCGGCGGCCCCGCCCAGCTCGGTGGGCGGGGCGAGCAGTTCGAAGCCGTACTCGGCGGTCAGCCGGGCGGTCTCGGCGGTGAGGTCGGCCACGTAGAACTCGACGTGGTCCAGTTCGACGGGCAGCGCGGCGGGGAGGGGAGAGGAGGGGGCGGTCATCTGAGGGGCTCTCTCGTGAGGAGGGGACACGGCGGCCCACCCGGGCGGCGGTGCGGTGCCGCCCGGGGCGGGCCGGTGGCGTCGATCGCGGGACGGGCGGCGACCGGTGATGGGCGGATGGGCGGTCGGGCGGTCGGAGCGGTGGTGGCAGCTCGTCAGGTGGTGCGCTGGAGGTGCGGTGCGGCGGTGTTCCCGGCGTCGCCGGTGGCGGCGGTGTCGGCGGTGGCGGCGGTGTCGCCGCCGCCCGCGCCGGGCCGGTCACCGTCGCCGTCCTGGTCGGCGGCCTCGGCTTCGGTCTCGGCCATGGCCCCGTCGGCCTCGGCCGTGGCCTCGTTCTCGGCCTCGGCCGTGGCGTCGGCCCCGGCCTCGGTTCCGGCTCCGTCGTCCTCGGCCGCCGCCTCCGGCTTGCCGATCAGGAAGGCGGCGGAGAGCAGCGCACCGACCAGCATCGCGGCCAGCACCGTCCGGAAGTCCAGCGCGGCCACCAGCCCGGCGCCGATGCCGATGGCGACCGCCTGGGGAGCGGTGAGCGCCAGGTTGACGGCCGCCTGGGTGCGGCCCATCAACCGGGGCGGGGTCAGCGACTGGGCGGCGGTGGCCAGGCCGACCACGGCCGCCGGCATGCCGGCCCCGGCGATCAGCAGACCGGCCGCCACCACCCAGACCGACGGGGTCAGCAGCAGCGCGGCGCCGAGGGCGAAGACGGCCGAGCCGATCATGACGGTCCGCCGGGGGCCGAGCTTGCCGATCAGGAGGCCGCCCAGCACCGAGCCGCCCAGCGACCCGACCGCCTCCACCGTCTCCAGCACGCCGAGGAACTGCGGCGAGCGGTGCAGCCCGTGCTGGATGAGCGAGAACAGCACCGGCTGGAGGAAGCTGAGCACGGTGGCGGTCGCGGTGGTCGCGATCAGCAGCGGCAGCAGCGAGGTGGTGGTGCGCAGGTGCTGGAAGCCCGCCAGCACCTCGGTGCGCCAGCGGCGGCCGGAGGGCTCCGGCGTCGGCTCGGCCACCCGCAGGGCCAGGAAGGCGAGCGCCGCCGCCAGCAGGATGGCGATGTCCACCACGGCGACGGCCCGGCCGCCGAGCCACCCGTACAGGCCGGAGCCGACCAGCGGGGCGACCAGGGTGGTGCCCGCGCGCATGCTCTGGGTGAACCCGACGGCCGCCCCGAAGTCCTGGCGATCCGTCAGAATGGTCCGGAGCATCGCGCTCTGGGCCGGGGTCAGGACGGCCCCGGCCAGCCCGTAGAGCACGGCCGTGCCGTAGATGATCCACAGCTGGCCCCGGCCCGTCACCAGCAGCAGCGGGGTGACCGCCACCGCCAGGACCAGATTGACCGCGACCAGCAGCGGCCGGCGGCGGACCCGGTCGGCGAACAGGCCGCCGAGCGGCAGCAGCAGCATCGGAACGGCGTAGCAGAACATCACCAGACCGGCCGCGGAACTGCTCCCCGTCAGCACCTTGGCCCAGATGCCCAGGGCGATGAAGAGGGCGCTGTCCCCGAGGACGGACAGCGTCTGTCCCGCGATGTAGAGCCGGAACTCCGGCCGCGCCAGAAGTGGGTGCATGTCCTGTCCTTCGTTGCTGCGGTGTGGTGGATGGTGCGGGCGCGGGCCGGCGAGCGGTCCCGGCGGACGGCCCTAGCGGGCGGCGTCGGAGGGCGGGGCGGTGGGCGCAGCCGGGGCCGCCGGGGGCGGGCCGGCCTCGGCGAAGCCCGCGAGCACGGCGTCGTTGGCGTCCTTCTCGCCGACGGCGATCCGGATGCCCTGGCCGGGGTAGAACCGGACGGCCACCCCGAGCCGCTCCAGCGCGGCCTTGACGGGCGACTGGTCCCCGGGGACGGCCACCCACAGGAAGTTGGTCAGGCTCGGCGCCACCGCCCAGCCCAGACCGAGCAGTTCGGCCCGCAGGCGGTCCCGCTCGGCGGCGATCCCGGCGATCCGCCGGTCCACCTCGTCCTGGGCCGCCACGGCGGCCAGCAGGCCCGCCTCCTGGAGGCGGTTCACCGCATACGGCACCTGGTGGTCCCGTACCCGCTGCGCCACCGGCTCCGCCGCCATCGCGTAGCCGATCCGCAGCGCGGCGATGCCGTGCGACTTGGAGAGGGTGCGCAGCACCACCAGGTTGGGCCACTCGGCGATCCGGGCCGGGACGTCCGGGGCCGCCCAGCCGCGGGCGAAGTCGATGTACGCCTCGTCCAGCAGGATCAGCGCCGTGGGCGGCACCCGGCGGAAGAAGGCGGTCAGCCCGGCCCAGGAGTAGACCGTGCCGGTCGGGTTGTGCGGGTTGCACAGCACCACGATCCGGGTGCGGTCGTCCAGCCGCTCCGCCATCGCGGCCAGGTCGTGCCGGGCGTCCGGCCCGAGCGGGACGGGCCTGGCCCCGGCCCGGGCGATCCGGCAGAACAGCGGGTACGCGTCGAAGCAGGGGTCCGAGTGCACCACGTTGTCGCCGGGCTCGACGACGGCGTGGAAGAGGTCCAGCGCGACGCCCGCCGAACCGTGGCCGACCACGACCTGCCCGGCCGGGACGCCCTGCCAGTCGGCGATGATCCCCTCGATCCGCCGGGGGCGCAGGTCCGGGTAGCGGTGCAGGTCGCCGGTGGCGTCGGCCAGGGCGGCGAGCACCGAGGGCAGCGGCGGGTACGGGTGCTCGTTCTGGGCCAGCAGGTATCTGGCCGGGGGAGCGGCGGCCATCAGTCGGCCTGCAGGACGTAGAGCCAGGAGTGCGGGGTGGCCAGGGCCTCGACGCGGTCGATCCGCAGGCCCGCGTCGGCGAACAGCTGCTCGTAGGTCTCCTTGGTGTGCAGCGGCACGCCCATCATCGCGTGCGCCAGCTCGAAGCCGACCGAGAAGACCGGCAGGGTGCTCTGCGACTCGCCGGGGCCGCGCAGCATGGTGTCGCCGAGCACGAAGGTGCGGGCCTTGGGGAAGGCCTCCCGCATCCGGGTGAAGATCGAGGAGCGGGTGGCCGGGTCGGCCAGCAGGTCGTGCAGCAGGAAGAAGCTCATCACGGTGTCGACCTCGGCCACCTCGGCGGCCTCGGCGTCGTTGTCGATCTGGGTGCCGAGCAGGCCCAGCACGTCGGCCCGGACGGCGGTGACCCGGTCCTCGAGGCCGGCCTCGGCGATCTCGCGGCGGGCGATGTCGGTGGCCGGGCGGCTGATGTCGATGCCCAGGCCCCGGCTGCCCTCCCGCTGGGAGACCACCCGGCGCACCCGGGCGGAGGTGCCGCTGCCGAGGTCGGCGATGAGGCGGAAGTCGATGCCGTCGAGCACGTCGGTCAGCTGCGCGGCGAACATCGACTGGTCGCACTGGGCGGAGCCGAGGGCGACCATCGCCTCGTCGCGGAAGACGTCCTGCTGGTAGTGGTGCGTCCCGGCGCTCAGGTGCCCGGCGCGGCCGAAGACGTCGTGGTAGCCGCCGACGGCCCAGGTGAAGTAGCCACGGGCGGAGGCGACTTCGCGGCCTGCCTCGGTGGGCAGGTAGCCGGCGCCGTCGGCCTTGAGGAAGCCGTAGTCGGCGGCGGCGCGCAGCACGGCCTCCGTTCTGGCGACGTCACCGGCCGATGCGGCGGACTGGGCGGCCTCGGCGGCCGAGAGCGGCTCGCCGCGGCCGATCCGCTCCAGTACGCCGATCCGGTCCAGCGCGAAGATCACGTTCGCGGCGATGAAGCCGTTGTAGGCGTCGGTCGACGACATCGGCGCCGGGGTGACGCCGCGCCAGGTGTCGGGAATGACGGCACTGTGCATCGGTGGTCTCCATTCATCGTGGGTGGGCCGGGTCGCGGCCGGTGGGGTGGTCGGTGCGGGGGTGTCGCGTCGGAGCGGTGGTGCGCTTGCGGGAGGTGGTGCGGTGGTGCGCTCCAAGGGTGGTGCGGGTCCTGCGGTGGTGCGGTTCAGGGGTGGTGCGGTTCAGGGGTGGTGGTGCGTGGGCGCTGCGCCGGGCGCCGGGCCCTCCGCCGGGTGCGGCGCCGGGTGGCGGAGTCGCTCGGCGAGCACCGGGCCGATGACCGAGAGCGCCCGCGGGCCGGTCATCGCGCCGTGGGTGCTCGGCACCTCGTGGACCTCGATCCGGCCGCCCACGTACGGGCGCCAGCTCTCGGGGTCGGGGGCGTCGGCCGGGCGGTCCTCGGCGGCGACGAACACCAGGGCGTCGCCGTCGTAGCCGGGCAGCGGGGCGTCGTCGGCCAGGGCGAGGTTGGCCAGGAAGACCTCGACCACCCGGGCCACCCCGGCACCGCTGAGGCCGGCCAGCGGGCCGTCGCCGTCCCGGACCAGCTCGGCGTAGCCGGCCTCGTCGGTGGGCCAGGCCGTGATGTCCGCCGGCCGGTGGCCGAGGGAGGCGAGGATCGCGGCGAGCAGCGCCGGCTCGCGCTCGGCGGCGTCCCGGCGGGCCCGGCCGTGCCCGGCGCCGCCCGGTGCGGCGCCGTTCCGGGCGGCCTCCCCGGCGGTGGGTGCCGGGTAGCCGTCGAGGACGGCGAGCAGCGAGACCTGCTCGCCCTGCTCCCGCAGCAGGGCCGCGATCGCGTGGGCGACCGGCCCGCCGAAGGACCAGCCGAGCAGGGCGTACGGACCTTCGGGCCGCACCGCGCGCAGCTCGGCCAGGTAGGTGCGGGCCAGGTCCGCCAGGCTGGCCGGGTGCCGGTCCAGGTCGGCGAGTCCGGGTGCCTGGAGGCCGTAGATCGGCTGCTCGGCGTCCAGGTGGCGCAGCAGGCCGGTGTAGACCCAGCTGATGCCGGCCGCCGGGTGCACGCAGAACAGCGGCGGGCGGGAGCCCCGGGCGCGGATCGGCAGCAGCACCGGGAAGGCCTCCTCGGCGGCGGCAGCGGCAGCGGCAGCAGCGGTGGCGGCAGCAGCGGCAGGGCCGGCGCCGGTCACGTCGGTGGTGGCGGCGCCATCCCGGCTGCCGCTCGGCGGTCCGGCCTGCAGTCCGTCCACCAGTCCGGCCACCAGCCCGGCCAGCCCGGCGACGGTGGGCGCCTGGAAGAGCGCCCGGACGCCGAGGCCGTCCGCGCCGGTCAGCTCCCGCACACCGGCGATCAGGCGGCCGGCCAGCAGAGAGTGGCCGCCCAGCTCGAAGAAGTTGTCGTCGACGCCGACCCGCTCCACGCCGAGCACGTCGGCGAACAGCCCGCACAGCAGCTCCTCCAGCGGAGTGCGCGGCGCCCGGCCGGCGCCCGCCCGGCCCGGCCCGGGGGCGGGCAGCGCCCGCTCGTCGAGCTTGCCGTTGGGCGTCAGCGGCAGCCGTTCCAGCGGCACCAGGGCCGCGGGCCGCATGTGGTCCGGCAGCTCGGCGGCCAGGTGGGCGCGGACGGCGTCCGCATCGAGCGGCCCGGCGGCGGAGGCAGGCACCAGGTACCCGACCAGGCGCTTGTCGCCGGGGGTGTCCTCGCGGACCACGACCGCGGCGGAGGCCACCTGCGGGTGGCGGCTGAGCACCGAGGCGATCTCGCCCAGCTCGATCCGGAAGCCCCGGACCTTCACCTGGGCGTCGATGCGTCCGAGGTAGTCGAGTTCGCCGGCGGCCGTCCAGCGGGCCAGGTCGCCGGTGCGGTACATCCGGGTGCCGGGGGCGCCGTACGGGTCGGCGACGAAGCGTTCCGCGGTCAGCCCCGGCCGGCCCAGGTAGCCCCGGGCCAGCCCGGCGCCGGCCACGTACAGTTCGCCGGGCACCCCGGCGGGCACCGGCCTCAGCCGGGAGTCCAGCAGGTACAGCCGCAGGTCCGGGATGCCCGCGCCGATCAGCGACCGAAACTGCCCGGCGGCCGTGGCGGTGTCCAGCGGGCGGTAGGAGACGTGCACCGTGGTCTCGGTGATGCCGTACATGTTGACCAGCACCGGCGCGTCCTCGGGGTGCCGTTCGTACCAGGGCGCCAGCCGGGCCAGGTCGAGCGCCTCGCCGCCGAAGACCACCCGTCGCAGGGCGAGGTCGCGGCCCAGCTCCGGCGCCTCCTCGTCGGCCTGCATCAACTGGTAGAACGCGGACGGCGTCTGGTTGAGGAAGGTGACCCGCTCGCGCACCAGCAGCTCCAGGAACTCCCGGGGCTCCCGGCTCACCTCGAAGGGCACCACGACCAGCCGGCCGCCGTGCAGCAGCGCGCCCCACAGCTCCCAGACCGAGAAGTCGAAGGCGTAGGAGTGGAACAGCGTCCAGACGTCCTGCGGGCCGGGCGCGAACCACCGGGCGGTGGCGGCGAACAGCCGGGCCACGTTGGCGTGCGTGACCACCACGCCCTTGGGGCGGCCGGTCGAGCCGGAGGTGTAGATGACGTAGGCCGGGTGGTCGGGCACCAGGGCGGGCGCGGGAGCGGTGGTGCTCGCCCCGGCCAGCTCGGCCGCCGTCGACGGGGTGTCGAGCAGCAGCGACGGCGGCCCCGCATCGGGCAGTCGGGCGGCGGTCGCGGTCGTGGTGAGCAGCAGCTCAGGGGCGGCGTCGCGCAGGGTGTAGGCGATCCGGTCGGCCGGGTAGTCCGGGTCGATCGGCAGGTAGGCGCCACCCGCCTTGAGCACCGCGAGCACGGCGACCACCAGCTCGGCGGAGCGCGGCAGTGCCAGGGCCACCAGCCGCTCGGGGCCCACTCCCCGCGCGGCCAGCAGGTGGGCCAGCCGGTTCGCCCGGGCGTCCAGCTCGGCGTAGTCGAGCCGTTCGTCCCGGTGGACCACCGCGACGGCGTCCGGGGTGCGCGCCGCCTGGGCGGCGAACAGCGCGGGGAGGGTGCGGAGTCCGTAGGCCTCCGGGTGCTCCCCGGGCCGGCTCCACTGCTCCAGGATCAGGGTCCGTTCGGCTGCCGTGAGGATCTCCGCCTCGCTGACCGGGCGGGCTGGATCGGCGGTCACCGCGCCGAGCAGCCGCTCGAAGCGGTGGCCGATCGCCGTCACCGTGGCCGGGTCGAACAGGTCCACCGCGTACTCGACCACCAGGTCGATCCCGGCCGGTGCTCCGTCCGCGTCGAGCCGCTCCAGGAAGCCGAAGGCCAGGTCGAACTTGGCGTGTTCGGCCGCCGCCGGCTCGACCCGGAAGGGCAGTCCGTCCGCCGAGGGCGCCGGTGGCGGTGTCGGCAACGGTGTCGGCGAGGACGTCGGCGAGGACGTCGCGGAGGGCGCGGCGGAGGGTGTGGTGGCGGATGTGGCGGATGTGGCGGAACCGAAGGTCAACAGCACCTGGAACAGCGGGTGCCGGGCCGTCGAGCGGGCCGGGTTGAGCGCCTCGACCAGCCGCTCGAAGGGCAGGTCCTGGTGCTCGAAGGCGTCCAGGTCGGCCACCCGCACGCGCTCCAGCAGGTCGAGGAAGCTCGGGTCGCCGGAGAGGTCGGTGCGCAGCACCAGGGTGTTGACGAAGAAGCCGACCAGGTCGTCGAGGGCCTCGTCGGTGCGGCCGGCGACCGGAGTGCCGAGCGGGATGTCGCTGCCCGCACCCAGCCGGCCGAGGGTGGCGGCCAGGGCGGCCTGCACCACCATGAACGTGCTGGAACGATTCTCCCGGGCCAACGCGCTCACGGCGGCGTGGAGTTCGGCGGGGATCCGGAGCTCGACGGTGTCGCCGCGGTGGCTGGCCGCCGTCGGCCGCTTGCGGTCGTAGGGCAGCGCCAGCTCCTCCGGGAGACCGGCCAGGGCCCGGCGCCAGAAGGCGAGTTGGCCGGCCGACAGCGGGGTGGGCTGCTCCTCGGTGCCGAGGAGTTCGCGTTGCCAGAGGGTGTAGTCGGCATACTGGACGGGCAGGGGCCGCCAGTCGGGTGCCGAGCCGGTGCGGCGGGCCCGGTAGGCGGTGTCGAGGTCCCGCAGCAGCGGGCCGACGGACCAGCCGTCGGTGGCGATGTGGTGCATCAGCACCAGCAGGACGTGCTCCTCGTGCGGGAGCGAGTACAGCGTGGCGCGGACGGGCAGGTCGCGGGCGAGGTCGAAGACCTCCCGGCCGGCCGCGGCCAGGGCCGCCCCGAGGTCCTCCTCGGTGGCCACCGGCACGGTGCGGAGCGGGAGTCGGGCGTCGTCCAGGACCAGCTGGTGCGGCCGGCCGGCCACGCTCGGGTAGACCGTGCGCAGCACCTCGTGCCGGCGCAGCAGGTCCGTCAGCGCCTCCTCGAGGGCGGCGGTGTCGACCGGGCCGGTCAGACGCACCGCGCACGGGGTGTTGTAGAGCGCGTTCGGTCCCTCGAACTGGTCGATGAACCAGAGGCGTTGCTGCGCCGGGGAGAGCGGGACGCGCTCCGGCCGGTCGGCGCGCCGCAGGGCCGGCCGGGCGCCGCCGGAGGCGGGCAGGGCGGCGGCCAGGGCCGCGACGGTGGGCGCGTCGAACAGGGCCCGGATGGGGAGTTCGGTGTCCAGGGTGGTGCGGATGCGGCTGACCAGTTTGGTGGCGAGGAGGGAGTGGCCGCCGAGGTCGAAGAAGTCGTCGTCGATGCCGACGGCGGGGAGGCCGAGGGTTTCGGCGAAGAGCGTGCAGAGGGTCCGCTCGCGTTCGGTGCGGGGTTCGCGGCCTTGGGGTGTGGTGCGGTAGTCGGGGGCGGGGAGGGCGCGGCGGTCGACTTTGCCGTTGGGGGTGACGGGGAGGGTGTCGAGGGTGACGATGGCGGCGGGGAGCATGTAGGCGGGGAGGCGTTCGGCGGCGTGGGCGCGGAGTTCGGCGGGGGTGGCGGGGTCGGTGGCTCTGTCGGCGGCGGTGGTGATGTAGACGACGAGTCGTTTGTCGCCGGGTTGGTCCTCGCGGACGAGGGCTACGGCGTGGCCCACGGTGGGGTGGGTGGTGAAGGCGGTTTCCACTTCGGCGAGTTCGATGCGGAAGCCGCGGATCTTGACCTGGTCGTCGGTGCGGCCGAGGAATTCGAGTTGGCCGGTGGTGGTCCAGCGGGCGAGGTCGCCGGTGCGGTACATGCGTTCGCCGTTGCCGTTGCCGTAGGGGCAGGCGACGAAGCGTTCGGCGGTGAGGGTGGGGCGGCCGAGGTAGCCGCGGGCGAGGCCGGCGCCGGCGAGGTAGAGCTCGCCGGGGACTCCGGCCGGGACGGGTCGGAGGGTGTCGTCGAGGACGTAGGCGCGGGTGTTGGCGAGCGGGCGGCCGATCGGCACCACGTCCGGGACGTCCGTGCCGGGCGTCATGGTGAAGGTGGTCTTGATGGCCGTCGTCTCCGTCGGTGCGTAGACCGCGACCACGTCCGTCCCGGGGCAGACCCGGAACAGCTGCCGTACGGCCTCCGGCGGCACCACGTCGCCGCCGGTCCACACCTGGCGCACGGCCCGGAACGCCTCCGGGGTCTCCTCCGCCATCAGCCGCAGCAGGCCCGAGGGCGCCTGCACCAGGGTGACCGCGTGCCGGGTGATGGTCGCGGCCAGAGCACGCAGGTCGAGCTGCCCGGGCGCCGCCAGCACGATCCGTCCGCCCGTCACCAGCGGCGCCCAGACCTCGGTGGTGGAGGCGTCGAAGGCCGTGGGCGAGTGCAGCAGGACACCGGCGTGGTGGCCCTCGTGGAAGTGCCGGTTGGCCAGCAGGTCGACCACGTTGCGGTGGGTGACCGCGACGCCCTTGGGCACCCCGGTCGAACCGGAGGTGTACATCACGTAGGCGAGCTGGCCCGGGTGCGAGCGCCGCCCGGCCGGCTCGGCGGCGGAGGCCGCGCCGACGTCGAGAGCACGGGGGCCGCCGTCGGCGAGCACCGGGTGGTCGCGGTGCGCCGCGTCGACCAGGACCAGCCGCGCCCCGGTGTCGGCGAGGATGTGCCGCATCCGGTCCAGCGGGTAGCGCGGGTCCAACGGGACGTAGGTGCCGCCGGCCTTGGTGACCGCGAGGATCGCCGCGACCAGGTCGGCCGAGCGGTCCATCAGGATCCCGACCGGCTCCTCCACCGCCAGCCCGCCCGCCAGCAGCACGGCTGCCAGCTTCCCGGCCCGCGCGTCCAGCTCCGCGTAGCTCAGCTCCTCGGTGTCGGAGACCACGGCCACGGCGTCCGGGGTGGCGGCGGCCTGGGCCTCGAACAGCTCGGGCAGGGTGCGGTCGGCGACCGGGGCGGCCGTGTCGTTCCAGCCGCTGAGCAGCTGCTCGCGCTCGCCCGGGGCGAGGATCCCGATCGCGCCGACGGGCGTGTCCGGGTCGGTGGCGACGGCGTCGAGGACGCGGAGCAGGCGCTCCACCAGGGCCGTCACGGTGGTGTGGTCGAAGAGGTCCGCCGCGTACTCGACGGCCGCCGCCACCCCGAGCGGGGCGCCGTTCCCGCCGTACTGCTCGGTGAAGTTGAAGTTCAGGTCGAAGTGGGCCTGGGCCGCGCCCGCGCCCTCCAGCACCCCGCCGGCCTCGCCGAGGGTGAGCACCGGGGAGGGGCCGCTGCCGAAGGTCAGCACGGTCTGGAAGAGGGGGTGGCGGGCGGGGGTGCGGGTGGGGTTGAGGTGTTCGACCAGGCGCTCGAAGGGGATGTCCTGGTGGTCGTAGGCGTCGAGGTCGGTGTGGCGGACGCGCTCCAGCAGTTCCCGGAAGGTGGGGTTGCCGGTGGTGTCGGTGCGCAGGACGAGGGTGTTGACGAAGAAGCCGACGAGGTCGTCGAGGGCTTGGTCGGTTCGTCCGGCGACGGGGGTGCCGAGGGGCAGGTCGGTGCCGGCGCCGAGCCGGGTGTAGAGGGTGGCGACGGCGGCCTGGAGGACCATGAACAGACTGGCGTTCTGCGCGGCGGCCAACTCGGTGAGGGCGCGGTGCAGTTCGGGAGAGATCCGGTATTCCACCGTTCCCGCGCGGTGGCTGGGGGCGGCCGGACGCGGGCGGTCGTAGGGGAGGGCAAGTTCCTCCGGTGCGCCGGCCAGGGCTCGCTGCCAGTAGGCCAGTTGGCCCCGGTGTGCGCTGGTGGGCTGCTCCTCGGTGCCGAGGAGTTCGCGCTGCCAGAGGGTGTAGTCGGCGTACTGGACGGGCAGGGGCCGCCAGTCGGGTGCCGAGCCGGCGCGGCGGGCCTGATAGGCGGCGGCGAGGTCGCGCAGGAGCGGGGCGACGGACCAGCCGTCGGCGGCGATGTGGTGCAGCAGGACGAGCAGCACGTGCTCGCCGTTCGGCAGCGAGAACAGCGACACCCGGATCGGCAGGTCCTCGGCGAGGCGGAACACCTCACCGGCGGCCTCGGACACGGCGGCCTGCAGCTCGTCCTCGTCGGCCACGCTGCGGGTGCGGAGGGCGACGCGGTCGGCCTGGACGACCTGCTGGTGCGGCTGGCCGTCGGCGCTGGGGAAGGTGGTGCGCAGCGCCTCGTGCCGGTCCGCGACGTCCCGCAGGGCCTCGGCGAGGGCGGTGGTGTCGATCTCGCCGGCTAGCCGGGCGGTGAAGGGGGTGTTGTAGAGCGCGCTCGGGCCCTCGAACTGGTCGATGAACCAGAGGCGTTGCTGGGCCGGCGAGAGCGGGACGCGCGCCGGCCTGGGCTGCGGCCGCAGAGCCGGACGGGCGGCGGCGCCGGACAGCAGAGGGGCGAGGGCGGCCACGGTGGGGTGGTCGAAGAGCGTGCGGATGGGGAGGTCGGTGTCGAGGGTGGTGCGGATGCGGCTGGTGAGTTTGGTGGCGAGGAGGGAGTGGCCGCCGAGGTCGAAGAAGTTGTCGTCGATGCCGACGGTGGGCAGTGCGAGGACGTCGGCGAAGAGGTCGCAGAGGGTTCGTTCGGTGGTGGTGCGGGGGGCGCGGCCCTGGGCGGCTTCGGCGTAGTCGGGGGTGGGGAGGGCGCGGCGGTCGATCTTGCCGTTGGGGGTGATGGGGAGGGTGTCGAGGGTGACGACGGCGGCGGGGACCATGTAGGCGGGGAGGCGTTCGGCGGTGAAGGTGCGCAGTTCGGCGGTGGTGGCGGTGCCGGTGGTGTAGACGACGAGTCGTTTGTCGCCGGGTTGGTCCTCGCGGACGGTCGCGACGACCTGTCCGACGGCCGGGTGGGCGGCGAAGGCGGTTTCCACCTCGCCGAGTTCGATGCGGAAGCCGCGGAGTTTGATCTGGTCGTCCGCGCGAGCGACGAACTCCAGTTCGCCGGTGGTGGTCCAGCGGGCGAGGTCGCCGGTGCGGTACATGCGGGTGCCGGGGTCGCCGTAGGGGCAGGCGGTGAAGCGTTCGGCGGTGAGGGTGGGGCGGCCGAGGTAGCCGCGGGCGAGGCCGGGGCCGGCGATGTACAGCTCGCCGGGCACGCCGGCCGGGACGGGTCTCAGCCCGGCGTCCAGCACGTACACCCGGGTGTTGGGCAGCGGGCGGCCGATCGGCACCGTGTGGGGCACTGCGGATGCGCGTGCCATGGCGTGGCAGGTGGCGAAGGTGGTGGTCTCGGTGGGGCCGTAACCGTCGACCACGGTGAGGTCGGGGCAGGAGGCCATGACGCGGCGGACGGCTGCGGGGGAGACGACGTCGCCGCCGGTCCACACCTCGCGCAGGCCGGTGAAGGTCTCCGGGGCTTCGGTGGCGATGACGTTGAAGAGGCCGGCGGTGAGCCAGGCGGCTGTGACGCCGCCGTGGTGGATGGTGTGGGCGAGTTCGGTGGCGCCGAGGCGTCCGGGGGGTGCGAGGACGGCGCGGCCGCCGGAGAGGAGTGGGGTCCAGAGTTCGTAGGTGGAGGCGTCGAAGGCGGTGGGGGAGTGGACCAGCACGCTGGAGTGGTTGCCGGTGGTGAAGGTGCCGCCGAGGGCGAGGTCGATGACCGAGCGGTGGGTGATGCCGATGCCCTTGGGGGTGCCGGTGGAGCCGGAGGTGTGCATCACGTACGCCAACTGGTCGGCGCGAACAGGTAGTTCGAGGTTGTCGGCGGTGTCGTCGCCGACCGGCAGGGTCCTGAGGCCTTCGAGGGCCGGGTGGTCGTGGTGTCCGGGGTCGGTGAGCGCGAGCCGGGTGCCGGCGTTCGTGAGGACGGCTCGTAGGCGCTCGTCGGGTTGGGCGTCGTCCAGGGGCACGTAGGTGCCGCCGGCCTTGAGGACGGCCAGGATCGCCACC
The DNA here is from genome assembly GCF_043202455.1 of Kitasatospora sp. NPDC048194. NCBI lineage: Bacteria > Bacillati > Actinomycetota > Actinomycetes > Kitasatosporales > Streptomycetaceae > Kitasatospora > Kitasatospora sp. NPDC048194. Next base: position 36,113 of record NZ_JBIDAK010000051.1, read on the forward strand.
ACGAGGGCGGCCGAGCGGTCCATGAGCAGGGCGACGGGCGTCTCCGTGCCCACGCCGGCCGTGACCAGCCGACGCGCCAGACCGTTGGCGCGGGCGTTGAGTTCGGCATAGGTCAGCTCGCCGTCCACCGCCAGCAGGGCGACGGCGTCGGGAGTCGTGGCGGCCTGGGCCTCGAACACCGCGGGCAGCCCGCCCTCGGGCAGCGCCGCCACCGGGCCCCTGCCGTCCGCCAACAGCCGCTCCCGCTCCGCCGGGCTGAGCACCTCGATCCCGCCGATCGAGGCGTCGGGGTCGGCGGCGACGGCGCCGAGGACGCGCAGGAGCCGCTCGGCGAGCGTGGTGATGGTGCTCCGGTCGAAGAGGTCCGTGGCGTACTCGATCGCGCCTGACAGGCCGCCCTCCCCGCTCAGCTCCGAGAATCCGAAGGAGAGGTCGAACTTGGCCACGTCCAGGTCGAATTCCACCGAGGCGCAGGGGAGTTCTCCGAAGGCCTCCGGAACCGGCGTGTGGTTCTCCAGGGCGACCAGGGTCTGGAAGAGGGGGTGGCGGGCGGGGGTGCGGGTGGGGTTGAGGTGTTCGACCAGGCGCTCGAAGGGGATGTCCTGGTGGTCGTAGGCGTCGAGGTCGGTGTGGCGGATGCGGTCCAGCAGTTCCCGGAAGGTGGGGTTGCCGGTGGTGTCGGTGCGCAGGACGAGGGTGTTGACGAAGAAGCCGACGAGGTCGTCGAGGGCTTGGTCGGTTCGTCCGGCGACGGGGGTGCCGAGGGGCAGGTCGGTGCCGGCGCCGAGCCGGGTGTAGAGGGCGGCGACGGCGGCCTGGAGGACCATGAACAGACTGGCGTTCTGCGCGGCCGCCAACTCCGCAAGAGCACCGTGCAGTTCGGTGCCGACGGTGAACTCGACCAGGTCGCCCCGATGGCTGGGGGTGGTCGGCCGGGGCCGGTCGTAGGGGAGTGCCAGTTCCTCCGGCGCGTCGGACAGCGACCGCTCCCAGAAGGCGAGTTGCCGTCCGAGCAGACTGTCCTGGTCGTCTTCCGAGCCGAGGAGTTCGCGCTGCCAGAGGGTGTAGTCGGCGTACTGGACGGGCAGCGGGCGCCAGTCGGGTGCCGAGCCGCTGCGGCGGGCCTGGTAGGCGGTGGCGAGGTCCCGGAAGAGCGGGGCGACGGACCAGCCGTCGCTGGCGATGTGGTGCAGCAGCACCAGCAGCACGTGACGGTCGGCGCCGAGGGAGAACAGCCGGGTGCGGATCGGCGGCTCGGTAGCCAGGTCGAAGACGTGGCCGATCGCCTGGTCGAGCACCTCGGCCAGTTCGGTCTCGTCGGCGACGCGGGTCAGCTGGAGGGTGGGCTCGAGGTCGTCGCGGACCTGCTGGTGGGGCCGGCCCTCGACGGTCGGGAAGGTGGTGCGCAGCACTTCGTGCCGGTCCGCGACGTCGCGCAGGGCCTCGGCGAGGGCGGTGGTGTCGATCTCGCCGGTCAGCCGGACGGCGAACGGGGTGTTGTACAGGGTGCTCGGGCCCTCGAACTGCTCGATGAACCAGAGCCGTTGCTGGGCGTAGGAGAGCGGCACCAGCTCGGGGCGCTTCCGGGGCGCCAGCGCCGCGCGTCCGTCGGTGTGACTCTCGCCGAGCCGGCGGGCCAGCCCGGCGACGGTGGGTGCGTCGAACAGGGTGCGGATGGGGACCTCGACGTCCAGGGTGGTGCGGATGCGGCTGGTGAGTTTGGTGGCGAGGAGGGAGTGGCCGCCGAGGTCGAAGAAGTTGTCGTCGATGCCGACGGTGGGCAGTGCGAGGACGTCGGCGAAGAGGTTGCAGAGGGTTCGTTCGGTGGTGGTGCGGGGGGCGCGGCCCTGGGCGGCTTCGGCGTAGTCGGGGGTGGGGAGGGCGCGGCGGTCGATCTTGCCGTTGGGGGTGATGGGCAGGGTGTCGAGGGTGACGACGGCGGCGGGGACCATGTAGGCGGGGAGGCGTTCGGCGGTGAAGGTGCGCAGTTCGGCGGTGGTGGCGGTGCCGGTGGTGTAGACGACGAGTCGTTTGTCGCCGGGTTGGTCCTCGCGGACGGTCGCGACGACCTGTCCGACGGCCGGGTGGGCGGCGAAGGCGGTCTCCACCTCGCCGAGTTCGATGCGGAAGCCGCGGAGTTTGATCTGGTCGTCCGCGCGAGCGACGAACTCCAGTTCGCCGGTGGTGGTCCAGCGGGCGAGGTCGCCGGTGCGGTACATGCGGGTGCCGGGGTCGCCGTAGGGGCAGGCGGTGAAG
>NZ_JBIDAK010000052.1:0-36882 GCF_043202455.1 Kitasatospora sp. NPDC048194
GCTCTTCGGTCGTCACAACCCGAATGCTGGACACCCTCCCTGCATGCCCGGAGCAAAACCGGCAAACCCAGCCGACTTCGGAACTACTCGTCTAGGAGCCGGGCCGTGGGGCGGGGCCGGGCTGCGTCGTGTCGGGCCGCGGCGGGCCGGGTGCGGCGGGCCGGGTGCGGCGGCGGGCGGTTCCGGCCTGCGGGCCGGCGGGGCCCCGGCGGGGGCGGGGTGCATGGGCCACCCCGCCCCGGGTGGCCCGGTCAGCCGCGCAGGGGGATGCCGGTGCGGTCGGGCTGGGGGCGCTCGACGGCGGCGCGCTCGACCGGCCCGCCGCGCTCCAGGGCGGCGCGGTCCAGACCGCCTTGCCGGGCGGCGGGGACGGTGGCGGACAGGCCGCCGCGTTCGGCGGCGGGGGCGGACAGCTCCTCGGAGCGGTCCGGGCGGTTGGGCGCCGGGACGGCGCCGCTGGCGGCGAGGAGTTCGCTGGTCGGGCGGCGCATGCCGTAGCGGCGGTGCACGGCCTGCTTGGTGACCCCGAGGGCGGAGCCCACCGAGTCCCAGGAGAAGCCGAGCGCCCGGTCGAACTCGACCGCCGCCGCCACCAGCGTCTCCACGCTCTCCCGCAGCTCCTGGGCCAGGCGCACGGTCGGCGCGGGCGCCCTGCCGTACACCACGAAGCCGGCCGAGGTGCTGGGGCGGCGCGGTCGGTAGACGTTCCCCAGCTGGGCGGTGAGCGTCCGCAGCGCGTCGACCTGCCGCCTCACCCGCTCGATGTCCCGCACCAGCAGGTGCAGGCTCGCCCGCGCCCGGGCGTCGTGGTTGATCTGCTCGGCCATGGCCTACGTGCCACCTTCCGTACGGTCAGCTCGGCCGGGGCGCGGTGTCCCGTGCGCCCGGCCCCGGTCAATCTCTCTTGACCAACGCCGAAGCGGGGGCCGGGGTAACGCGGCTCGCCGGAGTCCGGGCGCGCCGCGAGCCGGGGCGCCCCTCCCCGGGACGGGCCGTCGGGGCGCCGGGCGGGTTGCATAGACTTGCGGTGAACCAGTCGTTGCCCGTAGCCCGTCACCTTCCGGACAGGAGCCCGTACCCCGTGGCGATCCAGCCGATCCGTCTCTTCGGAGACCCCGTCCTGCGGGCCACCGCCCAGCCGGTGACCACCTTCGACAAGGAACTGCGCAACCTGGTCCGCGACCTCACCGACACCATGCTGGACGCCCCCGGCGCCGGCCTGGCCGCGCCCCAACTGGGCGTCTCGCTCAGGGTGTTCACCTACCACGTGGACGGCGTCACCGGCCACCTGATCAACCCCGACCTGTCGCTGAGCGAGGAGGAGCAGGACGGCCCCGAGGGCTGCCTCTCGCTGCCCGGGCTGCGGTACGACACCAAGCGGGCCCACGGCGTGGTGGCCAAGGGCTTCAACATGTACGGCGATCGGGTGACGCTGGAGGGCACCCAGCTGCTCGCCCGGTGCATCCAGCACGAGACCGACCACCTGGACGGCATCATCTTCATCGACCGGCTCGACCGGGAGCAGCGCAAGGCCGCGCTGAAGGCGATCCGGGAGACGGACTGGGGCGGCGGGCCCGCGCCGGTCGTCAAGGTCTCCCCGCACAGCACCTTCGGCGCCGCTCGCTGACTCCCGTCGGCCGGGCTGACCCCCGTCGGCCGGGCTGACCCCCGTCGGTCTCGCCGACTCCCGTCGGCCTCCTGAACTCCGTTTTGCAGAAAGGCACTTGATGCGTCTCGTGTTCGCCGGCACCCCCGAGGTCGCCGTTCCCGCCCTGGAGGCGCTGCTCGCCTCCGACCGGCACGAGGTCGTCGCGGTGGTCACCCGCCCCGACGCCCCCGCCGGGCGCGGCCGCAAGCTGGTCGCCAGCCCCGTCGCCCAGCGCGCCGAGGAGGCCGGGATCGAGGTCCTCAAGCCGGCGAAGCCCAGCGACCCGGAGTTCGTCGCCCGGCTCACCGAACTCGCCCCCGACTGCTGCCCGGTGGTGGCCTACGGCGCGCTGCTGCGGCCGGGCACCCTGGAGATTCCCAAGCACGGCTGGGTCAACCTGCACTTCTCCCTGCTGCCCGCCTGGCGCGGCGCGGCCCCGGTGCAGCACGCCGTGCTGGCCGGCGACGAGGTCACCGGTGCGTCGACCTTCCTGATCGAGCAGGGCCTGGACTCCGGTCCGGTCTACGGCGTGATCACCGAGGAGGTCCGCCCCGGCGACACCAGCGGTGAACTGCTCACCCGGCTCTCGGTCTCCGGCGCGCGGCTGCTCGCGGCCACCATGGACGGGATCGAGGACGGCTCGCTGCACCCCGTGCCGCAGCCCGCCGAGGGCGTCACGCTCGCGCCGAAGATCACCGTCGAGGACGCCCGGATCCACTGGGACCACCCCGCGCTGCGGATCGACCGGGTGGTTCGCGGCTGCGCGCCCGCGCCGGGCGCGTGGACGGAGTTCCGGGGCGAGCGGCTGAAGCTCACCGGGCCGGTCCGGCTGCTGCCGGAATCGGCCGAGCTGGCGCCGGGCGAGGTCGCGATGGCCGGCAAGAACAGCGTGCGGGTCGGCACCGGGAGCCATGACATCGAGCTCGGGGAGGTGCGTCCGCAGGGGAAGAAGGAGATGCGGGCGGCGGACTGGGCGCGCGGGGCGCGTCTGGAGCCGGGGGAGCGGCTCGGCGTCCCGGCCGGCGGCTCCGAGGGCTCCGAGGCCTGAGACCCCGGTCCGGCGTTACTGTTCGTCTGAGGACTTCGATAACCACCGCAGCACCTTGAGGCACCTGTGACCACCCCCAGCGCCAAGCGCGCCCCCCGCCCGCACCGCCGCCCGAAGAAGGACCCGGCCCGGATCGTCGCGTTCCGCGCCCTGCGCGCCGTCGACGAGCGCGACGCGTACGCCAACCTGATCCTGCCCTCGCTGCTGCGCGAAGCCGAGCAGCAGGGCATGGACCGGCGCGACGCCGCCCTCGCCACCGAGCTGGTCTACGGCACCCTGCGGCTGCAGGGCACCTACGACGCCGTCATCGCGGCCTGCATCGACCGTCCGCTGAGCAAGGTCGACCCGCCGGTGCTGGACGTCCTCTCGCTCGGCGCGCACCAGCTGCTCGCCACCCGCATCCCCAGCCACGCGGCCGTCTCGGCGACCGTCGAACTGGCCCGGGTGGTGCTCGGCGACGGCAAGGCCAAGTTCGTCAACGCCGTGCTGCGCCGGATCAGCGCCCACGACCTGGACACCTGGATCGAACAGGTCGCCCCGCCGTACGACCAGGACGCCGAGGACCACCTGGCCGTCGTGCACTCCCACCCGCGCTGGGTCGTCTCCGCGCTCTGGGACTCGCTCGGCCGCTGGCAGCCGGACGCCTCGGGGCGCTCCGCCGTCGAGGAACTGCTGCGGGCCGACAACGAGCGGCCCGAGGTCACCCTGGTCGCCCGCCCCGGCCGGGCCACCGTCGGCGAACTCGCCGACGCGCTGCCCGACGCCGAACCGGGCCGCTGGTCCCCGTTCGCGCTGCGGCTCGCCGAAGGCGGCGACCCGGGCGCGCTGGACGCCGTCCGGGAGAACCGGGCCGGCGTGCAGGACGAGGGCAGCCAGCTCGTCGCGCTGGCCCTGGCCACGGCGCCGCTGGACGGCCCGGACCGGGTCTGGCTGGACGGCTGCGCCGGACCGGGCGGGAAGGCGGCGCTGCTCGGCGCCCTGGCCGCCGAGCGCGGCGCGGCACTGGTCGCCAGCGAGAAGCAGCCGCACCGGGCCCGGCTGGTGGCGCGGGCCCTGGAGGGCAACCCCGGCCCGTACACGGTGATCGCGGCGGACGGGACCCGCCCCGCCTGGCGCTCCGGCGGCTTCGACCGAGTGCTGGTGGACGTGCCGTGCTCCGGCCTGGGCGCGCTGCGCCGCCGCCCGGAGGCGCGCTGGCGGCGCCGGCCGGCCGACGTCGCGGCCTTCGGGCCGCTCCAGCGGGACCTGCTGCGCTCGGCGATCGAGGCCACCCGGATCGGCGGGGTGGTCGGCTACGCGACCTGCTCCCCGCACCTGGCGGAGACCCGCGCCGTGGTGGACGACGTGCTGCGCGGCGAGGGCGGCCGGGTCGAGTGGATCGACGCCCGACCGCTGCTGCCCGGCGTGCCCGCGCTCGGCGACGGCCCGGACGTCCAGCTGTGGCCGCACCTGCACGGGACGGACGCGATGTACCTGGCGCTGCTGCGGCGGACGGCCTGAGGCCCGCCCCGGCGGCCGGTGGCCGGTGGCCGCGGCGGCTTGCATCTCCCGTAGGGGGAGGTACCAGGGTGGTGGCCGTGAACGGCGAAACGCGTCCCGTCTGGACGATCGGTGAACTGGCCCGGCGGACCGGGCTGACGGTGAAGACCGTCCGGTTCTACTCGGACCAGGGGATCGTGTCGCCGGCCGACCGCAACCCGGCCGGCCACCGGCGGTACGGCGCGGACGCCGTCGCCCGCCTGGACCTGGTGCGCACCCTGCGCGAGCTCGGGCTCGGACTGCCGGAGATCCGGCGGGTGCTGGAGCGCGAACGCGCGCTCCCGGACGTCGCGGCGGCACACGCCGAGGCGCTCGACCTCCGGATCCGGGTGCTGCGGCTGCGGCGTGCGGTACTCGGCGCGGTGGCCCGGAACGGGTCCACCACGGAGGAGTTGACGCTCGTGCACCGCTTGGCCCGGTTGACGGGGGAGGAACGGCAGCGCCTGGTCGGGGAGTTCCTGGCCGAGGTGTTCGGTCCGGACGGCCGTACCGCGGGGGCGGCCCGGTCGCTGACGCCGGAGCTGCCGGAGGACGCCACGGTCGAACAGGTCGAGGCCTGGGTCGAGTTGGCCCGGCTCGCGGGGGACGGCGGGTTCCGGGAGCTGCTGCGCGGGCTGGCGGCCGCCGAGGTGGCGGACTGCGGCGCGGGCGCACCGCCCCGGCCTGGACTGGCCGTGCTGGTGCGGGAGACGGCCGACCCGGCGGCCGAGGCCGGGGTGGAGCCCCGCTCGCCCGAGGCGGCCGAGGTGGTCGCGGGGCTGCTGGAGCGGTACGCCGCTCTGCCCGGGGTCGCCGCGACGGGCGGTGCGTCCCGCGCCCGCCTGCTGGAGCGGCTGCGGGCGATGGCGGACCCCCGGCGGGAGCGGTACCTGACACTGCTGGCGGTGATCAACGGCTGGGCGCCGCCGGAGGGTTCGGCGCCGGTGCTGGACTGGGCGGTGCAGGCGCTCACGGCTTCGGCGGGCCCGGGCAGTCGGTGAGGAAGGCGTGGGCCTGCGCCCGGAGGTGGTCGATCGGCGGGTCCTCGCAGATCACCTCCAGGCCGAGCCCGGTGGCCTGGCCCCGGTGGTAGTAGGACTGGTAGGCGAGGTACGGGCGGTGGTCGTCGGTCGGGTCGAGGCCCACGGCGAGGGTCGCGAAGTGGGTCTTCTCGTCGCCGGTGCGCTCCGACTCCGTCCGGGAGAGCTGCCATTCGAACTCGTAGGGTTCGGGGTCGGTGGGCAGGTCCAGGAGGGCCTGGGCGAGCCGGCGGACGTCGTCCGGATCGGCGAAGGGGAGCGACTCCGAGTAGAGCGGTGCGGCGGCGGACAGCTCCCAGCCGTTGCCGCTCCGGCTGACGGTCAGTGCCCACTCGCCGTCCTGGTCGTGCCAGCGGCAGCTGAGGATCGGATCCATGGTGGTCAACCTCCCTGTGGCGCGCGGCCGTTTCACCCCCGTCCGCTCATCGTGGCACATCGGGCGGGCTGCCGGAGGAGCGCGTCAGCGGCCCGTGGGCGGGGATGGCACGGCCGTGCCTGCTGCGGCGTGCGGTAGCCGCACGGGGCGGCGGCTCCGCGTTGCGGGGGCCTGCCCCGGCCAGTGCGTGGGGATTCCGGTCAGTCGGTGGCGGGGTGCCAGGGGCGGTCGGGGCGGGTGGGGACCGGGCTGGAGGTGAGGCGCAGCCCGTACACCGCGCGGTCGTCGGCGGGGTGGGGCACCGGGCCGAGGTACTCGTGGCCGGTCAGGTGGCACCAGGCGGGCAGGTCGAGCGGGGCGGCGGGGTCCGTGGTGTGGATGTGGACCACGGCGCCGGCCGGGAGGTGGGCGATGCGGGCGCGCAGGCGGAGCAGCAGCTGGACGCAGAGCAGGCCGGTGCCGTCGACGGTGAGGTCGGGAGCAGGGGCGGGGGCGGTGGCGGGGGTGCTCCCGACGTGGTCGTGCGTCATGTGCTCTTCCTGGTGCTGGTGCTGGTGCGGGTGCTGGTGCGGGCCGGCGGCGGGGGTGGGTGGGCAGGGGCGCTCGGTACGGCGCTTCGGTGCGGGCCCAGCCCAGGTCGCGGGGGTACGGGCGGCGGGCGGGGGCCGCGGCGGTCAGCGGGTCGTCAGGGGTGCGAGGAGGGCGCTGAGTGCGGTCAGGTCCTCGGCGGGCCACGGGGCGAACAGCTCGGCGGCGACCTGGCGGGCCGTGTGCCGCATCTCGGTGAGGCGTTCGCGGCCGGTGGCCGTCAGGGCGGCGTACGCGACGCGGGCGTCGCGTGGCGCGGGCTCGCGGGTGACCAGGCCGATGCGTTCCAGTGGGGCCAGGCCGCGGGTGACGCCGGAGGCGGTGAGGCCGAGGGCGTCGGCGAGGTCGACGCGGCGCATCCGTCCGCCGGGGGCCTCGCTGAGGCGGAGCAGCACGGTGAAGTCGGACAGGCTCACACCGTGGAGGCCGCTGAGGCTGGCGTCGAAGCGTTTGACGACGGTGGCCTGGGCGCGGACCAGGCGCAGGGCGGTGTCCAGGGGATCGGCTCCGGCGGGCACGGTCGTCGGTCGGGCGGAGGGTCGGGATGCGGGGTCCGGTGTCGGGTCGGGGACGGGTGCGGGATCAGGTGCGGAGTCGGGTGCGGGGATTGTCATTGCCACCTCCTTGACTGCTCAAGTATATGCCGAAGCGGAGCCGTCAAGGAGGTGGCGGAGGGGGAGGGGGTCAGGGCGTCGCGTGGGCGGCGCGGCGCCGGCGCTTGCCGAGCGGAGCCTGGGAGAGGTCCTCGGCCTGGGAGCGGAGGTTCCGGTAGCCGTAGCCGCGGCTCTCCAGCCAGGACCGTGCCGTCCGCTCGGCCCGCTCGGTGGCTGCGAGGATGTCCTCCTCGGCCTCGCCCTCGTCGAGGAAGCGGAAGGTGAAGGCGGTCCGCGCGGAGAGGTCGTAGCTGAGGTGGCCCTCGCGGGTGAAGGCGGCGTGCAGCACGTCGTGTTCGGATGCGGCGGCGAGGAGTGCGGTGCGCTGTTCGTCGGTGAGGCCGTCGAAGACGCCGCGCACCATGATGCGGAAGGTTCGGTTGGTCATGCCCCGACGATAGGCAGCGGGGCCGCGAGCCGCCAATGTGATTCCGGCGCGCTCCGCAGACCTGGTGCGCCGGGCCCGGGGGGCTGGGCGTGGCCGGCGCCGGGGTCCGGACCTGCGGGCTGGAGCTCGCGGTGGACCAGCAGCGACCAGAGGACCCAGCCGGTGACGCGGGTGCGGGTGACCAGGACCTTCGCCCAGCGTGCGCCGAGCGGCGAGGTCCAGGTGTCCACCACCTCCACCTGGTCGCCGGAGGTGGCGAGGCCGACCACCGGGTCCCCGCCGAAGTGGTCGAGGCGGACGTTGGCGGCGGTCGCGGCTACCTCCCACCGCCCGGCCCCGACGGTGGGGGGCCGCTGCTCGCCGGGGGTGACGGCCGCCGGGACCAGCAGGATGGCGAGGGAGACGGCCGCCGCCGTCGCCCGGCCGATCACCGCCACGGGGGGCTCGGGATCGCGCCGTGCCCGGGCCGTGCGGAAGCTGTGGAGAACGGGGAGATCATGTAGAGCAGAACGAGCCGCCCCGGTGTGCGCCTACGGGCACGCCCGGATGCTCACCCGGTCGAGTGAGCCCTGCCCGCCGCGGTGCGCCGGAGTCGCGGGCCAAGCTTGATCCGTTGCCAACTCGACGGCGATTCCGCTCAGTTGGGGCTCAGGACGGCCCGGGCTGCTGCTCCTCCTCGGGCGCGGACCGGGAGCGCGAGGAGAACAGCTCCTGCATGGTGGGGAGCTTCCGGCGGTGCGGCGCGGGCCGGGCGGCGGCCCGCTGCTGCGACGCCTCGGGGGCCGGCCCGAGACCGGCCTTGGCGACCGCGTCCGCCAGGAAGTCCGAGGCCTGGCGCCGGGCGTTGTCCACGCTGCGCCGCAACTGTTCCGCGTCGCTGCGCAGTTTGTCGGCCTGTCGGCTGAGCAGGTCGTTGCGCTGCTCGGTCTCGCTGAGCTTCTGGAGGCTGGCCGAGGCCCGGGCGGCGGCCTCGCGTTCCAGCGCCTCGCCGCGGGCCCGGGCATCGGCGATGATCTGCTGGGCGGCGCTCTCGGTGAGGGCCCGCATCTCCGCCATGTCTCGCTCGGCCGTGCGGCGGAGCTCGTCGGCATCGGCCTCGAACTGCCGCCGCAGCCGGGCGACCTCCTGGTGGGCCCGGGCGACGAGCGCGTCCGCCTCCCGTCGGCGGGCCAGCACGTACGGGTCCTGCTCGGCGGCCTGGGCGTCGGCGTGGGCCGGGGCGTGCGCGTCGAGGACGGTGGCCGGGTGCCGTTCGGGTCGCGCGACCAGGTCGGCGATCTGGAGCAGCCGGGCGGCGACCTGGTCGGCGTCGGACGGGCGGTGGGCCGGGTCCTTGGCGAGCAGGTCGAGGACGAGGGCGTCGAGGTCGGCGGGCAGCCCCGGCCGGAGGGCACCGGGCGCGGTCGGCGGGACCTCCCCGTGCTGGCGGATCAACTCGTACAGGGTGCCCCGGAACGGCGGGCGGCCGGTCAGGAGTTCGTGCAGCAGGCAACCGAAGGCGTAGAGGTCGGAACGGGCGTCCAGGGTGCGGCTGTCGAAGCGCTCGGGGGCCATGTAGGCGGGCGTGCCGACGATCACGTTGGTGCTGGTGACGCCGTCGTCGGCGGTGCCGGTGCGCGCGATGCCGAAGTCGACGACCTTGACCGCCCCGCTGGACAGCACCATCACGTTGGCCGGTTTGACGTCCCGGTGGACGACCCCGGCGCGGTGCGCGGTCGCCAGGGCCTGGGCGATCTGCACCGCCCAGGTGAGGGCCTGGTGCAGGGGCAGCGGCCCGTCGGCCAGCTGCCGGCTCAGCGGGGCGCCGTCGAGCAGTTCCATGACCAGGAAGAACAGCGGCCGCTCGGTCGTGCCGTGCCGGCCGAAGTCGTGCACGGTGACGATGGCGGGGTGGTTGAGCGCTCCGGCCGTGGCCACCTCGCGGGCGAACCGGGCGGCGTCCTTGGGGGAGTTGCCGCCGCCGGCGAGCGTCACCTTGACGGCGACCAGGCGTTGGATCCGGGCGTCACGGGCCTTCCAGACCGCGCCGAAAGCGCCCTCGCCGATCTGCTCCACCAGCTCGTACCGCCCGTCGAGCACCTCGCCCGGCTGCATCCCCGCCCCCTTCGCGCTCTGCTCCCGGCTCAACCTACCCCGGCGCCCGGGCAGTTCGGCACCCGCTTCCGGCCGGGCGGCGGCCGCGCCGGGTGGCGGGCGGTGCGCCGGGGCACCTCGTCCTCCGGGGTACCTCGGCCTGTGAGGCACCTCGGCCGCCGGGTCGCCGGTCAGCCCTGCGGTCCGTCCGGGCGCGGTCCCGCCGTAGCCGTCCGGGCGCGGTCCTGTCACTGCCGGCCGGGCGCCGTCCCCGCCACGGCCGCCGATTCCTCACGATCACGCTGCTCAGGACCTCCCATACACAGGGAGGAGCGGGGTTTTCCCTTCTCTTTGTTTCGGATCTTGCCGTGCTCTGCGACGATCCGATGATCGTCGCCTTGTTGCGGTGGGCGACGCGTCGCAGGGGAGAGACGGGCATGGCCGAGCGGTCCGAGCACGGCGTCGTCCGGGCGAGGGCGAGGTGGCACGCCGGGCACGCGGTGAGCGGGGAGACCTGGCTGGTGGTCTCCGGCGGCGTGCTGGGGTCGATGTTCGGGAGCCTGGGCCTGGCGGTGGTGTACGCGCCCGCGAACGGCTTCGGCGGCGACAGCCTCGCGCTCATGGGCGCCGCCAGCATCCTCGGGCTGCTGCCCAGCGGTGCCGGGCTCGTCTGGGCGCTGATTCACCCCCGGCGCGGACTGCCGTCCGTGGCCGTCGGGGCGCTGCTGGGGCTGGTCATCTTCCTGTGCTTCGCCGGGGACGGCCTCAACGACTCCTGGAAGGCCCCGCCGGACCGTCCGGCCACGGCCCGCGCCGTCGGCAGCTGGACCAGCGGCGACCTGGTGGTGCGGGTCCGGCCCGACCAGGTGGTGGCCTACCGCAGCGCCGGCGGCGCCGTCGCCTGGCGGTGGACCCCGCCCGGTGAGGACTCCGTGTGCACCATGAGCCGGGGGGTCGGAACCGGCGGCATCGGCCTGATCGGGCACTCCCCGCCCGACCGGCCCTGCGCCGCGGTGACGGCCCTGAACCTCGCCGACGGCCGCGCGAACTGGGAGGCCGCGGTCGACGCCCCCGCCCGCGACGGCGACTCCGCCACCTCCGACCTGGTCGCCGTCGCCGGCCCGCGGGCCGTCCTGCGGGCCCGGGACGGCTGGCGGGCCGTCCGGCTGACCGACGGCGCGGCGCTCTGGCGCAGCGCCGCCGACCCCGGCTGCACCCCCGTGCAGGTCGCGGGCGGCGACCGGGACGTGGTGACGGTCACCCGGTGCGGCGACACCGAGCCACCGGTGCTGCGGACCCTCGCGCCGGAGGACGGGACGGAGCGGTCGAAGGTCGTCCTGCCGGCCGCCGGCGGGGTGAGGAACCTCGCGGTGGTCTCGGTGGACCCGCTCGCGGTCTGGGTCGACGCCCAGGCCGAGGGCGGCACCCACGCCGTGCTCAGCTACGACCGGACGGGCCGGCAGCGCGCTGCCATCCCGGTCTCCGGCGACGAGTACGACCTCGACGTGATGCTCGGCGGCGTCCACGCCTTCGACGAGTTCAGCGCCCGGCCGCTGTTCGGCGGCGTGGTGGTGGGGGACCTGTTCATCGTGCCGGGCGAGAAGCCGGGCGACGTCGGCATCAGCGGCGGCAGGCACCCCAGCCGCACCGCCACCGGGCGGCTCGTCGCCTACTCCCTGGCGGACGGCGGCAAGCGCTGGACGGCGGGCCTGGACGACCAGGTGACGGGGGTGCTGGTGGACGGTGACGCGGTGTGGGCGATGACCCGGGACAAGGTCACCCGGATCGACGCGGCGACCGGCCGCCGGAACCGGGAACTGGACGTCAACGACACCGCCTCGCTGTACCCGGTGGACCTGTCGGCGGCGGGGCGGGAGCGGTTCACGGTGGTGGCGGAGGACGGCACCCGGGACGAACCGCCGGTGCGCGGGATGAGCTGACGGTCCGGCCCGCGGCCGGCGGTGGACGGGGCGCCCGGGGCGGGTCGGGCTGGGCGGGACGGGGCGCCCGGGTGGGTCGGGCGGCCCGGGGCCGCGGCTGCCGGCGGTGGACGGGACGGGACCGGACGGGCGGGCCGGGCGTGCCGGTGACGGTGCGTGACCGATCGGGGATCGACCGCTGAGCCTTCCGGGCGGTTGTGTCAGGCTGGGGGGAGAGCACCGCCGAGGTCGGGAGGCTCGTGATGGCCGAGATCAGGGTGAACGGGGTGTCGCTGCACTACGAGGCCCGTGGCGAGGGGCCCGCGGTGGTGCTGGTGCACGGCTCGTGGAGCGACGCGGACTGCTGGGCGCGGGTGATGCCGGGCCTCGCCGAGTCCACCACCGTCGTCGCCTACGACCGGCGCGGGCACAGCCGTAGCGAGGACCTGCTCACCCAGGGATCCGTCCACGAGGACGCGGCCGACCTGGCCGGGCTGATCCAGGGACTCGGACTCGCACCCGCCTTCGTCTGCGGGGAGTCGTACGGTGCCATGGTCACCCTCCGGCTCGCCGCCGCCCGGCCCGACCTGCTGCGCGGCATCGCCGTGCACGAGCCGCCCGCCAGCGGCATCCTGCTCACCGACCCCGACCTGCGCCCCATCGGCACCGCCTTCGCCGGCCGGGTCGCCGCCGTCCGGGAACTCCTGGAGCAGGCGGAGTCCGCGGCCGCCGCCGAACTGTACGTCGACAGCCTCGGATTCGGACCGGGCGCGTGGGAGCAACTGCCCGCGCCCGTCCGGCACACCTACATCCGCAACGCGCCCACCTACCTGGACGAACTGCGCGACCCCGACGCCCTCGACCTCGACCTCACCCGGCTCGCGCAGTTCACCGAGCCCGCACTGCTCACCCAGAGCGACGGCAGTGCGCCGATGTTCGGCGAGGTGCTGGACCTGATCGACCTCACCCTGCCGAAGGCGGAGCGGCACCTGTTCGTCGGCGCCGGCCCCGCCCCGCACCTGTCGCAGCCGGAGGAATGGGTGCGGGTCGTCCTGCCGCGCGTGCTCGCCTGAGCCGCCGCCCGGGGCGGGTCCACCGTCCCGGTGCCGGCCGAGTTCGTCGGCCGTCCGCTCGGCGACGTAGCGCGGTCCGCGCCGGAGGGTGCGCAGCACCACGCCCGGCACCTCGCGGCCCAGCAGCTCGGCTTCGGGCACGCCGCGTCGGACGTCATCCGGCTCGGCGACCAACCGCTCCGGTTCCGTTCGGCGGACGGCCGCCGACTGCCCGGCGACGGTCGGCCCCGGACCGGAGGGGCGCGGGGGGAGGAAGTCGGGGGATGCAGCCTCGGTCTGCCGGGCCTCGGGTGTGCCGGGCGTCCGGTGTGCCGGGCGTCCGACCGCTGGGCGGGCGGATCGACTGGCCGACGGGTCATCAGGACGGCGTGCTGACCGGGCCGTCGTGCCGCCGCGTCGCGCCGCTGCGTCGTCGGCCGCCGGAATCGCCGGGTTCGCTCACCCTGTACCTCCCCGACGTCTCGACGCTGGTGCGAATCCTGGTACGAAGGCTCGCCTCCCGAGTCGCCCCGGGCCAAGCTGACTGCGTGACCGCGTCAAGAGGGGCGCGGCGCGACCGGGAAGGACGAACATGACGAGCACGCGCGGCCGCCTCGCGGCCCTGCTGGGCGCCGTCGCCGTGGCGGCCGGCACCACCCTGGCCACTCCCGCCGTCGCGGCTCCGGCCGCACCGGCCCGGCACGGCGGCGGGATCACCGGACAGGCACCCTGCGCGGGCGCGCCCGAATTCACCTGCGGGACCGTCACCGTGCCGCTCGACCACAGCGGAGCCGTCCCCGGCACCCTCCGGCTCGACGTGGCGATGACCGGGAACGCCGACGCCCCCAAGGGCGACCTGCTGTTCCTCACCGGCGGCCCCGGCCAGCCCGGCGCACCGCTGATCCGGCGGATCGCGAGCAAGCTGCAACCCGTCCTCAAGGACTACCGCCTGGTCATGTACGACCAGCGCGGCACCGGGCAGCAGGCGCTGCGGTGCCCCGGGTTGCAGGAGGACATGGGCTCCTCCGACCTCGCCGTGCCCCGCAAGCAGTCCATCGCCGACTGCGCCGCCACCCTCGGCCCGAACGCCCGCTTCTACAGCACCGCCGACACCGTCGCCGACATGGACCTGCTGCGACAGGCCCTCGGCGACCGCCGCCTCACCATCGACGGCGTCTCCTACGGCACCTTCGTCGCCGAGCGGTACGCGCTCGCCCACCCGGCGCACGTGGCCCGGCTGGTGCTCGACTCGGTCGTGCCGCAGCAGGGGTACGACCCGCTCGACCTGGTCGCCCTGCCCGCCACCGCCCGGGTCCTCCGGGCCGCCTGCCGGGCGACCGGCTGCACCACCGACCCGGCCGCCGACCTCGCCGCGACCGTCCGCACCTACGGCAACGGGGCGCAGATCCTGGACGCGCTCACCAGCTACGAGTTCGCGGACCCGAACTACGGCGGCGTGCCGGAGGCCCTGCACCAGGCCGCCGCCGGGCAGCCGGAGAAGCTGCGGGCCTTCATCGACGAGGTGCACCAGGGCGACGCCGCGCCCGCCGAACTGCTCAGCCAGGGCCTGCACGCCGCCACCCTGTGCGCCGACGGCCACTACCCGTGGGGCACCTCGGACACTCCGGTCGAGGGCCGGGCGGCCGCGCTGGAGCGCACCCGGCAGCGGCTGACCCCCGAGCAGACCTGGCCGTACGACGCGGCGACCGCGACCGGGCTGGGCAGCCTGCTGGTCTGCCAGGACTGGCCCCGGGAGCAGGTGCCGCCGACCCCGCCGGCCCACCGCAAGCTGCCGAACGTGCCGGTGCTGCTGCTCGGTGGCGACCGGGACCTCTCCACGCCCTACGAGTGGCTCCGCCAGGAGGCCGAGTCGGCCCACGATCCGGAGGCCGTGATCGTCCCCGGGGCGGCGCACTCCGTGCAGAGCCGGGCGGCCGACCCGGCCGGACGGCAGGCGGTCTACGACTTCCTGCTGAAGTAGCCGGGCGGGGCGCGGAGAGCGCCGGCGGAGCAGCGGCACCCGGGGACACGGTCGGCGGCGGGGCCGCGATTCGCGGCGGGGGACGCGGCCGGCGGGCGGGGGAAACGGTCGGCGGGCGGGGGACACGGCGGAGGACACAGTGGGGACACGGCTGGACCACGGCGGGGGACCGTTCCGCACCGGGGACGGAACGGCCCTCCGCTGCTTCGCCGTCCAGCCGCAGCCCTGCCCCGGGCACGGGCCCGGGAAGCGCCGCCTCAGCCCAGGAGGCCGGCCTCAGCCCGGGGAGCCCGGCCTCAGCGCTCGGCGGCGGCTCCCCAGCCGTCGTCGGGCAGGGCGGGGTCGGGCTCGGGGCAGTCGGCGTGCTCGTACCCCCACAGCAGCGCCTTGTGCAGCAGCCAGTCCTCCACCCGCGGTCCGTCGTGGCCCTCGTGCGGGGCGAGGACCAGGGCCACCCAGAGGTCCTCGGCCGGTGAGAACTCCAGGGTCCGCTGGTCGGGCACGTTCTCGTACGTCACCGTCCGCCAGCTGCAACCCGCTGCCGTGAGGGCCGCGGTCAGCTCCGACTCGCCGACGCGGGTTGCGTAGGTCTCCGCTCCGCCCCCCTCCCGGGGGAGGTCGAGCTCGCCCTGCCAGGCCGGCAGGGTAAGCGACCGGAGCCGTCGGCAGCGGCAGAACACCGCCAGCACGTCGCCGAAGCCGAAGGCGTGCGGCCAGCGGCCCTCCCGGTGGATGCCGCCGCCGTCCCACGGATCGCCGTAGCGGGCGGCCAGTTCGGGCAGCGGGGCACCGTAGCGCAGCGCGCCGAGGGCGCCGGTGGCGGCGAGTTCCGTGACCCGCGCCAGGAAGTCCCGCCCCCGGGAGGGTTCCTGGGGCGTCACCCCAGGCACCCGCGCACCGCCTCGATCAGCCGGTTGGCGCGGGCGTCGCCGTGGCCGATCATCCGGTTCGCGACGTACCCGAATCCGACGCCGAACTCGTCGTCCCCGAAGGCGAACTGGCCGCCGGCACCGTCGTTGCCGAAGCTGCGCGGGCCGAGCAGCCGGCGGAAGGCGGGGGAGTCGAGCAGCAGGCCGGAGCCCCACCGGGCGCCCATGTCGAAGCCCAGGAAGCCCTGGCCGGAGGAGACTTCGCGCACCGCGTCGGCCACCGTGTCGGGGGAGAGCAGCCGCTCGCCGCCGTCCAGGCCGGTGGCCGCGGCCGCGTACAGACCGGCCAGGCCGCCGGCGGAGGCGACGGCACCCGCGCCGGGCAGCTCGATCGCGTGCAGGGCGGGGTCGTTCCAGCCGTGCGGCACGTCGAGGCCGGGGAAGACCAGCGCGCCGTTCATCGTCACGATCCTGGTGAGCAGGTGCTCCGGGCCGGGCATCGGGCGGCGCCCCTCGGCCTCCACCAGTCGGGCCACCCGGGGGAGTTCGGACTCCGGCAGGCCGATCCACAGCGGCAGGCCGAGCGGCTCCGCGATCTCCTTGCGCAGGAACGCGCCCGGGGTCAGGCCGGTGATCCGGCGGATCACCTCACCGACGGCGAAACCGAGCACGTGGCCGTGGTACTCGTAGGTCGTCCCCGGCTCCCAGAGCGGCTGCTGCTCCTCGATCGCCCGGACCACCGGCTCCCAGGCGGCGATCTCCTCGAAGGAGAGCACCGCGTCCAGGGCCGGGATGCCGGCCCGGTGACCGAGGATCATCCGGGTCGTGACGGCCTGCTTGCCGTGGCGCGCGAACTCCGGCCAGTAGCGGGCGACCGGGGCGTCCAGGTCGAGCCGGCCCTGCTGGGCGAGCAGCAGGGCGCTGATGCCGACCGCGCCCTTGGCGCAGGAGAACACGGGCACGAGGGTGTCCCGCGTCCAGGCCCGGCCGGTGCGCTCGTCGGCGGTGCCGCCCCACAGCTCGACCACCTTGCGGCCGCCCACGTAGACGGTGGTGGCGGCGCCGAGTTCGGGGAAGTCGGCGAAGTTCGCGGCGAAGGCGTCCGCCACGGCGCCGTAGCCCTCGTCCGCCCACCCCTGGTACTGCTGCATCGCTGCTGTTCCGTTCTGCTCGTGGCCCTGCGCCAAGATCGTCGACCGGACCACGCTACGGCGTCGGGACCGCCGTGACGAGCGATTTCGGCGGGGCCGGGACGGATGGGGCGGGTGTGACGGGCGGCCTTGCCGCGAGCGCGGTCGGGGAGGTGCGGTCGTCGGTCGGTCGGACCGGAGGGGCCGTCAGTTCGGCGTCGTGGACTGCTGGGCCGCCGGTGCCGGTGCCGGCCTCGGTGCCGGCTTCGGTGCCGGCTTCGGCTC
This sequence comes from Kitasatospora sp. NPDC048194, assembly GCF_043202455.1. Lineage (NCBI taxonomy): Bacteria > Bacillati > Actinomycetota > Actinomycetes > Kitasatosporales > Streptomycetaceae > Kitasatospora > Kitasatospora sp. NPDC048194. The sequence continues at coordinate 16,569 of NZ_JBIDAK010000052.1, forward strand.
CGGTTCTGACGGGCACGTCGGATGGGTCGGACTGGCTGAGCGGGTCGGGCGGCCCGGGCGGTCGCCGCTGCTCCGGTGCGGCCAGGAGGCGACCGCCAGGGCCGTGCCGATGCCGGTGAAGGCCGCCGCGCCGGCCGGGACCACCCAGCCGGTGAGCGGGTCGTGGCCCGGGCCGTCGCCGTGGCCGAGTGCGCCGAGCAGGGCGGTGAGCAGGCCGTACGGGACCAGCAGGGTGCCGGCCCGGGCAGCGGTGAGCAGCAGGAGCCGGAGCGGACGGCGCCGGGGTGGGCGGCGGACCAGGACGACGGCGAGGGCGAGGCCGGTCAGGGCCAGTACGGCGGTGAAGTCCACGCCGTGGCGCTCCAGCCAGACCAGGGCGGCGGGTGCGCCGTTGCGCCGGAACTCGTCGCCCATGTCGAAGCCGGCCCCCAGTCCGGCCCGCCCGCCCGCCGCCCAGTAGCTCTTCAGGGCGATGTACGGCAGGGCGAGGCTGCCGGCCAGGGTGACGGCCAGGGTGGTGGTGCGCGGCCGGTGCCGGTTCATGTCCGCTCCTCGGGCCTGGGGCTCGCTCCCATGCTGCTCCGCGCACCGGGGAGTTGTGGTCCTGCCCCGGGAGGGGGCGCCTCCCCCCGGCGGGGGAGTCGGCCGACCGGGAGGCGGAGCGGGCCTAGCGGGGCGCGGGGCTGGGCAGGCTGGGGCGGACGCACCGTGCAGACGGCTGCACCGGATGAAGGAGCGCATGATGACCGCAGTCCACGAGTCCGTCCTGGAGGCGATCGGCGGGACGCCGCTGTTCCGCCTCGCCCGGCTGGGTGCCGGGATCGCGGCGCCGATCTACGCCAAGGCCGAGTTCCTCAACGTCGGCGGCAGCGTCAAGGACCGTGCTGCGCTGTCCATGGTCTTGGCGGCGGAGCGGGACGGCCTGCTGCAGCCCGGTGGGACGATCATCGAGGCGACCTCCGGCAACACCGGCATCGGGCTGGCCATCGTCGGCCGCCGACGCGGGTACCGGGTGATCGCCGGGGTGTCGGACAAGGCGTCGCCGGAGAAGGCGGACATCCTGCGGGCGTACGGCGCCGAGGTGGTGCTCGCGACGACGTCCGTGCCGCGGGAGGATCCGCGGCACCTGTTCAACGTGGTCCGGCGGCTCACCGAGGAGATCCCCGGGGCCTGGCTCGCCAACCAGTACGACAACCCGGCCAATCCCGAGGCCCACGTCCGGACCACCGGCCCGGAGATCTGGGAGCAGACCGGCGGCCGGGTGACCCACTTCGTCGCGGGGGTCGGTACCGGCGGCACCGTCACCGGTACCGGCGGCCACCTCAAGGAGGTGTCCGGCGGCGCCGTGACCGTCATCGGCGCGGACCCGGAGTCCTCCTCGTACGGCGGCGGGGACGGCAGCCCGTGGTTCGTCGAGAGCATCGGGCACTTCCTCCACCCGGAGACCGTCGAGGACCGCTGGCCGCAGGCCTACCGCTCCGAGGTGATCGACTCCTTCGAGCGGATCCCGGACCGCGAGTCGCTCCTGACGGCGCGTCGGCTCGCCCGCGAGGAGGGCATCCTGGCCGGGCCGTCCTCCGGTACGGCGGTGGCGGCGGCGCTGCGGACGGCACGCCGGCTGGGGCCGGACGACCTGGTCGTCGTGCTGCTGCCGGACTCGGGCCGCTCCTACCTGTCGAAGGTGCACAGCGACGCGTGGATGCGGCGCTGGGGCTTCATGGAGGAGCCGGGACGGACGGAGCTGCGGGCCACGCTGGCGGCGGCGGGCCCGCTGGTGACGGTCGGGGCGGACGCGACCGTCGGCGAGGCGCTGGACGCGCTGGGGGCCGCGCCGGGCGGGATCGCCCCCGCCGTGCTGCCGCGGGCGGCGCGGCCGTACGGGGTGGCCGACGCGGAGGTGCTGGGCTCGGTCTCCCGCGAGGTGCTGCGGGCGGCGCTCGCGGACGGCGGGGCCAAGCCCGACGGCCCGGTGCGCCCGCTGCTGGGGCCGGCACTGCCGACGGTCGGGGTGGGGCAGTCCGCCGCCGAGGCGCGGGCCGCGCTGGCGGGCGGGCATCCGGGGGTGGTGGTGCTGGTGGACGGGAGGGCGGCCGGGGTGCTGACCCGGGCGGCGCTCGGGTAGTCACCTCGGGGGCTGCGCGCGCCCTGCGGCCGCGGGCCGTACGGCAGTTCGCCACGGACGGGTGGCGATCCGCCGGGCCGCGCGAGGTGCTGGACACCGGTGCCGGTGTGGTCTTGGGTGGGTCGCCATGGAGTACACCCACCTCGGCCGCACCGGCCTCACCGTGTCCCGACTCTGCCTCGGCACCATGAACTTCGGCCCCCACACCGAGGAGGCCGAGGCCCACCGCCTCATGGACACCGCCCACGAGCGAGGCATCAACTTCTTCGACACCGCCAACTCCTACGGCCGCGACAGCGAGGGCAGGCTCGCGGGCCGCACCGAGGAGATCATCGGCCGCTGGTTCGCCCAGGGCGGCGGCCGCCGGGAGCGCACCGTGCTCGCCACCAAGGCCTACGCCGCGATGAGCGACTGGCCCAACGAGGGCAGGCTCTCCGCGCTCGCCATCCGCAAGGCCGTCGAGGCGAGCCTGCGCAGGCTGCAGACCGACCACATCGACCTCTACCAGATGCACCACATCGACCGGGACACCCCGTGGGAGGAGATCTGGCAGGCGATGGAGGTCCTGGTCGCCCAGGGCAAGATCATCTACGTCGGCTCCAGCAACTTCGCCGGCTGGCACATCGCCCGGGCCCAGGAGGCCGCCCGCTCCCGGCACTTCCTCGGGCTGGTCAGCGAGCAGTCCCTGTACAACCTGCTCGACCGCACCGTCGAACTCGAGGTCATCCCCGCCCTCGAGCACTACGGCCTCGGACTGATCCCCTGGTCCCCGCTGCGCAGCGGCCTGCTCGGCGGCGTCCTCCGCAAGGAGCGCGAGGGCACCCGGGTGCGCGGCGCCCTCGGCTTCGCCGCCGAACTCCTGGCCAGGCACCGGGACCGCCTCCAGGCCTACGAGGACTTCGCCGACGAGATCGGCGCCGATCCCGCCGACCTCGCCCTGGCCTGGCTGCTCTCCCGCCCGGCCGTCACCGCCCCGATCATCGGCCCCCGCACCCCGGCCCACCTCGACGCCGCCCTGCGGGCGCTCGACCTGAAGCTCGACCAGAAGACCCTCGACCGCCTCGACGAGCTGTTCCCCGGCCACAAGCCGGCTCCGGAGGACTACGCCTGGTAGACCGCCGGGCTCTCGGTCGGCGGGGTTCCTGGGCGACGGGGTTCCGCCCGCCTGCCGGCTCTCGCCTGGCGGGTTCCAGCTGCCACTGACGGAGCCCGTCCACCCCGGCCCCTGGGTCAGCGCCGAGCACCACGTTCACGCCTGGCTGGACCGCCACTACGCCCGACAGGGGACAGCCAGGCCCCGGACCGCGCACGAGGCCGACGCAGCGTTCGTCGCCGGACTCGCGGACGCCGGCCTGCGGCTCTAGGGCGGCCAGTGGGCTACGGCAGCGGCATCGTGGACACCGTTCGCCAGCGGCCCGCGCTCAAACGACCCCGAGACCCGGCCGTTAGCCCCCGCTGCCGCTGCGGCCGTCCCGCGCGACCGCTACATGCGGCCGGCTGCCGGTTCCCTGACCGTCGCCACCACCGGCCTGGTCCTGCTGACCCCCAGCACACCCGCCCCAGAATGGCTGCGAGCCGTGGAAGCCGAGATGGCCGCCGCCCACACCCCGCTGCTCGGAATCCTGCCGGACGTCGCCGACACCGAGCGCTCCCGTGAGGCGCTGGATCAGATCGCCGCCCGCCTGGCGGGCGCGCTCGGCGAGAACCCCGCAGCAGCCAGCCGCCCCCTGCCGAAGGACACCGCCCGGCCAGGCGAGGCACCGGACGTATAGCAAACCCGCGAAGACCGGCACCGGAAGGGCCCGGCAGACCCCGGTCAGGACTTGGGGAAGTCATAGCAGCTGGCCGCCCAGGCGTTCCGCGGCTGCGGGGTGTCCAGGCGCTTGCGCAAATCCCGGACCGCCCGCTCGAGCTCCTCGCGGTTGGTGGCGTCGACCGGGCCGTCCAGGAAGGCCGAGACGGCGGCGACCCGTCAGGTCCCCATCGAGCGCAGCGACACGGCAGCGGTCCGGGGCGACGCCGGGACGCTGTACTTCACCACCCCCGCCGGGGCGCTCGCCGTCGGCGACTTCCGCAGAGCCGAAGCAGCTGGCTCCTGCTGCTGATGCCGAGGCCCCCGGTCAGCCGATGGCGGCGACCGGGCCGTTCCAGGCGTTCTGGTCGATGGTGAGGGAGGAACCGCCGTAGGTCTCCTGCTGGTTGACGGCGTACTGGTGGCCCCGTCGGGAGCCGCTCCACTGACTGGCGGGGAACGGGAAGGTGCTGGTGGTGTCGGCGGTGCCGTCGTAGAGGGCGTACCAGAGGGCGTCGGGGAGGTTGGGGGCGCCGGAGGTGGCGGCCTGGCTCATGGCGAGGGCGCTGGACTTGCTGAAGCCGTAGAAGCCGGCGAAGTAGCCGCGGGAGTGGAGGGCCGCGTCCCAGGCCTGGACGTAGGTGAGGACGGCGGTGCTGCAGGCGGCGTCGGAGGCGTTGTAGGCCTCCATGTCGAGGTAGACGGCACTGCCGGGGCCCATCCCGAGGGCGGAGGCGTGGGTGACGGCGTCGGCGCCGTCGCCGGCGCCGAGGGTGGCGGCGTTCGCGGCGGTGATGCGCTCGGGGTTGTTGGAGGTCTGGCAGGGCGGCTGCGCGCCGACGTAGAGCGGGATGAGCTGCCAGCCGGCGGCGTGGACGGTGCGGACCCAGGAGGAGGTCAGGTTGGGCTGGGAGCAGCCGCGGTTCTGGCCGCCGATGTAGACGGCGGCCGCGCCGTAGGGCGAAGTGCCGTGCCACGCCTGCATGGTGGATGCGGACGGCGCGGTGCAGGTGTCGAAGGCCTTGCCGGTGAAGACGGCCGGTCCGCGGGCGGGGGCGGGGACGTTGTTGACCGGGGCTGCGGCCTGACCGGGAGCGCCCGGTGCGGAAGGGGACGCGGCGGAGGACACCGACGGGGAGGAGGAGGCCGACCGGGAGGAGGCCGACGGGGAGGAGGACGCCGAGGCCAGCGCCGACTTGGTCGGCGTGGGTGAGGCGGACGGCGAGGCGCTCGGGGAACCGGAGGCGCTGGGGCTGCTGGGCGACGTGGCGCCGACGGCGGCGGCGGTCGGGACGCTGTCACGGGCGGCCTCGGGGGCCGTGCTGCCGGCGCCGGGTGAGGAGTTCCCCGCCAGTGCGGTGACGGCGAGCGTTGTCGCGCCCGCGGCCAGGATCACGCCTGCGGCGCTGAACGCGATGGCCTTGTTGCGGCGGGTGGTGGCGCTGGGCTTGCGCTGGTGGGACACGTACCGTCCTCGGGAGGTGGCGTCGGGAGGGAAGGGGGGAAGTGCTGTCACGCGGGACGGGAGGTGGCGTCGAAGCGGGCCAGGCGCCGGCCGCCGAGCTCGCCGAAGAGCAGCGTTGCGGTGAGGAAGCCGGCGACGGTGAGGCCGACGCCGTCCCGGGCGTCCAAGACGGCGAGGTCGAGGACGGCGACGGCGACGGCCGTCCAGACGAGCACCGTCCGCAGCGCCAGGTGGGCCTTGAGCGAGCGGGTGCGTCCGGGCAGTGCCCAGATCGCGAGCAGGCCGATGCCGGTCAGGGCCAGGATCGTGTCCCCCCGCCGGGCGCTGCGGTGCCGGCGGTGGTAGCGGTGGAACGCGACCGCGAGCAGCGCCACGAGGAGACCGGCGAGGACGAGCTCAGCCGGGGAGTCGACCAGGGCGACCCAGTGCCAGGCGCCGCCGTCCTTCAGGATCTGATGGTCGGTGACCGGGGTCAGCTGGGGTGCTGCCAGCACCACGACGCCCGTGACGTCTCCGGTGCCGTCCTGGCCGTAGCAGGCGAGGTACGGCGCGCCGTCCACCGGGCCGCCGACGATCTTGACGGTGGCGGCCTCGCCGGCGATGTCCAGGTCGTCGGGCCGGGCCCGGCAGGCGGTCTCGGCTGCGTCCGTGCCGGGGAGGGCCGGCGCCGTGTACGCGAGCGGGCCGTCCTCGTGCCACGAGCGGCTCTGCCAGACGGCGGTGGCGGTGGCGGCGTAGCCGACCAGGAGGAGGGCCAGGACCGCCGTGAACACCCGGAGTCGTCTTGGCGGTATCACGTCTGGCTCCTGTTCGGCGCTGGTTCGGCGCTGGTTTCGGCGGCGTCCCCGGCGATGCGTCAGTGGTGTTCGGCGGCGCTTCGGCGAGGGGCTGTGCACTCGGCCGGGCGACGATATCGCCTGATCAGCGCGGCGACCAACGCGGGCCCCCGTTCACGTCCGGCCAGGGGCTGGGCTGCGACTTGTCGCGCACATGCGCCTATGCTGCCACGGCTGACGACCGGTGCGGTTCGGCGTCGGCTCGACCGATGGCGGAAAGGGACGGGCAATGCGCCGGTACGGACGTGGCACGGTGTGGGGCGGGGTCGTGGTGCTGGTCGCCATCGTGGTGGCCGGGGTCGTGGCCCTGTGGCCGGAGGACGAGGAGAAGCCCACGATCCCGGTGCGGGCGCGGGAGTACAGGCCCACGCAGGCCTGCCTGCTGACTCCGGCGAGCGGGCTGGCGGACGCGCAGTCGGCGCAGGCGTGGGCCGGTCTTCAGGATGCGTCGGCCAGGACGCACGTCCAGGTCCGCTACCTCGCGGCCGCCGGTGAGGACACCCCGGGCAACGCCGGCCCGTACCTCGCGTCGCTGGCGGTGAGCGGCTGTCAGACGGTGGTCGTGGCCGGTGACACCGGGGTCCAGGCCGCGGTGCAGGAGGCGCACTCGTTCCCCAAGGTCCAGTTCCTGCTCCTCCAGGGCAGCCAAGGCAGCCCCCAGGCCACCTCCGCCCCCGCGGGTAGCAACACCAAGACCCTGACCGTGACGAACCCGACCGAGGCGCGCGCGCAGGTCGCCTCGGAACTCGAGCAGCTCACCAAGGGCTGACGAACGCTGCGCAACGCGGCGGTGCCCGTTCCCTGATTCTCTGTCGATCGTCCACGAATCCCCAGGTCAGAGGCTTGACCCGCGCTTGACCGCCAGTCGACAATCGTGATCCACTCCGCATGATTTCTCATTGACAGCCGGTCACCGACCGAGACTTTTGGGGTCTTCATGCGCGCGTGGAAGCCGGTTCGCCGGTTCACCGTATTCCGGAAGCGGCACCGCTTCCGACCATTGATCAGACTGCTCGCGGTCGTGCTGATCGCGACGCTCTCCTCCATCGGAGGAATATCCACGGCCGGGGCCGCCGAGCGCGGATTCCCGGCCTTGCGTCTGTCCTGGGACCAGGTCAAGGACTGGTTCTCGGACGAGCCGGGCAGACCGGGCTTCGGCCCGACTCCCCGTCAGCACTCGGGGACGGCGGCCGGGCGCGGCCACCGGGCCACCACGGACGAGACCCGCGCCGGCGGCGGCCAGGGCCACGCCCCGGGCAAGTCCCCCTCCGAGCTGGACGACTACGCCCCCCACCAACGCAAGCCCGCCCAGGGGGCGAGCGCGACGCAGACCGGGTTCGACGCGCGCAGCAGCAAGCGGAACGCGGCGAAGTCCAGCAAGACGTCCGACGCGTTCGACAACGCCGACGGTTCCGTCACCCGGAACATCTCCCAGACCCCGATCAACTACCAGGATGCCTCCGGCAACTGGCAGAAGGTCGACACCAGTCTGAAGAACGGTGCGGGCGACGGCCGCTGGCACGAGGCGGCCAACTCCCTCGCGGTGGACTTCGCGCCGAAGGCCGCCGACGCCTCGCTGGCAACCCTGCGCACCACCGGCGGCCACGCGCTCAGCTACGCGCTGGAGGGCGCGGCCCCGGTCACGGGCACGGCGAACGGCTCGGACGTCAGCTACCCGGGCGTGCTGCCCGAGACCGACCTGGTGCTGACCACCACGCCGACCGGTCTGAAGGAGTCGATCGTCCTGCACTCGGCGAAGGCCGGGAACAGCTGGACCTTCCCGCTGAACCTGGAGGGCCTGGCGCCGCACCAGCAGCAGGACGGCTCGATCAACCTGACGGACGCCGCGGGCAAGACGGTCGAGCAGATCCCGCCGGCCTACGCCTACGACTCCAAGGTCGACCCGCGCTCGGGCGACGCGGCCAGCACCAACGCCGTGCGCTACGAGCTGGTCAAGTCCGCGAGCGGCGGCACCGCGCTGAAGGTCACCCTGGACGAGTCCTGGCTGCGCAGCAAGGACCGCCAGTTCCCGATCACCGTCGACCCGACCGTGACCGACGGCTGGACGACCGCGTACGCCCAGAGCGGCAACAACACCGACCACTCGTACGAGCAGTTCATCAAGATCGGCTCGTACGACAGCGGCACCAACAAGGCGAACAGCTTCATCAACCACTGGTACCAGAGCTGGGACGGCTCCGGCGTCACGGTCACCTCGGCCACGCTGAAGCTGTTCGAGACCTGGGCCTCGACCTGTGCCTCGCCGCAGCGCTTCGACGTCGCGCTGGTCACCCAGCCGTGGACGCCGAGCCAGGTCCAGAACTACCCCGGACCGAGCTTCGGCGCCTCGATCGGCAACGCCTCGCCGACGCTGACCAACGCCTGCACCAACACCACCGCCAACCCGGCGGTCGGTGACTGGGTGTCGGTGCCGCTGTCCACCTCGGCCCTGCAGGGCTGGATGAACGGCACGACGCCGGACTACGGCCTGGCCGTGTACGCCGCGACCAACGACACCCTGCACTGGAAGAAGTTCGGCTCCTTCATGGACCCGAACAAGGGCCCGTACATGCAGGTGACGTACACCGGCAACTCCGGTCCCCAGGTGTACTCGCAGTACCCGAGCAACAACGCCGTCGCCTACACGACCACCCCGGAGCTGACCGCCTGGTCGGCGGGGGCGAACTCGACGGGCGCCAGCAGCACGCTGAAGTACGACTTCACCGTCTACGACAACACCAACACCAAGATCGCCGACTCCGGCCAGATCGCGGCCGGTGACTGGGTGGTGCCCGCGGGCAAGCTGTCCTGGGGCAAGACCTACTACTGGCAGGTGCAGTCCTACGACGCCGGGATCTGGTCGCCGTCCAACGGCCTGTACGCGCTGAACATCCAGGTGCCGCAGCCGCTGATCACCTCGGGGCTGTCGCAGAACAGCAGCGAGCACGGCTTCGACGCGTCGATCGGCAACTTCACCACCTCCGACACCGACGCCGACGTCTCCACCGCCGGTCCGCCGCTGTCGGTGGTGCGCGACTACAACTCCCGCGACCCGCGCTACACCGGCGCGTTCGGCGCCGGGTGGTCGAGCGTCTTCGACTCCCGCGCCACCGAGCAGTACAACGCCGCGGGCCAGGTGACCGGCGTGGTCGTCACCTACCCCAACGGTGCGCAGGTCGGATTCGGCAAGAACGGCGACGGCACCTTCAGCCCGCCGTCGGGGCGCTTCGCCACCTTCAAGCCGGTCACGGGCGGGTACTCGCTCACCGACAAGAACAGCAACGTCTACACCTTCACCCAGTCGCTGGGCTCGGGCGGCTACGGCGTCACCGCGATCACCGACGCCAACAACCGCTCCATCACCTACACCTGGGCGAACAACCAGATCACCGACATGACCTCCCAGGTCTCCGGGCGCGCCCTGCACCTGACCTGGGCGAGTCCGTCGGGGGCGAGCGCGGCGCACGTGGCCACGGTCTCCACCGACTCGCTCGGCAGCCCCGGCCCGCTGACGTGGACCTACAAGTACACCGGTGACCAGCTCACCGCGGTGTGCCGGCCCTCCGACGCGACGCACTGCGCCGCCTACGACTACACCTCCGGATCGCAGTACCAGAACGCGATCATGGACCTGGGCCCGCAGAACTACTGGCCGATGTCGGAAGCCGCCGGTGCCACCACGGCCGCCGACGCCGTCATCGCCAACCAGGCCAACGGCAACGCCTCGTACACCAACGTGACCCTCGGCCAGGCCGGCGGTCAGCTGGCGGGCTCCACCGCGACGGTGGCCGGGTTCAACGGCACGTCCTCCTACATGGCGCTGCCCCAGAACACCGGCAACGCGGCGAACTCCGGCGCGCTGTCGCTGTGGTTCAAGACCTCCACCGGTCCGGGTGTGCTGTACTCGTACGCCTCCACGCCGATCACCGCCGGGAGCGCGTCGGGCTACTACACGCCGTCGATCTACGTCGGCTCGGACGGCAAGCTGAACGCCGAGTTCTGGTACAGCGGCGGCGCCGCCCCGATCACCAGCAGCGCGCCGGTCACGGACGGCAAGTGGCACCACGTCGTCCTGTCGGCGGCCGGCAACACGCAGTCGCTGTTCCTGGACAACAACCAGGTCGGCACCCTGTCGGGCACCGTCTCCATCCAGAGCGCGGTGGCCTTCGGCGCGAACCAGCCCTACGACTACATCGGCGCCGGGTTCCTCGGCGGCAGCTGGCCGGACCAGCCCAACACGGGCAACGGCACGGTCAGCTACTTCAACGGCCAGATCGCGAACGTGGCCTGGTACAACCGCCCGCTGGTGTCGGCCGACGTCAACGCGCTCTACCAGTACGCCGCCCACCCCGCGAGCCTGCTGAGCAGCATCAAGCGTCCGTCGGGCAAGGTGTTCAACACCATCGAGTACGACCCGGCGACCACCACGGTCACCAAGGTCACCGACGAGAACGGCGGCCCCTGGAAGATCGCCGCCCCGACCGTGACCGGCTCCTCGCAGACCTACCGCGGTTCCGTCCTGGGCAGCGCCCCGGCCGGGTACTGGCGCCTGGGCGACGCGGCCGGAGCGTCCGCGGCCACCGACGAGGTCCGCGGCGGCACGGCCGCCTACAACGGCGTCACCCTCGGGACCGCCGGGCCGTTCTCGGACAACACCGCGGCGACCTTCAACGGCACCTCGTCCTACATCCTGCTGCCCAACACGGAGCACCTGAACAGCGGGCCGAACTCCGTCGAGATGTGGTTCAACATGCCGGCGGGCAACACCGCCGGTGGCACCCTCTTCGACTACGCGACCAACCCCCTCGGGGGGTCGCAGAGTTCCTGGGTCCCGTCCCTGTACGTGGGCACCGACGGCAAACTGCGCGGCGCGTTCTGGGGCCTGCCCCAGATCACCAGCGGCGCCCCGGTGAACGACGGCAAGTGGCACCACGTGCTGCTCAGCGGAAGCCCGACCACGCTGACCCTGTACCTGGACGGCCAGTCGGCCGGCAGCTCGACCGGCACCTTCCAGCCGAGCCCGTCGAACTACGTCTACGTCGGCGCGGGCTACGCGTCGCAGTGGAACAGCGCGCCGAGCAACGCGAACGGCTACTTCCCCGGCTCGATCGCCGAGGTCGCGTTCTACAACTCCGCGCTCTCCGCGCAAGAGGACGCGAACCACTTCGCGGCGGGCAAGAACTCCACCGGTCTGCTGCCGGTGAAGTCCGTGGTGGTCACCGACCCGGTGAACGCCACGGAGACCACCCGGTACGACGTCGTCAACGGCAACCGCACCCTGTCCCACACCGACGGCGTGGGCAGCACGGTCAGCTACGGCTACGACACCAGCGGGTTCCAGAGCACGACCGTCGACCCGAACGGCGTCATGAGCCGCACCGGCCACGACCCGCGCGGCAACACCGTCTCCGTCACCAACTGCCAGAACCAGCAGTCCAACACGTGCTCGACGCAGTACTTCACGTACTTCCCGGACGACACGAGCGCCCAGCTGACCACGGCGGACGCCCGCAACGACGTCATGCTCACCTCGCGTGACGGCCGTTCGGCCTCGGCCACCGACAACACCTACCTGACCTCCTACACCCTCGACGCCGCGGGCAACCGCACCGGTGTCACCACCGCCGCCGTACCGGGCTCCCCGAACGGGCGCACCACCACCACGGTGTTCTCGGACGGCACCGCCACCTTCCCGGCGGCGGACAGCGGCACCGTGCCCAAGGGCCTGCCGGTGTCGACGACCTCACCCGGTGGGGCGGTCAACCAGGTCGCGTACTTCCACAACGGTGACGTGGCCTCCACCACCGACCCGACGGGCCTGGTCACCAAGTACACCTACGACCCACTGGGCCGGGTGCTGACCAAGACCGTCGTCTCGGACACCTACCCGAACGGTCTGGCCACCTCGTACGTCTACGACGGCGACGGCGAGGTGACGCAGGAGACCAACCCCCCCATCACCGACCGCGTCACCGGCGCCATCCACACCGCGCAGGTCTCCACCGTCTTCGACTACGACGGCAACGTCACCTCGCAGACGGTCGCGGACACCACCGGCGGTGACTCCCCGCGCACGCAGACCACGGTCTACGACGCGTACAACCACGTCCAGTCGCGCACCGACGCCAACGGCAACGTGCCCGGGGCGACCAACGGCGGCACGACGACGTACAGCTTCGACGCCATGGGCGAGATGGTGAAGGAGGTCGGCCCGACCGGGACCACGACCACCTTCCAGTACGACGCCAACGGCCACCTGCTGTCGAAGACCCTCAACGGCTACACGGGCGACCCGGTCGCGCCGTCCGCCGCGACCAACCTGGTGGAGTCCTCACGCGCCTACGACCCGGCCGGCCGGCTGGCGTCGATCACGGACTCGATGGGCAACACCACCTCCTACACCTACACCGACAACGGCCTGCCGGCCACCGTCACCAGGAAGGACCCGACCGGACAGAGCTCCTTCCAGCTGGAGTCCAACACCTACGACGCCGCCGGGAACCTCATCCAGAAGACCACCGGCAACGGCGCCACCGTCACCCAGTACCAGGTCGACGCCGCCTCCCGGGTGGCGAGCACGACCGTGGACCCGACCGGCGTCAACCGCGTCACCCAGGTCTCCTACACACCGGACGACCTGGTCGCCACCACGCGCCAGACCGACTCCTCCGGCGCGGACCGCACCATCAGCAAGACCTACGACCCGATGGGCCGCCCGCTCACCGAGACCCTGCACGGGGACGCCTCCGGCCACCCGGCCGGCTGGTGGCAGCTGAACCAGAGCTCGGGCACGACGGTCACCGACCAGTCGGGCAACGGGAACACCGCGTCCGTCTCGGGCAACGTCACCTGGTCGGGCGGGGCCGCCGGCTTCGACGGCTCCGGCGGAACGATCTCCACCAACGGCCCGGTGCTCAACACCACGTCCTCGTACACCGTGTCGGCCTGGGTCAACCTGACCGACAACACGGCCTACCACTCCTTCGTCACCCAGGGCGGCACCAACGTCCCGTCCTTCTACCTGCAGTACTCCAAGGCGTTCGGCGGCTGGACGTTCATCGCGAACAGCTCGGACGCGACGAACCCGACCGCCTACTACTCGGCCCACACGTCCTCGGCCGCGCTCAACACGTGGACCCACCTGGTCGCCACGTTCGACGCGTCCAACGGCACGATGAGCCTGTACGTCAACGGCGCCCTGGGGGCGACGGGGAACAACCCGAGTCCGTGGACGGGCACCGGCGGGCTGACCATCGGGGCCTCCAAGACGCCCAACAACGGCACGTTCGACAAGGACACGGGCCAGGTCGCGAACGTCCAGGTCTACCAGCGGGCCATCAGCGCCGCCGAGGCCCAGACGCTCTACACCAACGGCCAGAACGGCGGCTCCGTCGGCTCGTCCAACACCCAGACCACGAAGTGGACGTACGACAAGCGGGGCCTGCCGACCTCCGTCACCGACCCCAACTCCAACACCACCCAGTTCTCGTACGACGAGGCGGGCAACCTCGCGGTGACCACGGCCCCGGCCGTTTCCGTCGAGGCGGTCGGCGGCACCGCGGTGACCGCCCGTCCGGTGACCACCAGCGGCTTCAACACCTTCGGTGAGGCCGTGGAGGAGCTCGACCCGAACGGGAACGAGACCACCCTCGCCTACGACGCCAACGGGCAGAAGGTCTCCGAGACACTGCCCGTGTACACGGCCCCCGGCTCCAGCAGCCCGGTCAACGGCCAGAGCACCTGGACGTACGACGCCGACGGCAACGTGCTGTCCACGACCCGCCCGGGCGGAGAAAGCGTCCGGTACACGTACACGCAGCTCGGCGACGTCGCCCAGGTCACCTCGCCGGACGGCAGCACCACCCATGCCGTCTACGACACCAACGGCGAGAAGCTGTCGGTGACCGACGGCAACGGCGCGGTCACCCAGGCCACGTACGACTGGATGGGCCGTCACGTCACCTCGACGAAGCTCGAGCGCTACCCGACCAACCAGACGCTCACCAGCACCAGGTCCTACGCGGTCACGCCCGGCAACCCCTACGGCGCGTTCGTCTCCTCCGAGACGAGCGAGACCAACGTGACCACGACCTACGGCTACAACCGGGTCGGCGAGCAGACCCAGGTCACGGACGGGGCGAACAACACCACAACGGTCGCCTACGACTTCGTGGGTCGTCCGTACAGGACGACGGCGGCCGACGGCACCTACGGCCAGACCACCTACACCGCCGCCAACCTGGCCGCGTCCCACAAGGAGTACGACGCCAACAACAATCTGCTGACGCAGATCTCCTCGGTCTACGACGGCAACGGCAACGCGACTTCGTTCACCGACGCCAACGGCCACACCACGCAACTGACGTACGACGCGAGCAACATGGTGACGCAGGAGATCCAGCCGGTCTCGGCGACCTCCTCGATCACCACGTCGTTCGGCTACAACGCGGCGGGCCAGCGCACCCGGTACACCGACGGCCGGGGCAACTCCTGGTACTACGCGTACACCTCCCGCGGCCAGCTGGCCACGGTCCAGGAGCCCGGCACCGGCATATACAACTCGGCCGACACCACCACCACGACCTACGCGTACGACGCCAACGGCCGCACCGCCTCCCAGACCCTTCCGGGCGGGGTGTCGGTGTCCTTCGGCTACGACAAGGTCGACAACCTGCTCACCTCCACGGGCACGGGCGCCGAGGCGGCGACCGCGACCCGCTCGTTCACCTACGACAACGCGGGCCAGATCCTGACCGCCGCCACCTCCAGTGCCGGCACCCTGGGCAGCCCGGACTACCAGGCGGCCACCAGAGAGACGTTCACCTACAACGACCGCGGGGCGCTGCTGACGGCCTCCGGCTCGGGCGGGTCGTCCTCGTTCGCCTACAACGGCGCGGGGCAGCTGACCTCCCGCACCGACGCCGCCGGCACCACCGGCTACGGCTACGACACGGCCGGACGCCTGCAGTCGGTGAACGACCCGGCCACGGGAACGCAGCTGACCTACGGCTACAACAAGCTCAACCAGGTCTCGTCGATCACCTACGGTTCGCTCGGCAACGTGCGCACCTACGGCTACGACGCCCTGCACCGCCTGACCTCGGACACCCTGGCCAAGGGGACGACGACCCTCGCCTCCATCGCCTACGGCTACGACAACAACGGCAACCTGACCAGCAAGAACACCACCGGAGTCACGGGAGCGTCCAACAACACCTACGGCTACGACTGGGCCAACCGCCTCACGTCGTGGAACAACGGCACCACCAACACCGCCTACGCGTACGACGCCTCGGGCAACCGCATCCAGGCCGGCTCCAACGTGTTCACCTACGACGCACGTGACCAGCTGACCTCGGACGGCGTGCACACGTACACGTACTCGGCGCGCGGCACGATGACCCACGACATCACCGCCGCAGGCAGCACCACGCTGGCCTCGGACGCCTACGGGCAGCAGGTGGTGGCCGGCACGCAGTCGTACACCCACGACGCGGCCGGACGGAACATCACCGACACCACCAGCGGCGCCACGACGCGCACCTTCTCGTACTCCGGCGCGGGCAACATCGTCGCCTCCGACGGCGACTACACCTACACCTACGACACAGGAAACGGGCTCATCGGGCTGAACACCGCCGGGGCCACGTCGACCGC
Source organism: Kitasatospora sp. NPDC048194 (assembly GCF_043202455.1). Lineage (NCBI taxonomy): Bacteria > Bacillati > Actinomycetota > Actinomycetes > Kitasatosporales > Streptomycetaceae > Kitasatospora > Kitasatospora sp. NPDC048194. The sequence goes on from NZ_JBIDAK010000052.1 coordinate 32,441, forward strand.
GACCGGCCAGCTGGCCGTGCTCGACCAGCACAACGACGTGGTGGGCACCTTCGCGCCGACCGGCACCGCCCTGGCTACCTCCGCCACCTACGACCCGCTGGGCGCCGTCACGGCCAACAGCGGCCTGCCCGGGCACCTGGGCTTCCAGTCCGGCTGGACGGAGAGCTCCACCAACCTGGTGGGCACCGCCTCGCGCTGGTACAACCCGCGCACCGGCGTGTTCCTCAACAAGGACACCGTCTCGACCAACCCGGTGCCGAACTCGGCGGCGGCGAACCCGTTCGCCTACGTCGCCGACAACCCGCTCTCCGCGGGCGACCCGTCCGGCCACTGCCCGTGGTACCTGCCGGATTCGGCCTGCAAGATCGCCAACAAGGTGGTCAGCGCGGTCGACAGCGGCGCCCACTGGGTGGCCGACAAGGTCGAGAGCGGCGCCTCCTACGTCGCGGACAAGCTCGACGAAGGGGCCCACTGGGTCGCCAACAAGGTCGAGTCCGCGGCAACGTACGTCGGGCAGGCCGTGGTCAGCACGGCGCGGTCGGCCTACCACCACGTCAAGGACGCCTACCACCGGACGTACCACTACGTGCAACGCGTCCACCACTGGGCCGTACGAACAGTCAGACGCGTCTACCACGCAACAGTCCGGGTCGTGAAACACGCCTACCACGCGGCCAAGGCCGCTGCCAAGCGCGTCGTCCAGGTCGCCCACAAGGCTGCGGGCGTGGCCTACAAGGCCGCGCGCACCGCGTACAAGGCGACGGTCCACGCGGCGAAGACCGCGGCGACCTTCGTCAAGCACCACGCCGCCGCGATCACCTCGTTCGTCGTCTCCACCGCCGTGTTCGCCGGCTGTGAGGCCCTGACCGGCGGCGTCGGCTCCATCGGCTGCGCCGCGGCCGCGGGGGCAGCGGGAAGCCTGGTCACCCAGGGCTTCCAGTGCGCCCAGAAGGGCGGCTCGGCCTGCAGCGCCGGCGCGTTCGGCAAGTCGGCACTCGAGGGTGCCGCTGAAGGCGCCGTCGGCGGGGCCCTCGGCAAGCTCGGCGGCGCGATCATCGGCAAGGTCGCCCCCAAGGCGATGGAAGCCGTGGGCGGTCTCTTCGGCAAGGGCGCCACCGAAGCCGCGGACGTCGCAGCCGAGGACGCCACCCAGGCGGCGAGCCGTCAGGCCGGAGCCAAGGCGGCCAGGTCAGAGGCGGAAGCCGGAGGCAGCTGCCCCGTGCCCCACAGCTTCACGGGCGCCACGCCGGTCCTGATGGCCGACGGCACCAGCAAGCGGATCGACCAGATCAAGACCGGCGACCGGATCACCAACGCCGTCCCCGGCCAGGACGGCACGCAGACCCACACCGTCACCAACGTCATCGTCACCACCACCGACCATGACTTCGCCGACGTCACGGTCACCCCGACCCACACCACCGACACCAACCCGGAGCACACGAGCCAGACCCACACCACCGAACCCATCCCGGCCAAGTACACCGAGGTCCCGCTGACCAAGAGGATCTGGCACCGCGCCGGCCTCGCCTTGGCCGCGTCCGTCGCCGCCGCCAGCCTTATCGGCGTCAACCACCAGCCCACCCCCGCGACCGCCCCGGTCGCCTATACCACCTCAAGCACCAGCACCCCCACCGACACCACCGACCCGGCCATAGCCGCCGACGGTGGAACCATCCACACCACCTTCCACCACCCCTTCTACGACCAGACCCAGGCCGCCTTCGTCGACGCCAAGGACCTCCGCGTCGGCGACGTCCTCCAGACGCCCACCGGCACGGCCCAGGTCACCGATGTCCACCTCTTCCACGCCGACACCACCACCTACGACCTCACCATCGGCGACCTCCACACCTACTTCGTGGAGGCCGGGAGCACCCCAGTCCTTGTCCACAACTGCGACCGTTACAGTTTCAATGGGAGTGTTCGGTACGAAGGTCTGGACCAACTTGGGCGGCCTCAAGGTGTTCACGCATCAATCGACAAGTCGATGCTGGACAAGGGGACCGAGGCTGGCGGGAGTCGGCCGCCGGGTTGGAGAGGTAACGGGACCAACTTTAACGAGGCGCGAGGACATCTCCTGGCCAACCGCTTGGGAGGTGCGGGCAAGGGTCCGCTTGCGCGCTACAACCTCGTCACGCTGACACAAAACCCCGTCAACTCACCATGGATGCGTGATCTAATCGAGCAGCACATCTACGATGCGGCGGATGCGGGCGAGGTTGTCCAGTACTCTGTAAAACCGATTTACGATGGCGCAAATCCGGTTCCGGTGCGCTTGGATTTCTCGGCGGCGGGCAATAAGGGATTTAGTCTCTCTGGCTTCTTGGAGAATCCGGCGGCTGGGATCATCTCGGGTAAATTCAGGTTTTAAACAAGTTGGGTTGCTAAGTTAGCTGAGGCCCACGGGGTGACCGTGGGCCTCAGTGCTTTGCGGTAGACTGGGCGCGTCAGTAATTACGGAGGTTTACGTGACCCGGACTACGCCCGCGCGCCCCATCGACATTGAAGCTGTTTTCCCCGAACTTCGGAAGTACGCCTTGACGGCGACGCGGCTCCATCCTCGGCCGGGACGCCCAGGGCAGATGGACAGCTCAGTGGGTGGGGAGCTGCTCTGGCCAGCAGGTGAATCCTGGCCAACTTGCACTGCTGTCCATCGAAAGTCACGTGGTGAGCTGCTGGCGAATGTTAGGAAGCGGCGAAAGATTCTCGACGTTGCGTGGAGCCGACTTGGGCCGACCGGCGAGTCGACTGGGCCCACCGATGAAGAGCGTGAGAAGCTGGGCGAGCTGAACAAGCGTGGTAACTACGCTCCAGCGCTCTCGGACGATGCTCCGATTCCTATGCTGCCTGTGCTCCAGTTGTTCCGGCGAGACGTCCCGGATCTGGGGTTTCCGGACGGGAAAGATTTGCTACAGATTCTCTGGTGTCCATTCGATTCTCATGGAGATGCTAGGGGGATTGACGTCCGACTGGTGTGGCGGGACTCGTCGCAAGTCTCTGACCCTTTGGTGGGCGCGCCTGAAGTCGAGGTTGTTGGGCGGGCGGGTTATGTTCCCGACGCTTGCCTACTAAATCCGGAGCAGGTCATCGAGCATCAGAGCTTCGAACTTTTGCCAGAAACGCTACGGGAGTCTCTGGAAGAGTGGGAGGATTGGGAGAGTGAGAATGCTCCGCATTATCAATATGACTTGTCGATTGCGCCTGGTTGGAAAGCAGGCGGTTTCGCCTCATGGCATTTGACGGGCCCTCGGCTGATGGTTTGCGAGTGTGGCGCTCCGATGCGACTGTTGGTCACGGTAGACAGCAAGGAGTGGGACAACGGAAGCCTCAGCTGGAGGCCTGTCGAGGAGGCGGAAAGCTCGATCTACGGGCTGAACACTCCTACGCGGGTCACGGTAGGGCGAGCCGGCTCTCTACGGATTTTCACCTGCATCGCAGATGTCTCTCATCCGCACAGGATCAGTGAGCAGTAGTCACACCCGCTTTCTCGGGTGCGCAGTCTCAAAAAGATGCAACTTCGCTGCAGCTGGGAGCTGCATGTTTGCAGACTACTTAGTGGTCGGCTCCGGAAGTCCTTCGGGGGTTGACTCCGGAGCCGCCCACTACGCGTCGCTCAGGCTTCAATTCGTCGAAATGGACATCGCGGCGAAGATCGTCTGGCTTTAATCCACGAGTTGTGGCTCTGGCTCAATTTCTGTGATGCCAGGCGACGGCGGAGCGAAGCCCGACCTACAGAAGATCCGCCGCACTCAAGAGCTCCCCGAGAGCCGACACCGGCTTGAGCAAGTCCTCGTTGCTGAGCCCGAGCTCGGCCACAGAAGGGAGTCCAAGGCCGGGCTGGACGCGGCGAGAGTCATTCGGTGACGCAGCTGAGCTGGTGCTGCCAGTGTCCGAACGAACACCTTCGGCGGATGCAGGGGTGGCGGCGGCGAGGAGTGCGGCGCCGATAAGCACGACGGAAGCGATGATCTTCATGCCTGACTCAACGAGCAAATTGGCACAAGGATGCTACTCAGCTCCTGACGCTAGCCTCGGCAAGGCAGGTCTCTGGCCTGCTGTGTCCGTTGCCGCGGCTCTTGGCGTGCCTGGCCTCGGGCCGAGAGCACGAAGGTCTGCCCAACCTATTGTCAGGTTCTGACCCACATTCGTGAAGCCGTACCGATCCTCTGTGTCCAAGGCTGGCAGCCTCGGTGAACGGGCAGACCGGCAGCTCGCCCAGAGGTCGACCCGCGTCTCGTCCGGTGCGGTTTCACGGAAGTTGTGCCAGAACCCGAGTTGTGACGTCAGTTGTTCACGAGTTTGGGAGTCACCTCGAACCGCGGATGGGTGATGTTCACGAGTTTCGGTTCTGGTTCAACTTCTGTGGTGCGATAACAGCGAGTGTTGTCGGCCGTATGTGATTGGGTGCGCGGAGAGTTCTGCAGCCATCACCTTCGGGG